>NZ_CP068046.1:1597727-1917272 GCF_016698665.1 Devosia rhizoryzae
TGGCCAAATATGGGCTTTCGCGGGCAAAGGTCTTCTACACGCCGCATGGCGGGGTTTTGCACTACCCTAAGACTTCAGCACCGGGCCGGCTGTTTCACAGCCTCGAGCGCATCTTGATGGCCAAGACCTCGGCCATCATCTTCGAGAGTGCCTATGCCAGAAAGACGTATTCGGCACTGATCGGTGAGCCGAGTTGCCGCACCGAGATCATCCACAATGGGTTGCGGCAGGAAGAGTTCGTGCCCGTGAAGCCCAATGTGGATGCTGCAGACTTCGTCTTTGTCGGCGAGTTGCGGGCTCTTAAAGGCATATTCACGCTTATCGCTGCTCTGAGCGGGGTCAAACGGGCAGATGGGTCGGGGGCGACCCTGGTCATGGCTGGCGACGGCGCGGAGCGTGGGTCGCTCGAAGCGCAGATCGACCAGCTTGGGCTTGGCGGACGGGTGTTCTTGCTGGGTGCGCAGCCGGCGCGGCCGACCTTCGCCAAGGGACGTATCGCCGTCGTTCCGTCGCACGCCGAGTCCCTGCCCTATGTGGTTCTTGAAGCGGCCGCGGCACAATTGCCGGTCATTTCCACCAATGTCGGCGGCATTCCCGAAATATTTGGGCCTACGGCGAACAGCTTGGTGCCGGCTGAGGACGTGCTGGCGCTACGCGGTGCCATGCAGAGCGCACTGGACGATCCTGAAAAAGCCCGCGCGGAAATGAATAGTCGCCTGGCGCATGTCGCCGCCGGATTTTCGATGGCGCGCATGACCGACCGCATCGAGGCACTCTACCTGGGCGGTTGACACAAAGCAGACGCCGGATTTCATTGAACTTAAACGCATGTGACCGAAAATGCCCACACCCGAAGTGTGCCGGTAGTGTCTCATGTATCGCGTCGACCCTCAGAAGGCTATCACCGACCACGCCACGCGGCAGCCGGTCGACCAGGAGCAGCGGCTGACGCCGCAGGCGGAAGCGATCATCGCCGCGCCGGTTGAATCTTCTCTGTCAGGGACGGTCATTACAGGTGTAGCCCAGGTGGCCGAGGCCGCACTTCTGGCGCTGCTGGGCTATGGCATTCACGCCGCCTACATCAATCCCAACAGCGACGCGGTCTACATCCCCGTCATTCTGACGACGGTGCTTTTGGCCAACGTCGTCTTTAATGCCGTTCGCCTCCACCGCATCTCTGCCTACCGCACGCTTTACTCGCAGCTGGGACGGATCATCGGCGCCTGGACGGCGGTGATGGTCGTGCTGATGGTTGGCGTGTTCCTGTTCAAGGCGAGCGACCTGATCTCGCGCTTCTGGCTGATCACCTGGCTCCTATCAGGCGCCGGGACGCTGGTTATTTACCGCATGCTGTTGCGCATCCTGGTGCAGCGCTGGACTGAGCAGGGCCGGCTGAAGCGGCGGACGGCGATCGTTGGCGGCGGAAACGACGCGGCCATCCTGATCCAGCAGATCCAAGCTGGCGCATCGCGCGACATCAACCTCCTGGGCCTTTTCGACGACCGCGAGGGCGAGCGTTCGCCGGACGAGGTTCTAGGCCACAAGAAGCTCGGTCGAGTGTCGGACCTGATCGAATTCGCGCGGCGCACGCCCGTCGACCTCGTCATTGTCTCCATGCCCCTTTCGGCAGAAAAGCGCGTGCTCGACATGCTGACCCAGCTTTGGGTGCTGCCGGTCGACATCCGGCTTTCAGCCCATTCGAGCAAGCTCAAGTTCACCGAAAAAGCCTATTCCTATGTCGGCGAATTGCCGGTTCTCGACATGGCGGACCGGCCGATCTCGGACTGGAACCTGGTGTTCAAGGCAGTCTTCGACCGCGCCGTTGCGCTCTTCGCGCTGATCCTGCTGTCGCCAGTGATGATCATCACCGCAATCGCCATCAAGCTCGAGAGCAAGGGACCCGTCCTGTTCCGGCAGAAGCGGCATGGCTTCAACAATGAGCTGATCGACATCTACAAGTTCCGCTCGATGTATACCGACCGGACCGACGCCAACGCATCCAAGCTCGTGACGCGGGACGATCCGCGCGTGACCCGTGTTGGCCGTTTCATCCGCAAGACGTCGATCGACGAACTGCCGCAGCTCTTCAATGTACTCAAGGGCGAGCTGTCGGTGGTCGGTCCGCGTCCGCATGCGCTGCACGCCAAGGCGGATAACAAGCTCTATTATGAAGCGGTGGAAGGCTATTTCGCTCGCCATCGCGTCAAGCCGGGAATCACTGGCTGGGCGCAGATCAATGGCTGGCGGGGCGAGACCGACACGATCGACAAGATCATGCAGCGCGTGAACCACGACCTTTATTATATCGAGAACTGGTCGATCCTCCTCGATATCTACATTCTGGTGATGACGCCGATCCGCCTGTTCACCTCCAAGAACGCCTATTGAGCGGGCCTATGAGGAAGGCACTTTTGGGCACGGCTGGTATGGCGGCGCTGTTCGCTTGCGGGATGCCCGGCGCGTCTGCGCAGACCATGGGTGAACTGTGCATCGAGTGCCTCAGCATTCGCGTGGGTCCGCCGGTCGTGGTACGCGGCCCCTTCCCCGATGAACTGGACGCCTCGTTTACCGCGCTCCGCCTGCCCGACGGCAGGATCCGCGGCTTCAGCGCCAATGGCGCGACTTATGCGGTGGATGGCGTTGACATCTATGACATGGGTGGCGAGCGGCGGGCCGTGCTCGAACCCGGCAACCCCGGTGAGCCCGAGGAATGCGGGCGCTGGCTGACCTCGACCGTGCGCAATGGCGACGAGGTTCTGGGCTTCGTGCATCAGGAAAGCATCTGCAATTATGGGCCGGGCGGGCAGACCGACAAGACAATGGCCATCGCTCGGTCGCTGGACGACGGGCTCACCTGGACGGATCTCGGAACGGTCATCAGCGGTGCGGACGCGCCCAAGGTGGGTTTCACCACCGGCGAAGGCGACTGCTCGATGCTCGATGGCGGGGACGGTTTTCTCTACGCCTATTGCCTCAGGGCCAGCGACTGGCAGACCATTGTTGCACGCGCGCCCTTGGGCCTGCCGACCGACTGGCGCAAATATTTTGAAGGCAGCTGGACCGAGCCGGGCCTCGATGGACACGCCACCGATATCGGTTTTGTGGGGACGGGTGCAGGATATCTCCGCGACTTCGATCTGGTGGCCGCGGTCGCCAACGATCCTTGGTTTGGCGGGGTGCGGTTGTCGCTGTCGCGCGACAAGCTCGAATTCGCCGATGTTGCCGAACCGATCCTGCCGGTGGATGGCACCGAGTGGGAGCGTCCGGCAAAGACCGAGCTGGTTGGCTATAGCACCATCGTGGATCCCGAAACCGGCAGCAATTCCGTCGGGCAGCGGTTCCTCCTCAGCTATATCTTCGTGCCGTCCGACAAGGGTTTCGAGGACCGCTACCTCGTGCACCAGGAAGTGTCGCTGACGGTCGAGCCAGGGGCGCCGCTGGTCCAGGCCGGAATTGCGCTGACGCGATATGTCGACGATGAGAACCGCTTCGTGACCTCGACTGGGCCGCAGACGGGGGAGCGTGCCGGATACCGGCAGGACGCCGTCGTGGCACATCTTCTGACCAAGGCACCGGAAAATATTGCGAGCCGCAAGATCGCCGAATGTTCCAGCGATTGGGCGGGGCATCTCGACCAGATGCTGGCAGAAGACGGCAGCTGTGCCGATTATTCACGTGACCGCACGGCGGGCTGGCTCTTTGCGGATGAGCAGGCCGGCAGCGTGCCGGTTTACCGCTGCTATGCGGAAGACCGGCAGACCCACTTCGCTTCGGCTGCAGCCGATTGCGAAGGCCTCGGCGCGATGGAATTCGTGCTCGGATACGGATTGGCACCATGACCACTCTCGACTCCCGCGATGGCGGGCAAGCTCTCGGCACGACCTATGGCGGGCTTCGCTTCGCCCTTTTTTCGACCCGCAATGCGGTGTTCTGGATTGCCGTTTTAGCGATGAACTATACGCTGATGCGACCCTCGCCGGTCGATCTGCTGTTCATTCTGTCGTTCCTATTCACGCTTGCCCATATCGTCCTGCAGCCCCAGGCCATCATCTCCCGCCGGGCCTTGTTCCTCACGCTGCTCCTGGGCTCATGGGCCGTGTTCTTCATCCTGCCGTCGCTGGCGTTTCTCAGCGAACCCTTCGTGATCTTCGAATTGATCGCCAAGACTTTCGCCATCTCGATTGCCTTTGTCGCCGCCTTCGTGTCGATGACCTGGAAGCAGCGGCATTTTGAGACCTTCATGAAGGTCTATATCGTCTCCTGCTGTATCGGCGGCGTTCTGGGGACAATCGGTTTCCTGACGCAGATGCAGCTTCTGACCTGGGACGGCCGTGCCAAGGGCCTGATCGACGATCCCAACATGTATGGCTCGTTCCTCATTCCCGGCATCGTTTTTTGCGCCTATTTCCTCTCCAAGGGGCGCGGCGGCACGCTTTATTACCTCGGCTGCATGGCATTGATCATGCTGGGCATTTTCCTGTCCTTCTCGCGCATTGCCGCGGTCGCCATGATCTTCTGCCTCCTCGTCTATCTGGTCTTTCACTACCGGAAGAACCCCCGCCGATTGTTCATGGTGCTGGGGGGCGTGGTCGTGATCGGCGCCCTCCTGTTCGCAATCGCGAGCGTAAGCTCCGCGGAGTTCACCGCAAAGCTGCTGGACCGTTTGACCTTCGCCAAGGCTTATGACCTTGGTGAACAGGGCCGCTACAATCGCTACCTGCTCGTGATCCCGATGATCCTCAGCAATCCTCTCGGGGTTGGCGTGCTGCAGCTCGAGAAGGTCTTCCCTGAACCGATCCACAACATTTGGCTGAGTTCATTCGTGAACTACGGATGGGGCGGCGGGTTCACCTGGCTGACGCTTGTGATCTCGAGCGTCGTCATCTCCATCCACAATTACTGGCGCACGCGCAACGAGATCACGATTGCGCTGCTGATCGGACTGATCGGCGTCGTCATGTGTTGTTCGCTGCACGAGGGCGAACATTGGCGCCATATGTGGCTGGCCTTCGGCATGGTCTGGGGTGTCAATGCCTACAATCTTGGGCTGGCGACGCGGCAGCGGCCAGCAGAGCAGACCCCTGCCCCGGCAAAGGCTCAACCGCGCACGAGATAGCGCTCGGCGAGTTCGGCCGTGCCTTTCGCAAAGCCCGGCACGTGGTGTTGCGCCAACTTGGTTTCGGCATGCGTGCCGATCCAGGCGAGGAGCGCGAGGCGACGCAGCAAGATCATGGAATCGAGCGAGGCGATGTCCGCTGGGCTGAGAGGCCGCACTTGCTGGTAGGCCTGGAGCCATGCCCTCCGAAGTTCCGGCACGGATGGGTGCGTCTCGTAAAACGAGATTGAGGCGGCAAAGTCATAGGTGAACCAGCAAAAGCCCGAGTCATCGAAATCGATGAGGCTAACGGTGTCGCCGTCGACGAGCAGATTGCCGAGGCGCATATCGGCGTGGATCAGGCCGTATTGCTCAGGGTCGGCGCCATAGGCATCGAGGTTTCTTCGAAGGATTTTGACAGCTTGTTCGATAAGCGGTCGATTGGCACCGTTTACTCCTGGGGCGACGCGCCAGTTGCCCCAAAGCCCATCGGCATCAAGGATGGACGCGGCATTCCAGGCTTGGCGCGTGAAGGCCGGGGGTCGCTGCCAGGTAATCGCGTGCTGGTGCAGCGTTGCGGCATAGGTGCCAAGTTTGGCAAAAAGCCCGGTGAGGTCGCTGCCCATATCCGGCTCGGTGCCGCGAATGAAGCGGAAGAGCACTGCGTAGCGCGGCTCGCCTCCTGAGGTCCTGAAGTGCTGCAGCATAAGGCCATTGGCCCCCGGCACCGGCTCTGCGATGGGCAGGTCCGTGTCGCGGCGCAGCGCCTGGAGCCAGGCGAGTTCGCTGTCGATGGTTTCGGGGCTCTGATAATCCGGACGATGGACGCGGAGCGTATAGTCGCCGAAGCGAAACGTGTGATTTTCCGAATGGTTGATCAGCCGTCCCGTCGCCCCGGCAAGCTGGGGCCAAAGCGCGATGGCATCTCGCAGGTCATGCGGATCAAGCGGCATGGAAATCGACACTTTGGGTGAAATGGTCGGAGCGACAGGATTTGAACCTGCGACCCTTTGTCCCCCAGACAAATGCGCTACCAAGCTGCGCTACGCCCCGACTGGGCGGACCAATAATCAACCCACCGGAAGAGCGCAACCCTCAATTTCGGTGGCGGAGGGATTGTGAGGCTTGCCAAGCGGGCAAGGCAACCGGATGTTACCTTCGACATTGGGTAGATTACAGCAGGAGAAACTCATGAACGCTCGTTCCAACGACCCTGAACTCGACTTCGTCGGCGGCTTCGCCATGCTGGCAGGCGCTATCTGGTTGATCGGCGCGGCGACGTTGATCGCCATGGTCATGCTCGGTCAGGGCCGCGTCTAAAGCGCTGCCCGGTGTGCAAGGTCGCGCGCCGTTATTGCGGCGACGGGCCGACCTCGCACGTCGCGACGGAAATCGCTTGGCGACGTGCCTGCGACCTTACGGAATGATTTGTTGAAGGCGCTGAGCGAACCGAAGCCGCTATCCATGGCAATGGTCAAGACGCTGGCGTCGTCGCGCATCAACATGGCCTGCGCATAAGACAGGCGCATCAGGTTGACATAGTCGTTGAGCGTCATTCCCGTCGACTTCTTGAAGACGGTCATCGCGTATTTGGGGTGGATGTCGGCCGCCACCGCAATATCGATGGAATCGATCTCTTCGCGGAAATTCTCTGCGATGTATTCGCAAATGCGCACGACGATAGGCGAGGTGTGGTGATCGAGGCCGCCGTTGTCCTCGACGGCACGCAATTCGGGCAAAAGACTGTAGGGCGAGAAGCGGATCCGCTCGATGCGCAACAGCAGTTCATCGACGGCGAGGCTCGCCTTTATCGAATCGCCAGAGCGGGCATAGGCATTCCAGCGGGCGAAGTTGATCGGATCCGAAGCATCGGTCGCGTGCGTGACCAGGGTTGCACCCTTCATCAGCTTGGCCTGCACATCTGACGGCAGGCGCAAGCGGAAAAAGTGCACCAGCGGCAAGTGTCCGCCTGCGTAGACCAGGTCCTCCGACCCCTCATCGAGCCAATGCGGCTGCCCGCCCCAGAACAGCGCAAGATCGCCCTGGCTGAACGTGGCTTCGTGCCCGCTCATCTTGTAATGGGCCCAGCCGCGAACGATGAAATTGATCTCGACCTGAGCGTGCCAATGGGCTGCCCGCATGATCAGCGGCGCGCCATGGAACATCTGCAACTCAGTCGGGAGGCGTTCGACGCCGTCCACGAGTGGCTCGTAATATACGCGACCGTCCATCTTACTTTCCGCCAATTCCGCATACCGATTAAGAGCGACGCGGCGATTAGTATGACTAGCTTAGGTAGGGCTCGGAGGAAGAGCAAACAAAAAGGGAGGATACTATGTCTCGCACCACTTCGCGGTGGACCCGCGCGCTTGCCGTCACCATGACCGGCATCAGCTTGTTCACCGTTGCCGCCGCTTCGGCTGGCGAAATCACCGTCTGGGCCTGGGACCCGAACTTCAACGGCGCCACCATGAACAAGGCTGCCGAAATCTACAAAGCAGACCATCCCGACACGACCGTGACCGTTGTCGACTTCGCCAAGGCCGACCTCGAGCAGAAGCTTCAGGCGCAGCTTGCCTCCGGCACGACCGACGGTCTTCCCGACATTGTGCTGATCGAAGATTACGGCGCGCAAAAATACCTCCAGTCGTTTCCGGGCGCCTTCGAGCCGCTGACCGACAAGATCGATTATTCCAACTTTGCTCCCTACAAGGTCGAACTCGCGACGCTCAACGGCCAGACCTATTCGGTGCCGTTCGACTCCGGCGTTACCGGCCTTTTCTATCGTTCCGACGTGCTCGAAGAAGCCGGCTATACCGCCGCCGACCTCGCCGATATCACTTGGGATCGCCTGATCGAGATCGGCACCGATGTGAAGGAAAAGACCGGCAAGGTGCTGCTGCCGTTCGACCCCAATGATGCAGGCATCATCCGCATCATGATGCAATCAGCTGGCTCCTGGTATTTCAACGCCGATGGCAGCGTGAACATCGCCGACAATGCCGTGTTCAAGGAAGCGCTCTCGACCTATCAGGATCTGGTCGCCTCGGGCATTACCAAGCCGGTCGCAGGCTGGACCGAATATACCGGCTCGTTCACTTCGGGTGACACCGTTGCCACGCCGACCGGCGTCTGGATGGTGGGCACGATCAAGGCCAATGCCGATCAGTCGGGCATGTGGGGCATTGCTCCCCTCCCCAAGCTCGACGGCGTTGAAGGCGCGACGCACGCCTCCAACCTCGGCGGCTCGAGCTGGTATGTCCTCTCGTCTGCTCCCAACAAGGAAGAGGCGATCGATTTCCTCGCAACAATTTGGGGTTCGGACGCTGACTTCTACCAGGAGATCCTGGTCAACCAGGGTGCGGTCGGTTCGCTGATGGCGGCGCGCGAAGGCGCAGCTTATTCCGAAAGCGACGACTTCTTCGGCGGCGAACCGGTTTGGCAGAACTTCTCCGATTGGCTCGGCCAGATCCCGGCGGTCAACTACGGCATCTTCACCAATGAAGCCGATGCCGCCGTGATCGCCCAGATCCCTGCCCTGACATCGGGCGGCAATGTGGACGAGATTGCTGCCGCGATCGACGCCCAGGTCCGCCAGCAGGTCCAGTAACACCCGGTTCCCGGAGGGGGCTCGCCGCCTCCGGCCTCCCGCGGCTCCGCGCTTTCGAGTGCGGAGCCGTTGGCGACGCGCATTCTGAGGGGGTTAGCAGGTGGCGCAATCACAACTGGCTCGCAGCGAGCAGATCAATGGCTGGGCGTTTGTTGCGCCGGCGTTGATCCTGCTTGGCCTTTTCATGATCTATCCGATCTTGTGGTCGCTTTGGATGAGCTTGCAGACCGGACGGGGCATGGTGATGAGCTTTGGCGGCTTCACCAATGTCATGCGACTGACTCAAGATCCGGTGTTCCTCCGGGCGCTGACAAATACGCTGACATTCCTCGCGATCCAGGTGCCGATCATGCTGATCCTGGCCCTGTTATTCGCCAATGCGCTGAACGACAGCAAACTTTGGGGCCGCAGCTGGTTTCGTACCGCTATCTTTTTGCCCTGCGTGACATCGCTGGTCGCCTATTCGGTCGTCTTCCGCTCGATGTTTGGGCAGGAGGGCATCATCAATGACATGCTGATGAACCTTGGTCTAATTGGATCGCCCATTCCGTGGTTGGCCGATCCGTTCTGGGCCAAGGTCGTCATCGTCGCCTCCATCACCTGGCGATGGACCGGCTACAACATGATCTTCTATCTCGCCGCCATGCAGAACATCGACCGCTCGATCTACGAAGCGGCGCGCATCGATGGCGTGCCGGCCTGGGCGCGGTTCTGGTATCTGACGGTGCCGATGCTGAAGCCGGTGATCCTTTTCACCACCGTGATTTCGACCATCGGCACGTTGCAGCTCTTCGACGAACCCAACCTCATTACCCTCGGCGGGCCATCGGACTCGACGCTGACGCTGTCGCTCTACATCTATAATCTCAGCTTCAAGTTCATGCCGAGCTTCGGCTATGCGGCGACGGTCTCCTATGTGATCGTCGTGCTGGTGGGCATCCTCAGCGTCATCCAGTTCTTCCTGGCACGGGATCGGCGCGCATGAGCAATCCCCTCGCCCCGATCGGCCGTGCCGCCCAATATGTCCTGCTCGCGCTGGCAGCTTTCGTCTCTATTTTTCCCTTCTACTGGATGGTGGTGGGCGCCACCAACACTTCGGCCGATGTGACGCTGGGCAAGGCTAGCTTCGGCACCGCCTTGTTCGACAATATCGGCAAGCTGGTCACAACGCTCGACCTGCCCCGGCTCATGTTCAACTCGTTCTTTATCGCGGGGGTGGGTACCGCCCTGACGCTGGTGATTTCGTCGCTGGCTGGTTACGGGTTCGAGATCTTCCGGTCGCGCTTTCGCGAAAAGGTCTTTGCCGGGTTGTTGCTGATGCTGTCGGTGCCGTTTGCGGCACTGATGATCCCGCTTTTCATCATGATGGCGAACCTCAAGCTCATCAACACCTACCAGGCGATCATCCTGCCTTCAGTCGCCTCGATCTTCATCATCTTCTACTTTCGCCAGGCGACGAAGGCGTTTCCGCACGAACTCCGTGACGCCGCCAAGATCGATGGCCTCAAGGAATGGCAGATCTTTCTTTTCGTCTACATGCCGGTGATGCGCTCGACCTATGCGGCGGCGACGATCATCGTCTTCATGACGCATTGGAACAATTATCTTTGGCCGCTCATCGTCCTGCAGACCAATGAGATGAAGACGCTGACGCTGGCCACCGCCAGCCTGATCTCCGCCTATGTGCCGGACTGGGGTGTCGTCATGGTCGGCGCGATCCTTGCCACCCTACCTACCCTCATCATTTTCTTCCTGCTCCAGCGCCGCTTCGTCGAAGGCATGCTGGGCGCTGTCAAATAGGTGCAATGGTCATGAGCAGCGTAACTCTTAGAGGCGTTCGCAAATCCTTCGGGTCGCTGGAGGTGATCAAGGGCGTCGACCTCGACATTGCAGCGAAAGAGTTCGTCGTCTTCGTCGGGCCGTCGGGCTGCGGCAAGTCCACGCTCTTGCGCATGATTGCCGGGCTCGAGCCGATCTCCAAAGGTGACCTCGAGATCGGCGGCAAGCGCATGAACGATGTCGATCCGTCCCAGCGTGGCATTGCCATGGTGTTTCAGACCTATGCGCTTTATCCGCACATGACGGTGCGGGAAAACATGGGCTTTGCGCTCCGCTTCGCGCGCGTGCCCAAGGAGCAGATTGCGCGTCAGGTCGATGCTGCGGCCCGCATATTGGCGCTTGGTCCCTTGATGGATCGCTATCCCAAGGAGCTCTCGGGTGGCCAACGGCAGCGTGTCGCCATCGGGCGTGCCATTGTCCGCAATCCGGACGTCTTTCTCTTCGATGAGCCGCTGTCCAATCTTGATGCCGAATTGCGCGTGCATATGCGCATCGAGATCGCGCGACTGCACAAGGAACTGCAAACCACTATCATCTATGTGACGCATGACCAGGTCGAGGCCATGACGCTGGCCGACAAGATCGTCGTGCTGCGCGACGGCCTCGTGGAACAGATCGGCAAGCCGCTCGACCTTTACGACGATCCCGCCAACCAGTTCGTCGCTGGCTTTATCGGCTCGCCGAAGATGAACTTCTTGCAGGCCAGGGTCGTGGATGCCGGCAACGGTCACGCCACGGTGGCGCTTCGCGATCATCCCGAAGCGCGACTGACCATGATGGTCACCGGCGTTTCGGCGGGCGAGGAGGTCCTGCTCGGCGTGCGACCGGAACATTTCGGCGCGCCCAACGCCGGGGATGCCAATCTCACGCTCGAGATCGACGTGGCCGAGCATCTGGGCTCCACCAGCTATGTTTATTCCCGCACCGACGGCGAGCCGCTGATCATCGAGCGTGAAGAGTCCCGGCGCGAGATCGGACAGGGCCGGATCACGGTCTCGATCAGCGCCAGTCAGGCTTACCTTTTCAACAAAAACGGGCAGCGCATCCGCTGATCCCCTTCCTTCTGGTATAGGACTGCAATCATGTCTGAAAAAATCCGCTGGGGCATCATCGGCCCGGGCAGCATTGCCAAGTCGTTCCGCGCCGGGCTGGCCGCAAGCCAAAGTGGGGAACTGGCAGCGATCGCGACGCGTAGCCCTGACCGCCCGGGGCTTGCTGAAGATTTTCCGGGCGCACGGATCGTCCATGGCTATGACGCACTTCTGGCCGACAAGGAGATCGACGCGGTCTATATCGCCGTGCCTCATACCGGCCATGCCGAATGGGCGATCAAGGCGGCGCAGGCGGGCAAGCATGTGCTGGTTGAAAAGCCCTTGGCACTCTCTGCCTATGAAGCAGACGCCGTATTCCACGCCCACCGCAAGGCCGGAACCTTTGCGGGCGAAGCCTTCATGTACCGCCTCCACCCGCAGACGGCCAAGATTGTCGAGCTGATCAAGGCCGGCACGATTGGTGAGGTGCGCATGATCCAGTCGAGCTTCGGCTTTTCAATGGGCAAGTTCCAGCCGCAGCACCGGCTGTTTGCGTCCGACCTTGCCGGCGGCGGCATTCTCGATGTGGGCGGCTATCCGGTCTCGATGGCGCGGCTTATCGCGGGCGCTGCGATCGGAGAGCCCTTTGCCGATCCGGTCAGGGTTGCGGGCGCAGCGAGCCTCAATGCAGAAGGCACCGACGACTGGGCCGCGGCGCTGCTCACCTTCGAAAACGGTATCGTGGCGCAGGTGAGTTGCGCCGTCATGGCTAATCTCGACAACGTCCTTCGCATCCATGGCTCGGAAGGCAGGATCGAAGTGCCCGATTTCTGGTTTGCAGGCGGAAATCGCGATCAGGGTTTGGGCAAGATCGACATCATCAAGAAGGGCCATACCGAAACCATCAGCGTCAACGAAACGCGACACGTGTTCTCGTTCGAGGCTGAAGCCGCATCACTGGCGATCCGGGAAGGCCGCAAGGAGTTCAACAATCCCGGCATGAGCTGGGACGATACTCTGGGCAATCTGCGGGTGCTCGATAAGTGGCGGGCCGATGCCGGGATCGAGTACTCGGTGGAATCAGCGGCCAAGCGCGTCAACACGCTGGAAAATCGGCCGCTTGGCGGCAATGTCGGTACGATCCCCAAGCGTGCGATCCCAGGCCTCGACAAACCAGCTTCGGCCGTGGCGCTCGGCTTTGAGGATTTTCGTAGCTTCGCCTCCGGCGCTATCCTCCTCGACGCCTTTTGGGAACAGGGCGGCAATGTTTTCGATACCGCCTTCGTCTATGGCAGCGGCTATACCGAAAAGCTTTTCGGGCAGTGGCAGCGCAATCGTGGCGTGCGCGAAGAGGCCGTACTGATCGGCAAGGGGGCGCACTCGCCTCTCTGCTATCCCGATGTGATCGGCAAGCAGCTGACACAATCGCTCGACCGGCTACAGACCGATTATGTGGACGTCTACTTCATGCACCGCGACAATCTGGATGTTCCGGTCGGGGAGTTCGTCGATGCCATGGATGCCGAGGTCAAGGCGGGCCGCATTCGCGGGCCGTTTGGCGGATCGAACTGGACACGCGAGCGCTTCGACGAGGCCATCGCCTATGCAGAGCGCGCCGGCAAGACCAAGCCGCAGGTCTTGAGCAACAACTTCTCGCTTGCCGAAATGCTGGACCCGATCTGGTCGGGCTGCGTCACCGCGGGCACGGCAGACTTCAAGCAATGGCTGACTGACCGCCAGGTGACGAACTTCTCCTGGTCGAGCCAGGGTCGAGGCTTCTTCACCGAGGCGGCCGGGCGCGACAAGCGCGACAACCAGGAGCTGGTGCGCGTTTGGTACAATGAGCAGAACTTTGGCCGCCGCGACCGGGCGATCGAGCTGGCAAGACAGCTCGGACATTCACCCATCCATGTGGCGCTGGCCTATGTGCTAGCGCAGCCCTTTCCCAGCGTGCCGCTGATCGGTCCGCGCCGGTTGGTTGAGCTCGAAGACAGCCTCAAGGCCTTTGAAATCCAGCTGACGCCAGAACAGGTGGCTTGGCTGGAACAGGGCTGACCTCTTCCCTCCCCAACTCAAAGCCCCGGCAATCCGGGACTTTTTTATTCCTCGGCAAAGGTCGCGATGGTTGCGGTCTTGGATAGGTGCACCAGACGCAGTGCGGCGAGGAAGCAGAGGATGGCGAATCCGATGCCCACGGCGAACAGCGGCACGATTGCTGCAAGCATGGATTGTTGTGTCGTAGCAGTCGCGTAGCCGGCCGCATTGGCAGCGACACCGGCCAAGGCGGCACCCAGGGCATTGCCGGCAGATTGGGTGGTTGGCAGCAGGGCGGAGGTGCGGTCGCGTTCGGCGTCGGAGCTTGATTCCATGATGGTCAGCATGATGTAGCCATTGGAAATGCCGAAGCCCATGCCGATCAGCAGCTGACCCACGATCAGCACAACGGGTTGTGCAAGTTGCAGACCGGTGAGAACACTTATGAGCCCAAATGCTAGCAGAACCGGGCCTGTGCGTATGAGAATGCGGCGGGTGGAGCGTTTGCGCACATTTGCCACGGTGACCGAGGACAGGCTCCAGCCGATGGCCATGACGGCACCCACGATGGCGGCGTGGGTCGGACCGTAGTTCCAGACCTGTTGCAGGATAAGGACGAGGTAGACGCCGGTCGTAGCGCCGGCGATCGGCATCAGCAGAAACATCCAGAGGCCTGACCCGACAGCGGTGCGGAACGAGAAGGCGTCGGGCGGCATGAGGCGTTCGGCGCTCCGACGATCGAGCCAGACCGCGGCAGCGAGGACGACGGCTGCAGCAACGAGGAGCGCCAGCGCTTGGGCGGCTGGCGCGACAGCGGCGAGGGCGACCAGCATGGTGCCGCCGCCGATAGCCAGGAGGCGAAGGCCGGGGAAGCCGTGCTCATCCACGGGCTTGTCGCCGCGCGGGACGACGGCCAGTACCATGGCGCAAAAGATCAGGACGAGCGGCACGTTGATGAGGAAGGCGGCGCGCCAGGAGATGAGTTCGGTCAGCGCCCCGGCGCCGGCAGGCCCGCCAAAAGCGGCGACCGCCCAGACCACCGCCTGCATGCCGAAGACCTTGGGAACAAGGCGGCTGGGGAAGAGTTCGGGGATCAAGGCGAAGCAGAGGGCTGCGACGACGCCCTCCCCCAGGCCCTGGATGGCGCGTCCGGCTAGAACCTGGGTCATGTCGCCGGCGACGGCAGCGATCAGGGTGCCGGCGAGGAACATGCCGGCCATGCTCAGCAGCGACCAGCGCGAGCCCAACCGGCGTTTCAACATGGCGGCGGCCGCACCGCCGACAATGGCGAAGACGAGATAGAGCGTCGTTGCCCAGGAGATCACCTCGACGCCACCAAGTTCCTGCACGGCGGAAGGGAGAGCGGTCGAGGACAAAAACGCGTTGAAGGCAAAGAGCGAGACGCCGAGGCAAAGGATCAGCGTCACCGGCAGATAGCGCGGGCCAAAGATTTCGGCCCAGCGGCCTTCGACGGTTTCGGTCATGGCGGTCTCGGAAGGTGATCATTGGCTGAGTATTTTAGTGCGGCAGCTTTGGGAAGCGCTTTGCTCTACCAGTTGCCCGATCGGCGCACAGTTACACCCTTGTGCTCCCTTGCCCACCCGGCGCCACTGCCCTAGATTTGCGGTCGCAGGCTTGGCCTGCAATGTTCTCAGGGCGGGGTGCAATTCCCCACCGGCGGTAAGGCAGCGATGCCAAGCCCGCGAGCGCCCTCGGGTCAGTCCCGAGGGGTCAGCAGATCCGGTGTGATTCCGGAGCCGACGGTATAGTCCGGATGAAAGAGAACGGGATCAAGCGCCTTGCCGGGCGCGCGTGGCCTATTGGCGGCGCCATTCCGGCTCGTCGTCTCCCGTAACCCTGAGGAAACTGGTTACGGAAAGGACGACTATGAACCAGATTTCCTCTACCTACCGCAGCCACGCCACTTCGGGCGCGCTGTTCATGCTGGTCGCGAGCCTAGCGTTTGCCGGCAGCAATACCTTGCAAGCCGTGCTGCCCACGCCGGCCGAATATGGCGGCTTCGGCATGAGCTCGACAGGCATGGCCTTCTGGCAGTACTTGATCGCCTCGGTGCTTGCACTGCCCCTGATCCTGAGGATCGGTCTTGGCAATCTGCGCACGCGACACCCGCTCGCCCATGAGTTGCGTGCCTTTGCTTCGGCGCTGGGCGTGCATGTGTTTGTTTATGGCTACGCTTCAGGCGTGCCGATCTGGCAGATGGTGACGCTGCTGGCGACGGGTCCGCTGTTTATCATCATCGGCTCGACGCTGTTCCTGGGCGAGCGTGCTTCGCCGGCACGTATCGCCGCGGCGATGACGGGTTTTGCTGGGGCGATCATCGTTTCCGGCATCGGTGCGGAAGGGCTGGGCTGGCAGGCGCTGGTGCCGATCGTGGCGGCGGCGCTGTGGGCGGTGACCGACGTCTTGACCAAGTACCTGGTGATGCGCGGCGAGCGCCCCGAGACGCTGACCATTTCCCTTCTCGTACTGATGACGCCGAACCATCTCGCGATCCTGCTGCTGGTGAACGCCCTGGGTGGCATCTTGCCTGCGGGGATGGCGACTGGTTTTCCGTTTGCTCTTCCGAGCGGAGACGGGCTCTGGCTGCTGTTGCTGCTGGGCGCGCTGACCGCGGCAGCGCAGTACTTGCTGGCCTTTGCCTACAAGGTGGCCGATGCGGTCTACTTGCAGCCTTTCGGCGATATAAAAGTGCCGCTCAGCGGCCTGATTGGCTGGGTGGCCCTGGGTCAGGTGCCGTCGGCCTGGTTCTGGCCCGGCGCCCTGCTGATCGTGGGTGCTTCGGCCTTTATCTATTGGGTCGAGCATGGCCAGCACCGTCGCGGAAGGATGATGCCGGCCTAAAATCTTCGAATCCCGGCAAGGCTTTGTGCTAGAGCCTTGCCACATAGATTCAAGCACAGGACCCCGCCATGGCGCTCAAGGAAAACGACCTCAAGTGGTTCAAACCGATGTGGCGGCGCGTGGCCGTCGCGGTGTTCTTGACGCTGTGGCTGGGTTGGGAACTGCTTTTCACGCAGGACATGTTCTGGGCGCTGCTGGTGGGCGCGGCGCTCGCCTATGTGGCGTGGAATTTCTTTTATGCTTATCCGCGGGATACGGAAGTGGTGGAGCCGGTGGCACCACCGGTGGAGCATAGCGAAACCCGTGATGACGACGGGCGGCCTTAGCTTTTGCCCCGCCTACTTCAAAAAACTCGATGTCATCCCCGCGGAGGCGGGGATCCATCCTGAGATCTCGGGATGGGCCCCGGGTCAAGCCCGGGGTGACAGCCGGTGGGTGTGGAAACTGTGTGACAACTTCGCCCCCGTGATAGCCGGAGGTTGGGTGGGCGTGCCAAGTCTTTAATGCTCTCGCGCGCGCTCCAGGAGCCGCTTGCACTCCAGCAGTTCGCGCAGCACTTCGGAGAGCTTTTCGCGGGACTCGGCGTCGAGCGCCGGGCTGGCGAGCATTTCGGCTTCTTCGAGTTCAGCCTCGTCTCCGGCTTCTTCGGCCTGTTCGATCAGCGGCAGGATTTCGTCCAGCGGCTTGCCCTCGCCCACGGCAATGACATAGCGCGGCCCCTGATCCTTGAGGATCTTCTGGACGCCCTTGATGGTGAAGCCCTGATCGTAAAGGAGGTGGCGAATGCCGCGCAGCAGCAGCACGTCTTCCGGCCGGTAATAGCGGCGCCCGCCGCCGCGTTTCAGCGGCTTGATGGTGGCGAAGCGTGTTTCCCAGAATCGGAGGACGTGCTGGGGAAGATCGAGTTCCTCAGCGGCTTCAGATATGGTGCGAAACGCGTCTGGCGACTTGTCCAAACCGCCGGTCTCCCCCTGCCAGAGCAGAGTGCAGACTCAGCACATGCCCTGAAAAGCCTTACTTTCCAGCAGCAACCATAGACTTGTTGATCTTGGACTTCAACACGTTGGACGGTTTGAACACAAGAACCTGCCGCGGCAGAATCGGGACTTCTTCGCCGGTCTTGGGATTGCGGCCGATGCGTTCGTTTTTCGAGCGAACCTGGAAGGAGCCGAATGAGGAGAGTTTGACATTGGCGCCGGTGACCAGCGCGTCGGTGACGAGTTCGAGCACGCGCTCGACAAGTTCGGCCGACTCGGTTCGGGAAAGGCCGACAGAGCCATAAACCGCTTCTGCCAGATCGGCGCGCGTCACTGTCTTCTGTGTCATTCGGACCCCCGTTTTCCTCAGGTCGAGCAATGTCGCGCCGCAGGAGGCACAACATAGAGACTTCCGAACGCGACCCCCGCCGTATTCGGTGTAGCGCCAAAGCGGCTAAGTCCCGCCAGCGACGCTAAATTCCAAACGCCTAAACCTTAACGCCTTGCAAGCTTTGCGGTCAATGCAGTGCGGGCTTTACCAGCGAATGAGCGAGGCGCCCCATGTGAAACCGCCGCCCATGGCTTCGAGCATGACGAGATCGCCCTTCTTGATTCGACCATCGGCGACGGCAACACCGAGCGCCAGCGGCACGGAGGCAGCCGAGGTGTTGGCGTGGCGATCGACGGTGATGATCACCTTTTCAGGCGGCAGGCCGAGCTTGTTGCCCGCCCCTTCGATGATGCGGCGATTGGCCTGGTGCGGCACGAACCAGTCGAGGTCATCGACGGTATGGCCGGACTGTTCGAGGGTCGCATAAACGACGTCGGTGATCTTGCCGACGGCGTGACGGAAGACCTCAGGGCCCTGCATGTGAACGTGACCTGTCGTGCCGGTGGTCGAGGGACCGCCATCGACATAGAGCTTGTCCCAGTGCTTGCCATCGGAGCGCAGAGCCGAGGCGATGACGCCGCGCTCAGGTTCGTCGTCAGCAAGATCGACGCGTTCCATCACCACGGCGCCGGCACCGTCGCCGAACAAGACGCAGGTGGTGCGGTCGGTCCAGTCCAGCAGACGCGAGAAGGTCTCGGCGCCGATCACCAATGCGCGCTTGGCAAGGCCGTTCTTGATGTAGCTGTCCGCCGTGGTGACGGCGTAGACAAAACCGGAGCACACGGCCTGAATGTCGAAGGCGAAGCCGTGGTTCATGCCGAGCTTCATCTGCACCAGCGTGGCGGCAGCAGGGAAGGTGTAGTCGGGCGTTGTGGTGGCGACGACGATGAGGTCGATGTCCTCGATCGTGAGGCCGGCATTGTCGAGCGCAGCACGCGCTGCAGCGGTCGCCAGATCGGAGGTGAACTCGCCTTCGGCGGCGATATGGCGCTCCTTAATGCCGACGCGCTGCTGGATCCACTCGTCGGACGTGTCGACGGTCTTGGCCAGTTCTTCATTGGTGACGGTGCGTGCCGGCAGGTAGCTGCCGACACCGCTGATGACGGAGCGAATTCTGGTCACGCCGAATGAACCTCGGTCTCGGGCGGCACATCGGGTGTGGCCCTGGTTAGGGGAAAGCTCTTCATCGTGTCGCCGATCTTGTCCATCAGGCGGTTGCGCGCCATGCCGTGGGCGAGGCTCAACGCGCTCTTGTAACCGATCTCGTCGGTGCCGCCATGGGATTTGATGACGATCCCATTGAGGCCCATGAAGACGCCGCCATTGACGGTGCGCGGGTCCATGCGGCGTCGAAGGTCAGAAAGGGCAGAGGAAGCGAACAGTGCGCCGAGCTTGCTCAGCCAATTGGCGCTGAGGGCGCTGCGCAGATAGGAGCTGACCTGGCGGGCAGTGCCTTCGGCAGTCTTGAGCGCGATATTGCCGACAAAACCTTCGGTGACGACGACGTCGACCGTGCCCTTGCCGATATCGTCGCCCTCGACAAAGCCGTGATAGGTGAAGCCGGCGCCGCTGGCCTGGGCAAGGATCTTACCGGCTTCCTTGATGTAGTCGAGGCCTTTGACTTCCTCGGTGCCGACATTGAGCAGGCCGACCGTCGGTTTTTCGGTGTTGAGCAGCGCCCGGGCGAGGGCGGAGCCGAGGATCGCGTAATCCACCAGCTGCTCGGCATCCGCGCCGATGGTCGCGCCCATGTCGAGAACGATGATGTCGGAGCGCAGCGTCGGCCAGATGGCGGCGATGCCGGGGCGGGAAATGCCTTCCATGGGGCGAAGGCAGAAGGTGGCCATGGCCATCAGCGCGCCGGTGTTCCCACCTGAGACCGCAACATCGGCATCGCCGTCCTTGACCGACTGAATGGCCATCCACATCGAGGACGTGCCGCGGCCCTTGCGCAGGGCCTGGCTGGGCTTTTCGTCCATGGCGATCACGGTTTCGCAATGACGGACGGTCGAGACGGGTTTGAGCGCGGGAAATTCGGCGAGCAGCGGAGCGATCTGCTCCTCGCGACCGTGAAAGATGAAGCGCGTCTCGCCGCGATCCTTAAGGAGGAGATTGGCCCCATGCAGCACGGCACGCGGGGCGTGGTCGCCACCCATGGCATCCACGGAGATCGTAATAGAATCGGTCATTTCAGCCCGTTTTTCGGCCCGCTGGGCGGGGCTAGAACATATAACATCGCCCGGTCGGCGCAACCCCTGGAGGGCGGATCAGCTCTTATCGGGGTCTTCGCCCTTGAGCCGCGCGAGCTGGGCAAAGGGGCTTTCTTCCGCATCGCCGGTGGGCAATCCGAGCGCGTCGAGCGACTCGCCGGGCAAGCGCGGATAGGGATCGAGACCAAGTGCTAGCGTTTCGAGCAGGAGCGCGCTGAGATCGACTTCGGGGCCATCGATATGGTCGGGAAAATCGTCGTCTTCGAGATCGACGAAGACTTCCGAGCCGGGCGCCGGTGCCTGCGCCTCGCGTGGCGCGGGCAGGAAGACGCGGTCGATCTCCTCGAAGACGGTTTCGGCGACGGGCTCGAAGCTGACGGTTGAGGCCTGTGTGACCTCGGCCTCGAGCTTGCCCTGTGCCCTAAGGCCGCCGCGTAGCGGGACGACGGTCAGGTGGGCGACGAAGCGCTCGACGGACAGGATGTTCATGGCCTCGGCGATGGCGGCGCGTTCGGCCTCGCTGGCGTCGACATCAACGGAGCGGCCGCCCGATGGCAGGCGATCGATGCGGACGATGGCATCAAAGATCGGTGTGTCGCGCTGGCTCATGCGGCGGCCTCGAAGGCGATGGCGCCTTTGGTGATGGCTTCGACCGGCTGGGTGGCCAGCGTTGCATCCCGCTCGATGATGTAGCTGGCGAGCGTTGCCGAATGCTCGGGTTCGCCGCCATCGAAGATGTTGCGCGAAATGACACCGGCGAGCGCCGCCTGATCGTTGCGATCGATGGCTTCGTTCATGGCGGCGAGGAGGCCGAAGAAGATGTTGCCCATCTTCTGGATCTTTTTGGGAACCGCAAGGTCCCCTACCCCCATTTCGCGCAGCGAACGGTCCATGTCTTTGAAGAACAGGTCGAAAACCGCCTGGCTGAAATCCTTGGCAGATTGCGGGCCATGCCGGAGGCGGCGGAACAAAAGCGCCATGTGGAGGCTGATCATGTCGAAGCGGCCGGTCACCGTATCCGGTACGCCCCACTGGGCATAAAAAACCGGCTGCCGGGATTGCGCCACAATGGAATTATAGACGGCGTAAACCGGCTCTGTGGCAGAGTTCTTGCGAAACAAGGACAAGATCATGGGATTGCGTCCAGCGTCGGTATGGGTCAAACACGGGCGAAACGGAAGCGGGCGGATGCCTGCTTGCCAGACTGTTGGGTTGACAGTTACACATTCCGGCGGCCAAGGGGCACGCGCCTCGTTGTCACGCCTATAGTCGAGAGCCATCGGGAAAGTCAAATTCATGCTCCTGCCTTTTGCCAAAGCATCTGTTGCTGCCGCCGTTCTCGCGGTCGCCCTCGCCGGGTGCACCAGCAGCACGTCTCTGGTGACCAAGCGTACGCAGGGCTATGAAATCCCCGCTTCGGCGCTGCAACAGATCCGCGTCGGCCAGAGCGAACAGCTGGTGACGCTGGTGCTGGGGTCGCCGATGTCGACCAACAGTTTCGGCGACCAGACGGCCTGGTATTATGTCGAGACCAAGGTCAACCAGACTTCGTTCGGCATGGCCATGGTGCAGGAGCGCACGGTTCTTGCCATCTATTTCGACAAGAACAAGAAGGTCGCCGACCGCGCGGTTTATACGCTCAAGGACGGCAAGGTCATCCCGATCGAAAGCCGCCGCACGCCATCATTTGGCGAGGACGCGACCTTTATTGACAGCATCCTGTCGTCGTTCTGATCGAACAAAATTCTAGAAAAAGCCCCGGCCGGTGCCGGGGCTTTTTTGTTTCTACCAGTTGCTTTCGAGCGCCTCGCGCGCCTGGTCATCGCTCCAGTCGGCAGGAACCCAGACGCCGACCTTTTCGCCGTTCTGCTCGACATGGGCATGGCGCATCGGCGTGCTGCCGGAGGCCCCCTCCTCCGCATGGTCGTATTGGGAATGGGTGTGGGAGAATTGCTGGCCGCGCTGGCGGCCAGCGTCGAGCCACGTGCCGGTGAATTGATTGTCTGCTGCGCTCATCTTGGGCCTCGTTGTTTTGAGGACAACGCGCCAGAGCGAAGCTTGCTCCAGTGTCTATTCGACGGCAGGGACGGTCTTGGCGATCGAGTCGAGCGCCGCATTGACCATGCCGCTCGCATCGTCTTCGTAGAAGGCGCGGGCGACATCGACATATTCGGTGATTACCACCTTGGACGGGATATCGCGGCGGCGGAGAAGTTCGAAGGCCGCGGCGCGGAGGATGGCGCGGAGGGTGGCGTCGACGCGTTCGATGGGCCAGCCTTCCGACAAGGCCTTGTCGACGGCGGGGTCGATCTGAAGCTGATGCTTGGTGACGCCGCCTACGATCTGGCGGAAAAAGTCCGCGTCAGCCGGAAGGTATTGCTCGCCCTCGATCTCGCGGCCGAGGTGGAAGGCGCCGAACTGCGCCAGCGTGTCTTCCAGCGTCTGGCGGCCCACATCCATCTGATAGAGCGCCTGCACGGCGGCGAGACGCGCCGCACCGCGCTGGTTGGCAGAGCGCTGGCTCTCAGGATCGCGTTTGGGGAAGTCAGGCATTGTCAGTCCTCGTCGCCACTGATCGGGCTGTTGTTATCCGCAAGATGGGCCAGAAACGAGCGGAAGTCGTCAGCGGCGGAGAAGTTCTTGTAAACACTGGCGAAACGGACGAAGGCAACGTCATCGAGACCTTTCAAGCCTTCCATCACATATTCGCCGATCTGGTCGGAGGTGACCTCGACATCGCCCAGGCTTTCGAGTTGCCGAACGATGCCGGAGATCATCCGTTCCACCCGCTCCGGCTCCACCGAGCGCTTGCGAAGGGCGGTGTTGACGGAGCGAGCGAGCTTTTCGCGATCGAATGGCACTTTGCGGCCGGTCTTCTTGACCACGGTGAGTTCGCGCAGTTGCACGCGCTCGAACGTGGTGAAGCGCCCCCCACAGGCATTGCACACGCGACGGCGCCGGATAGCGCCCGAATCTTCGGTCGGGCGGCTATCCTTCACCTGAGTGTCGTCATTGCCGCAATAGGGGCAGCGCATGCGTGGCCTTTAGCTATAGATCGGGAAGCGCGCAGTCAGCGCCTTCACCTTTTCACGCACGGCGGCTTCGACCGAAGCATTGCCTTCATCGTCGTTGGCGACGCGCAGACCATCGAGCACTTCCACGATCAGCGAACCGATCTCTTCGAACTCGGCGGTACCGAAACCGCGGGTAGTTCCTGCGGGCGTGCCGAGCCGAATGCCCGAAGTGACGAACGGCTTTTCCGGGTCGAAGGGAATGCCGTTCTTGTTGGTGGTGATGAAGGCTCGACCCAAAGCTGCCTCGGCGCGCTTGCCCGTGGCGTTTTTCGGACGAAGGTCGACCAGCATCAGGTGGTTGTCGGTGCCGCCGGAGACGACATCCAGACCCTGCGCCTTGAGCGTATCGGAAAGCGCCCGCGCGTTTTCGACGATCTGCTTGGCGTAAGCCTTGAACTCGGGCTGTAGCGCTTCCTTGAAGGCCACGGCCTTGGCGGCGATGACATGCATCAGCGGGCCGCCCTGAAGGCCAGGGAAGACAGCCGAGTTGAACTTCTTGGCCAGCTCTTCGTCATTGGTCAGGATCATGCCGCCGCGCGGGCCACGGAGCGACTTGTGGGTTGTCGTGGTGCAGACATGGGCGTGCGGGATCGGCGATGGGTGGACGCCGCCGGCGACGAGGCCAGCGATGTGGGCCATGTCGACCATCAGGTAAGCGCCAATGGAATCAGCGATCTCACGGAAACGCTTCCAGTCCCAGATGCGGGAATAGGCGGTGCCGCCGGCAAGGATCAGCTTGGGCTTGTGCTCGTGAGCGAGGCGTTCGACTTCGTCCATGTCGAGCAGGTGGTCGTCACGGCGCACGCCGTAAGAAACGACATTGAACCACTTGCCGCTCATGTTGACCGGCGAGCCGTGGGTGAGGTGACCGCCGGAATTGAGGTCGAGACCCATGAAGGTGTCGCCGGGCTGCAGGAGCGCAAGGAACACGGCCTGGTTCATCTGCGAGCCGGAATTGGGCTGCACATTGGCGAAGTTGGCGCCGAACAATTGCTTGGCGCGGTCGATAGCAAGCGTTTCGGCGACGTCGACATATTGGCAGCCGCCGTAGTAGCGCTTGCCCGGATAACCCTCAGCATACTTGTTGGTCATGATCGAGCCCTGCGCTTCAAGTACGGCGCGGGACACGATGTTTTCCGAGGCGATCAGCTCGATCTCATGGCGCTGGCGGCCAAGTTCATTCTGGATGGCTTCCGCGATCTCCGGATCGGTCTCTGCCATCGTGTTAGAGAAGAACTGCGGAAAAAGCGACGATGTATGAGCGTTCATCGGTCGGATACCTCGCGGACGAGCAAATCGGTGAGCATGGCGGTGGCTTTATCACGCTGGGGCGTGAGATTGGAAGGCCGTAAGGGCTGTGCAGATTGCATGGGGCTCCCCTGGTTGCGGATGGGTGCCCAGGCGAGCGGCTCTTTTTAGAGCCTGATTTCAAACTCTACTCTGGCGGCCATCTGAGGCGGTCTTCTGCGCTTCCGGTGCTCACGTACCAACGTACGCTGCGCTCCGGTTCTCGAAAACCGCCAGATCTGACTCGCCATAGCGAGTTTCAAACAGGCTCTAAGTTTCGCGTTCCCCGATGGTTACCCATCTCTTCTCGCCAGTCGCGCGAACCGGAAGATTATGTCGTGGAACGCTGATGGGTGGAAGTGGAAAGTGTGTTCCGCACGACTCTTTGTGAAGACCTCTTCGGGAACACCTGGCGCCGATCACCATTAGCTCCACATGAACGTGGCAGCTTCCGCCACAGGAGCAAGAACATGAAGAAGTTTGTTGGCGTCGCTGTCGCACTTGCAGCCACCCTCACCACTGCTCTCCCCAGCCAGGCGCAGAATGTTACCTTGAGCTACGGCGAGCGCGTCCGTGTCGTTGAAACCTATTGCGACCGCAACCCGCGTGACCCTGACTGCTACGGCTATCGCGATGGCCGTTGGGGCCGCAACCAGTACAACCGCTTCTATGACAATCGCCGTACCGACCTGGATAGTGTTGCCGCTGGCCTCTTCGGCTTGACACTTGGTGCGATCGTCGGTGGCGCCATTGCCAATAGCAACAACAACCGCAATCAGGACGTCCTGGTTGGTCCGGCACGCGGCAGCAACGTGAATGTTGCAGCGTGCCAGGCGCGTTACCGCTCCTATGACGTGGGGACTAATACGTTCCTTGGCTATGACGGCGTGCGTCACCCCTGCAATCTCTAGTCAGCCATCATAAGGCTGACTTAGCGCCTAGGCGTATTTGGATGTCGAGAGCGCCGGTTCGGAGGATTTTTCCCCGAGCCGGCGTTGTAGTTTGGCAAGAGCCAGGCGCTGCATGTGACCGCGGTGGGCGTTTACCGGTGTGATGACGATGACCTCGGTGTCGGTGGCGACATCGATCGCCGCCACGCGCATCATCTGGCCGACCTGGGTGAACTCGAACAAGACTTCGCCGTCGCTCATGCTTGCCCCCTGCCCTCAGCGCCGCTTCATCGAAACAATTAAGCAGCAGCAAACTCGATTGTCACCCCGGCCTTGAGCCGGGGTCCATCTTGAGATCTCAGGATGGGTCCCCGCCTACGCGGGGACGACAGCCGGTGGCTGGGGAAAATGCCCGCCATTCGAGCTGCCACTCAAGCGTAGCTTTCGTGGCCTTCTCAGCTCGGAAAGCTCCACTGGAGCCTTCCGTCTACTGCGTAGACCGCCATCGAAGTCTCATGGCCTTGCTGCGCGAAATCGCTCCACTGGAGCGATTTCCTTTTGCGCATCAAGCCTCGAACGTGACCTTGCCTTGCTCGTCGAACTTATAGACGTCGTCGCGGAAGCTGACGGTGCCTTGGCGGTTGGCCCAGGCGGTGATGTAGGTGGTGTGCAGCGGCACCTTACCCTGGCACTCAACGTCGAGGCGCTGGAGCGAGGCGAAGGTTTGGTCGACCTTGTTCTGGTCCCAAGTGCCGTTGTCGCGCAGCAGCCAGTTGACGAGCTGGTTGACGCCATCGACGCGGACGCAGCCCGAGGAGTGGAAGCGAGCATTTTCGCCGAACAGCGCCTTGGACGGCGTGTCGTGCAGGTAGCAATCGTAGGGGTTGTAGAAGTTGATCTTGCAGTGGCCCATGGAGTTGGCCGCGCCGGGCTCCTGGCGATACATGTAATTCACCTGGGCGTCGGTGATGTTCGCCCAGTTTATCGTTGCAGGATCAACCTTGTTGCCGGAACCGTCGTAGATGAAGATGTTCTGCTCGGCCAGGTAGTTCGGGTTTTCGAGCATGTACTTGGTCAGGTCCTGGCGGACCAGCGACTTAGGCACGTGCCAATAGGGGTTGAAGTTGATCTGGCTGATCTTGCTGGCCATGATCGGGGTAGCGCGCTCGACGCGGCCGACCACTGCGGTGTGGCGCTGCTCGACCATGCCGCCGGCAACGGCTTCGATGGTCGCGGCCGGAATGTTGACGACGACATAGCGCTCGGAAAGGTTCGCGGCCATGTTCTGGACGCGGGTGTAATTGAGGTAGAGCTGCTGCAGGCGCGTCGCGGCCGGCACGTTCATGGCATACCAGGTCTGCTCGTCGATCTGGCCGTTGGGGATGAGACCATGGCGGGCCTGGAAGTTCTTGACGCCGCGATCGGTCTCGGCGTCGAAAACGTCGCTGGCATACTCAACCAGCGGCATGTCGCTCGAAGAAATAAGGCGACGCTTGAGCTGGACGACGGCTGGCGAGGATACGCCGAGCTGCAGCTGATAGGCTTCCTGCGGGATTTCTTCCCAGCCGCCGCTGGCGACGAAGGGCTCGTACTGAGAAATGGCAAGCTGCAGATTATGCAGCGTGTCAAAGCTCAGGATCGGTTCATTGGTGGCAATCAGCGCCTGAGCGGCTGCCGTGTTGCCGTCGCGGTCTGTTTCGCGCAGCACGCGGCCGGCGCCACCATCGAACATGTCGAAGAGCGAATCCTGGGCGCGCGTTGCCGGAATGGCCGCGAAAGCGCCGAGATAGGTCATGGACCGAAGAAATTTACGTCGATTGAGCCGCATCAAGTCACCCGAAAAGTCACTGCCACCACGTGTGGCCGATACCATCGCCAGCGCAGGCTTCACAATCGCGGTCAAGGCGTTGTGAACCATACGAGAGGGTAGTTTCTAGAAGGAAATGGTTTCTATCCGGTAATGCCGATGAAGTCCGTTTGCGGCTGAAATAAGAAACGCCGACCTTTCGGCCGGCGTCTTCCCCTCGGTCGTGGCAGTGAGGCAACACATGCCACCGGCCGAATGCCCTGCCCCTTGGGTTAGAGCTTATAGAGGATCTGGTCGACCCAGAAGCGCTCGAGGCGGGCCAAGGCCTTGTTGAGGCCGTCGAATTCTTCGTCGCCAAGACCGCCGACCTTATCGATGGACTTGAGGTGACGATCATAAAGTTCGTCGATCACTTCGGCGACTTCTTCGCCCTTGGGGGTCAGCTTGATACGGACCGAGCGGCGGTCGGTGCGCGAGCGTTCCTGGAAGATATAGCCGGTTTCGACCAGCTTCTTGAGATTGTAGGACACGTTGGAGCCGAGATAGTAACCGCGGCTGCGCAGTTCGCCGGCGGTCAGTTCGGCATCGCCGATATTGAACATCAGGAGCGCCTGGACGGGGTTGATGTCGTCCCAGCCCATGCGGTCGAACTCGTCCTTGATCAGGTCGAGCAGGCGACGATGGAGACGTTCGACACGCGAGACGGCTTCCAGGTAGAGGGGTTTCAGGCCTTCGCTACGTTCCGGAGTTAGCGCCTCGGCCGCGTTCGATTTGATTGCCATTTGTGCCTCACTGTTTTGCATTCGTGTGCGATTGTTCGCATCTCATGAGGCCAAACTACGGCTGCCCACCTAAGATCAGCCTAAGCCGCACGCTTAAAACTATCTTACTGGAATGCAATGAGAATTTGGCTTAATCGAGCGTTACACCGGGTGAGAAAGTTGTAACCTTTCCCCATCGTAAACGCTTCAGTCGGCCTGCGCGCGCTGGAAACGAATGGCTATCGCAAAGATCACGAGGATGGCCAGCAACAGCACGGCGCGCATGGAAAAAGCGAAGACCGACATGCGCACGTCGGGGCTGCCGGTGAGGTAAAGCAGAAGCTCGGCCGCGGAAGCGCCGATCAGCAGAACCGCACCCCAGCTCGCCTTTATCCAGAGGCCGACGGCGGCAAAAAGCCGGGCCATTGCGAAAACGCCGAGATAAATAAAGGCCGATGAGCCGAGCGCGGTGATGGGGCTGGTGGCGCCCAGGTTGACGCCAAGCAGCCGCGCCGCATCGCTGAGGCCGAGCAGCAGTGCGAGGATCGAAACTATGCGAAGGTATAGGCCGAGACTTGGCGCCTGAAAGAGCATGCGCTCTGATAGAACGTCGGCAGGGCTGCGACAAGCGCAAGGCTTGGACAGCGAAAGCCAGGCTGATAATCAGGCGGCGACAAGGAGACCCCCGATGAGCACTGATTGGCCCAAGCACGACATGAGCTTTCTTGGCGGGCGCCGGCTGCGGCGGATGCGGCAGACGGAGTGGAGCCGCGCGATGATGCGCGAAACCGAGCTGTTGCGGCGCGACCTGATCTGGCCGCTCTTCGTGATCGAGGGGCAGAACGAGCGCACGGCGATCCGCACCATGCCCGGCGTCGAACGCCTGAGCGTCGACCTCATGGTAGAGGCCGCCAAGGCTGCGCGCGACGCCGGCATCCCTGCCCTGGCGATTTTTCCCAACACGCCGGATCACCTGCGTTCGGAGAATGGCGCCGAGGCCTACAATCCGGACAATCTGATGTGCCGGGCACTGGCGGCGATCAAGTCGGCGGTGCCGGAAATCGGCCTCATTGCTGACGTCGCGCTCGATGAATATTCGAGCGATGGCCAGGACGGGCTGGTGCGCGATGGCGTCATCCTCAATGACGAAACGATCGCGGCCATGGTCAAATCCGCACTGGTTCAGGCGCGGGCGGGTGCGGACATCATCGCGCCGTCCGACATGATGGACGGGCGGGTCGCCGCGATCCGCGACGCACTCGATGCCGAGGGCTTCGAGCATGTGCAGATCATGAGCTACGCGGCCAAATATGCCTCGTGCTTTTACGGTCCGTTTCGCGAAGCGGTGGGTTCGGGCAGCCGGTTGCGGGGCGACAAGCGGACGTATCAGATGGATTACGCCAATTCCGACGAAGCCTTGCGCGAGATCGCGCAGGACATCGAGGAAGGCGCCGACAGCGTCATGGTCAAGCCGGGCCTGCCCTATCTCGACATCATCCGCCGGGCCAAGGATGCGTTCAACGTCCCCATCTACGCCTATCAGGTCAGCGGCGAATACGCGATGATCGAGCTGGCGGGTGCTGCCGGCGCGATCAACCGCGATGCGGCGGTGCTGGAAAGTCTCTGGGCCTTCAAGCGTGCGGGCGCCAACGGCATCCTGACCTATTACGCGCTGGAAATGGCGCGCAAGCTCGGGCGCTAACCAGCCTTTTCGGTAAGACCATCTTCGGAAGCGAGTTGCGCCGGGCGCTGACCCTTGCGCGGGCGGACGGCGCTGATAATGCCGGCCAATGCGACCAACAGCATGCCGCCGATGGCGATCGGCTCGGGGGCATGGCCGAACACGAACCAGCCCAAAAGCCCGGCCCAGAGCAGGTGCACATAGGTCATGGGTGCGATCAGCGCAGCCGGGGCGTAGCGGTAGGACTGGGTGAACATGTAGTGGCCGAGCCAGGCGGAGACGCCGAGGCCGGCAAAAAGCACCAGTTGCACCGGCGTGGGTGCTGCGCCGTGGAGAGTCCAGGGCAGGAAGATGCCGAAGCCCATGGCGCCGACCAGCGCCGAGTAGAACAGCATGGCCATGGTGCGTTCGGTATGGGCCAGGACGCGGGACAGAAGGTTATAGGCGGTGGCAACGATGACGTTGCCGAGGACGAAGACGACCCCAAGCGGGTCGAGTCCGCCGCCTGGACGCGCGATCAGCAAGACGCCGGCAAAGCCGACAAGGGCTGCCAGCCAGGCGGCAGGCCGCACCTTTTCTTTCAGGATTGGGCCGGAGAGCACCACGACCAGCACAGGGCAGAGATAAACAATGGCCGTGGTCTCGGGCACCGGCATGCGCTGCAAGGCGAGGCTCACGAGAAACGAGCCAAGCGCAAGGCTGGCAGCGCGGACGATCACGAGGCCGGTGCGCTGGGTGCGCACCATTTCGCGGCCATGCAGCGGGGCGACGATCGCCAGCATCAGCAGGCAATGGCCGATGTACCGGATAGCCGTTACCATTGGCACGTTGTATTCGGTGATCAGCAACTTGTTGGTCGTGTCGTTGTAGGCAAAGAGCAGCGTTGCTCCCAGAACAAGGACAAGACCGCGCAAAGGCTGATGAGTCAGCGGCGCGGGCGCTGCGGGTGCGGGTGGCATGGCTTGGTCCGGAGAGGCAGGCGATTCGTGGGGGCTTGCGCTCACGATAAAGGAATTGCGCCTGGTGGGTTCAAGTTTTCCCGCAAGGCTCTTGCGCTGGGGCCCATGCGTGACAATTTCTCCATCATGACCCAGGAACTTGCCGACCGCCCTTATCTGCCCGACCCTGCCACGGCGCCGGAACTGTTTGACGGCCTGCTGACGCGGCGGGTCACCGCATACCTCATCGATGTGGTGCTGATCGGTGCGCTGTCGCTTATTTTTGGGATCGCTGGCCTGATCTTTGGCCTTCTGACCTTCGGGCTCGGGCTCTTTGCCATGGTGTTCGTCGTGCCGGCGGCATTGATCGTCTATTATGGCGTGACGCTCGGCTCCCCACGCCGCGCCACGGTGGGCATGCAGGTCATGGATATCGTCCTCACGCCCACGCGCGGCCAGCCATTGGATGGCTGGATGGCGATCTTCCATGCCGCGCTGTTCTGGCTGACCTTCTGGATCTCCTGGCCGATCACCATTCTGTTCGCCCTGTTCACGCCGCGCCGGCAGATGATCCATGACCTGATCATGGGCACGCTGATGGTGCGCCGATCGCCGATGGTTCGGCGGTGGCAGCGGCGCGGGTGATGGATCAAGAGGGCGTTTGGGCCGTTGTGGCAAAGGGGCGAGCGCGCTACATTCGTCGCCCAAGCTTTTGACAGGTCCTGGATGACCGACCAGACACCGGAAACTACCCAGCTCTTTTTGACGGCGGCCATGCCCTGCCCCTACCTGCCGGGCAAGATGGAGCGGAAGCTTTTCACCCATCTCAGCGGCCGGCGCGCATCCATGCTGCATCAGCTGTTGAGCGACAACGGTTTCCGCCGCAGCCAGAACCTGATCTACCGTCCGGCCTGCGAAGGCTGCAATGCCTGCCAATCGGTGCGGATCATTGCGGGCGAGTTCGAGCCGAACAAACGCTTCCGGCGCGTGCTTCGCAACAATTCCGACATCGGCGTTTCGGTGCAGCCGGCGGTCGTCACCGCCGAGCAATACGAGCTCTTCAAACGCTATCTCGATGCCCGCCACTATGGCGGCGGCATGACGCAGATGAGCTATCAGGACTATGAGTACATGGTCGAGGATACGCCCGTGCATTCCGTGCTGGTGGAATATCGGCTCACCGACCTGCCCGACCAGCCGTTGGTCGCCGTGGCGCTGACCGATGTGCTGCCCGATGGGCTTTCGATGGTTTATTCCTTCTACGACCCAGACCTCGCCCATCGCAGCATGGGGACATACCTGATCCTCGACCACATCCATCAGGTGCGGTCGGCGGCTCTGGACTATGTCTATCTCGGCTATTGGGTGAAGGATTCGCCCAAGATGGCGTACAAGGCGGACTATCAGCCGCTCGAAGTGCAGCGCGGGTCGCTGGGCTGGGCGCGGCTGTAGCTGAGCTCGATAGTTGCTCCACCACCAGCCGTCACCCCGGGTTTCACCCGGGGCCTAGCCTGAGATCTCGAGATGGGCCCCGGCGTTCGCCGGGGTGACAATCGAGTTCGTGGCGAAGGTGGCGGTCAGACAACCAAATCGAACACGATCAGACCGTCGCGACCGCCTTCCAGCGCGGCGACCAAGCGCGAGCCAGCCGCCTTATGCGCGGGATGAACGAGGTAGGCGTCGCGGGCGGCTTCGTCGACGAAGTCCATGGTGAAGCCATCGCGAAATTCCTGATGCAGGCCTTCGGGTGAAACATTGGCGCCGTAGCTGATGGCAAGGAAGCCATCGACTACCGTCTTGAGGGCTGCGAGATCGGCGTAGATCTCGTTGCGCTCGGTCTCGAGAACATCGGCACGGAAGCGGACGAAGACGCAGTGGCGGATCATTGTTGAGTCTCTGAACAGGTTTGACGCGGTTCTTTCACGGTCTGATTTAAGGGAAGGCCCCCTCACCCGGCGCTGCGCGCCGACCTCTCCCCGGAGGGGCGAGGTGAAGCGCTAACCCCTGAACTTGTTGTTCTTCGGAAACCCCGTTGGTGGCTGGCGGCCGGCGGTGGCGCGGTCGCTCAGCCAGTCGGTCAGTTCCTCGGTCGGCTTGGAATAGGTTCGGCCGGACGAGTCGGTCCAGGTGAGGCCATCGGCTGCGTAGAAGGCCTTGATGTCGGACGTGCCGCCATCCTTGTAGCGCTGGAGGCGCACGCCCTTGCCGCGGGTCATGGTGGCAAGCTGGGCCATGGGGAAGACGAGGAGCTTGCGATTCTGTCCGATGATGGCGACGCGGTCGCCCTCGCCCGGCACGATCAGCCGCGCCTCGTCGGGAAGCGAAACGTTGAGGATCTGCTTGCCCTTGCGCGTATTGGCGATGAGATCGTCCTCGGGAACGACGAAGCCATAGCCGTTGGAGGCGGCGATGATCCGCGTCTTGCCCGGGCGATAAACGAAGAGGTCGACGATGTCCTGACCTTCTTCGATATCGACGATGATGCGCACCGGCTCGCCCTGCCCACGGCCCCCGGGCAGCTTGTCGGCACCGATGGTATAGACCTTGCCGCCGGTGGTCAGCATCAGGAGCTTATCGGTGGTCTCGCAATTGATCGACAACCGCAGCCGGTCGCCGGTCTTGAAGCCCTTTTCGTCAATCGGCGCATTGTGGCCGCGTGGCGCGCGGATCCAGCCCTTTTCCGAAAGCACGACAGTGATCGGTTCGCGCTCGATGAAAGCTTCGCTGACCTCGGCCGCGTCGGCGCTGGGCACGGCACCAAACAGCGAACGGCGGGCGCCGAGCGGATGGAGCGTTTCGCCATCGGCTTCGAAGAGCGGATAGGCCTTCTTCAGCCCCTCGACCTGCTTGGCGATCTCGCCCCACTGCCGCTTGTCGGAGGCGAGCAGCGCTTCGAGCTTGCCCTTTTCGGTGGTGAGGTTCTTGTGCTCCTGGCGGAGCTCGATCTCCTCGAGCTTGCGCAAGGAGCGCAGGCGCATGTTGAGGATGGCTTCGGCCTGATTGTCGGTCAGCGAAAAGGTCGCCATCAGCGACGCCTTGGCATCATCCTCCTCGCGGATGATGCGGATCACCTCATCGAGGTTGAGGTAGGCGATGATATAGCCTTCGAGCACTTCGAGGCGGGCAGCGATCTGCTCGAGGCGGTGCTGGCTGCGGCGGACGAGCACGATCTTGCGGTGGTCGAGCCAGGCGCGCAGCGCATCGGCGAGGCTCATGACGCGCGGCACCGTGCCACGGTCAAGCACGTTGAGATTAAGCGGGAAGCGGATTTCAAGTTCGGTGAGCTTGAAAAGCTGCTCCATGAGGATCACCGCATCGACCGTGCCGGCGCGCGGCTCGAGCACGAGGCGGATGTCGTCGGCGCTTTCGTCGCGCACGTCTTTAAGCAGCGGCAGTTTTTTGGCCAGCAGCAGTTCGGCGATTTTTTCGACGAGGCGGGCCTTGGGAATGCCGTAGGGGATCTGCGTGACGACGATTTGATAGACGCCGCGGCCCTTGTCTTCCTTGTTCCAGACAGCGCGGAGGCGGAACGAGCCGCGGCCGGTTTCATAGGAATGAACGATCGAGGAGCGGCCCTCCACCAGCTGTCCGCCGGTGGGAAAATCGGGTCCGCGCACCAGATCGTCCATGCTGGGTGGCGCGGACGGATCGGGGTGGATCAGCTCCTCGGTCGTGGCCGCAGGATTGTGGATCAGCTTCAGCGCAGCGTTGCAGAGCTCGACGAGATTGTGCGGCGGCACAGAGGTCGCCATGCCGACGGCGATGCCGGTCGAGCCATTGGCCAAAAGGTTCGGAAAATTCGACGGCAGGACGATGGGCTCTTCGTCTTCGCCGTCATAGGTGGCTTTGAAATCGATGGCGTTTTCGGTGATGCCCTCGAGCAGCCGCGTCGCCACCTCGGTCATGCGCGATTCGGTGTAGCGCATCGCGGCGGGGCTATCGCCGTCGATATTGCCGAAATTGCCTTGGCCATCGACCAGCGGATAACGCAGCGCGAAATCCTGGGCGAGACGCACCAGCGCGTCATAGATCGACTGGTCGCCGTGCGGGTGGAACTTGCCGATGACGTCGCCGACGATGCGGGCGCTCTTCTTGTAACCCTGGTTCGGATCGAGCCGCAGCAGGCGCATGGCGTGAAGTATGCGGCGGTGCACGGGCTTGAGCCCATCGCGGGCATCGGGCAGCGCGCGCTGGGTGATGGTCGAGAGCGCATAGCTCAGATACCGCTCTTCGAGCGCTTGCTTCAGATCAACAATGCGCTGATCGTCGGGCGGCTGAATGGTTTCGGCATCGGACATGGGCGGCTCCGCAAGGAGAACGAATCAGGAGCAAAGTATAGCGGCTGGGGAGCGGAACGCTCAGGTTTTGGGGGTTTTGCACGGGTTATGCGGTGGAGCGGAGAGATCGCACACCCCCTCCCTACCTGCGCTAAGCCTTGCGGCTAAGCTTCGGTACCCTCCCCTCTGAGGGGGAGGGTGGACGCAGTGGGCAGACATGCACTGGTGCTACCTTCCCCCTCAGAGGGGAAGGCAAGCAGAGCTTGGCGACGCAGGAGCCTAGCGGCGCTCGGAAGGGGGTGCCTCGTCTTTGGTCAGCAGATCGATCAGCGGCTCGCGCGTCGGCGGCTGTTCGATGCCCCTGGCGGACCAGAGGTGCATGTCGAGGAAATGGCCCGTGAGGCGAAAGGCGGCGCGGAGGTCGTCGGGGCTGGCATTGCCGCGGGCGGTGAGGAAGCTGGGGAGCGCCAGGAGGCGGTCGAGATAGGGTTGGGCCGCGGCGCGGGAGACGGCGCGGCCGGATCGGGGCGAGACGTGGGTGAGGTCCTCGGTAACGCCGGTCGAGGCGCAGCTTGAAAGATCGAGGCCGAAGCCAAGTTCGTCGAGCAGGGTCAACTCGAAGCGGGCAAGCGCGGCGCCGTCGGGATCGTGATCGAGCAAGGACAGCGCCATGCCGAGCAGCCGGTCGTGCGGATCGCGCTCGGGGAGCAGGCGCAGGTGCTCGCAGACGAGCTGGGCGAGGTAAAGGCGCTTGCGATCGGCGATCAGGGTGGCGGCGCGCGCCTGCAGCATTTCGACCATGAAGATGCCAAGGTGGTCTTCGAGGCGGGCGCGCCAGGTGAGCTGGACGGTATTGCCGGGCTGGAGCGTTGCGGCCAATTTTGGGGAGCGGCCGCCGCGCACGAGGCCGAGCGAGCGGCCGCGGCCGGCAACCATGGCCTCGGCGATGAGGCTGGTTTCGCCATGGCGGCGTACGCCGATCAGCAGGGCTTCACCGGTCCATTCCATGGCTTTGGGGCACGACCTCGTGGTTCGACAGGCTCACAATGAGGTCTACCAAAAAACCTCGTCATTCGAAGTAGACCTCATCCTGAGCCTGTCGAAGGACGAGGTCGTGGCATCACCCTTTTCCGTGCGGAAATTCGAGACCCATTTCTCGGTAGCGCTCCGGGTCTTCCGCCCACTTTTCGCGCACCTTGACGAAAAGGAAGAGGTGGATCGGCACCTCGTACATTTCCATCAGTTCCTTGCGGGCCTCTTGGCCGATAGCCTTGATGGTCTGGCCGCCGGCGCCGAGCACGATCTTCTTGTGGCTGTCGCGGGTGACGTAGACGACCTGGTCGATCTTGTAGGAGCCATCCTTCTGGATCTTGAAGCTCTCGGTTTCGACCGTGGCGTTGTAGGGGATTTCGTCGTGGACGCGCAGGAAGAGCTTTTCGCGCGTGATCTCGGCGGCGGTGATGGCCATGGTGAGATCGGTGAGGTGATCTTCCGGAAAGTGCCAGGGACCGGGTGGGATGTGCTTGACGCACCAGTCGATGAAATCCTGAACGCCAAAACCCTTGAGCGCCGAAAGCATGAAGGTCGCTTCGAAGCGCAGGCGTTCGTTCAGCGTCTGAGACAGCGCCAAGAGGCTCTCGTTCTTGACGGTGTCGATCTTGTTGATGATCAGCACTTTGGGGTGCGTGATGTTTTCAAGACCCTCAAGCAGGGATTCAATATCGGGCGTTATGCCCCTATCGGCATCAATCAAAAAGGCGACGAGGTCTGCGTCCCCTGCCCCGCCCCAGGCATTTTCGACCATGGCGCGCTCGAGCCGCTTCTTGGGCTGGAAGATGCCGGGCGTATCGATGAAGACGAGCTGCGCCTTATCCAGCGTCAGCACGCCGCGCACCTGCGACCGCGTGGTCTGCGCCTTGTGCGTGACGATCGACACTTTCGTTCCGACAAGCGAATTGAGCAGCGTCGACTTGCCGGCATTCGGCGCGCCAACGAGAGCGATAAAGCCGCATGAGGTGTCGGAAAGCTCGATGGGTGTGTTCATTTTTCGTCCTTCCACACCTTCTGCTCGACGAGGAAGCGTTCGGCGGCCTTGTGTTCGGCGATGCGCTTGGAGCTGCCAATGGCTTCGACGCGGGGGAAGCCGGCGAGCTCTACAGCGATGGTGAATTCGGGGGCATGGTCGGGGCCGGTGCGCTCGACCAGAATGTAATTGGGTGGTTCGAGACCCTTGGCCTGGCCCCATTCCTGGAGCGTCGTCTTGGCGTCGGCGCGGTTGGCCTGGCCGTCGTGGAGGATGTCTTCGAAATTGGTCTCGATAAAGGTGCGGGCCGCTTCGAGCCCGCCATCTAGGAAGATGGCGCCGATCACCGCTTCGGTGATGTCGCCGAGGATCGCTTCCTTCTCGGCGCCGCCCGAGCGCGCTTCGCTTTCGCCGAGGATCATTTCGGGTCCAAGACCGAGCTGGCGGGCGACGATGGCACAGGTTTCTTTGCGCACCAGGGTGTTGAGCGTGCGGCTCAGTTCACCTTCGTTGGACTTCGGAAAGCGGCGATAAAGCATCTCGGCAACCACCAGGCCAAGGACGCGATCGCCCAAAAATTCTAAGCGCTGGTAGGAGCGTTCGATGCGCTTGGCCGGAGCCAGAGCGCTGGAATGGGTCAGCGCCCGCTCCAGCAGGTCGAGGTCGGCAAAACGATAGCCGAGGCGGAACTGGAGCTTTTCGTAGCCTTTGTCGCGCCGGCTCACGGCGCCGCCGTGCCGCCATAAGGCTGGTCGCTGGAAACACCCTGGAACATGCGATCCCAGCGCACATTGGCGGGCCACTGCCAGATCTGCCAGGGCGCGATATTGTCCTTGATGGAGAAGAAGCGCGCCTCGGCCTTGGCGATGAGGTTGACGGCGGGGACGTAGCCGACCTGGCTCAAGACGCGGCTATCGGCCGAGCGGTCGCGATTGTCGCCCATCATGAAGTAGTGGCCGGCGGGCACGACATATTCGGGCGTGTTGTCGAGCTGCATGTCATCGCCGATTTCCTGGATGATATGTGTCGTGCCTTCCGGGAAGGTCTCGCGATAAACGGTGACTTCGCGGGTATCGCCATTGCTGTCGGTATCGAGCGCCTTGCCGACTTCCTCGCGCTCCACCATCGTGCCGTTGATATAAAGGCGGCCGGCCGTGACCTGGATGCGATCGCCGGGGAGGCCCACGACGCGCTTGATATATTCCTGGTCCTGCGGCACTGGGCGGAACACAGCGACGTCGCCGCGGTTAGGTTCGCGGCCAAAAATGCGGTTCGAGATCGGCAGTTCGAAATCGAGCAGCGCAAAATCGCCGTAGCGGCCGAGCGAGAAGGAATGCTTGCCATAGCCCCAGACGAATTTATTGGCGACGAAGTAGTCGCCGATCATCAGCGTCTGCTGCATGGACGCAGTGGGGATGGAGAAGGGCTGATAGAAAAAGAAGCGCAGGAAGATGGCGATCAGCAGCGCTTCGACGACAACAATGAAAGTCTCGACCCACTCATTGGTAGCCGATTTCTTGGCGATGGGCTTGTCGGCAGGCTGAGTCATTGCGGTTCCGGGTTCTCGCGGTGCCGAAGCGTTAGGCGTTTGCGCCCGTCTGGTCAATTACCGGCAGCGCTTCGATGATGACGAAGGCCTGGGCGAGGCCGGCATCGTCGGTGATGGTGAGGTGGATATGGGCCTCGTGTCCGGCAGGAACAAGGCGGGCCAAAGCTTTGGCCGCACCATTGGTCAACTTCATGGTCGGCTTGCCCGAGGGCAGGTTGACCACGCCCATGTCGCGCCAGTAGACACCCCAGGATATGCCGGTACCTAGGGCCTTGGAGCAGGCTTCCTTGGCGGCAAAGCGCTTGGCGTAGGAGGCCGCGCGCTGGGCACGACGGTCGGACTTACGCTGCTCGATATCGGTGAAGCAGCGCTGGGTGAAACGCTCGCCATATTTGGCGAGCGTCTGTTCGATGCGATGGATCTGAATGAGGTCGGAGCCGAGGCCGATGATCATTCTTCCCTTCTCCCCTCGCGGGAGAAGGTGGCGGCGCAGCCGACGGATGAGGGGACCGCTGAACCATCCCCACCCCTCATCCGCCCCTTCGGGGCACCTTCTCCCGCAAGGGGAGAAGGGTGGGCACAGTGCCAGTCACACATCACTTTACCCCCTGAATACCGCGGCTGCCGGGCTTGACGGCGGGGATGGCGGCCAGTTCTGGTGGCAGCTGGTCGGCTGCATAGGCCGGCACCTTGAACTCGATCAGCGAGATCAGCGGCACGCCGACATCGGCTTCGCCGCCCGAGCGGTCGATTAGGCAGGCGGCGGCGACGACATTGGCGCCGATCTTGCGCAGGGCGTCGACGCATTCGCGGATGGAAAGGCCAGTGGAGACGATGTCTTCAACGACGATGACCTTGTCGTCGGGGCTGATCTCGAAGCCGCGGCGCAGCTCGAACTGACCTTCGACGCGCTCGGTGTAGAGCGCCGGCACGCCGAGATGCCGGGAGGTTTCGTAGCCGGGGATGATGCCGCCGATGGCTGGTGAGACGACCTTGGTGACACCGGGAACTTCGGCGCGGATGCGTTCGGCCAGGGCCTTGCACAGGGTTTCGGTATGCTGGGCGTATTGAAAAACCTTGGCCTTCTGCAGGAAGACCGGCGAGCGCAGGCCCGAGGAGAGGATGAAGTGACCCTCGAGCATCGCCCCGCATTGGCGGAAAATATCCAGCACTTCCTCTTTAGTCACCGCGCGCACTCCTATCGACGCTGCCGTCCCATTCGAGCGTCGAAATCATCGAGGCTTCGCGAATGCCCGCGCGCTGGACGGCGGAGAGGCCCGGGCTGCGCTTGAGCGTTTGCAGGACATCTGTCAGCTGCGCAAGATCGCGCACTTCGATTTCAAAGATCATCTGGTGGAAGTCCGGCGAAATCATGCGCATGACCAGATTGTTGATGTTGGCGTCGCAAGCGGCGATGGCTGACGAAATCTGCGCCAGCGAGCCGGGCTTGTTGACCGATTCCATCGAAATCACGGTGGCGTAGAGCTTGTCGTCGGCCGAGGCCATGTTCCAGCGCACGTCGACCCAGGCCAGATCGCCATCATGCATGTCGATCAAGGCATCGGAATGGATCGGGAAGACGGTCAGCGGCCGGTCGGGCTCAAGAATGCCGACCAGGCGATCGCCCGGCACGACCCCCTCCCCCGACAGCGTCACGGGAGTGTGGAAATCGAGCTGCGCCAGGGCCGCCTTGGCCTTGGGCCCACCCTTTTGTCCGCCGGGAACGCGGAACCGGAACTGGTCGGTGGCGCGCAGGGCGAACCAGCCGTCGGCCGTGTCGGCGACCGGCAGGTCGAGCTTGCGACGGCGCTTGCGGATACCCTTGACCTGGGCCAGCGCATTGCCGAGCACCTCGGAGCCGATCTTGCCCTCGCCGACGGCGATGATCAGGTCGCGCTTGTTGGGGTGATCGAGCGCGTCGGCCAAGGCCTTGCTCTCGCTGTCGTCGAGCATGACGCCTTCGCGCTCGAGCAGCATGTTGAGCACCTGCTCACCCAGCGCAAAGGCCCGCTGCGTCGCCGTCTGGCGCACGGCGCGGCGGATGGCGGCGCGGGCCTTGCCAGTGGCGGCGATGCCGATCCAGTTGCTTGGCGGCCGATGGTTCTGGTCGCGGAGGATTTCGACCTCGTCGCCCGAACGCAGCTGGGTCACGAGCGGCAGGATCAGGCCATTGATCTTGGCGCCGACGCAGGTGTCACCGATATCAGTATGGAGCGCATAGGCGAAATCGATCGGCGTCGCGCCGCGCGGAAGGGCGATCAGCCGGCCGCGCGGGGTGAAGCAGAAGACCTGATCCTGGAAAAGCTCGAGCTTGGTGTATTCGAGGAAATCTTCGGAGGCGATGCCCGAGGTCAGGTGGCTGATGGTCTGCCGCAAGGAGCCATAGGCCTGCGATTCGGTTTCGATGCGATCGAGGTTGGCCGAGGCCCCGTCCTTGTAGAGCGCATGCGCGGCGATGCCGAATTCAGCGATCCGGTCCATCTCCTCGGTGCGGATCTGCAGCTCGACGCGCTGGCGGCTGGGTCCGACGATCGTGGTATGGATCGACTGATAGTCGTTGTGCTTGGGGACAGAAATATAGTCCTTGAAGCGTCCGGGCACGACTTTCCACTGCGTGTGGATGATGCCCAGGGTGTGGTAGCACTGGGCCAGCGAGCCGACGATGATACGAAATCCGATCATGTCGGAAAGCTGTTCGAGAGCGATCGACTTTCGCTCGATCTTGGAGAAGATCGAATAAGGCGACTTGACCCGCGCCTTGATGCTGGTGGCGATGCCTTCTTGAGCCAGCCGCTCGGTCAGTTCGTTGGTGATCGTCGCGATGGTCTCGCTGTAATCGTGCTGCAGCTGTTCGAGCCGCGCCGTGATGGCGCGATAATGCTCGGGCTGGAGGATGCGGAAGCTTAGATCCTCGAGCTCGTTGCGCATGTCCTGCATACCCATGCGCCCGGCAAGCGGGGCATAGATATCCATGGTTTCCTGGGCGATGCGGCGCTGCTTTTCCACCGGCACGAAGTGGAGCGTGCGCATGTTGTGCAGGCGGTCGGCGAGCTTGACCAGCAGCACCCGCACGTCCTGGCTGATGGCGAGCAGGAGCTTGCGCAGGTTTTCGGCCTGCGCTTCCTCGCGGCTCACGAGGTTGAGCCGCTCGATCTTGGTCAGGCCATCGACGATGGTGCCGATCTCGCCGCCAAAAAGCTGATCGATTTCGGAGCGGGTCGCGTCGGTATCTTCGATCGTGTCGTGCAAAAGGCCAACGGCGATCGAGGCGTCATCGAGTTTGAGCTCGGTGAGGATGGCGGCGACTTCGAGCGGGTGATTGAAATAGGGATCGCCGGAGGCGCGCTTTTGCGAGCCATGCTTTTGCATGGCGTAGACATAGGCCTTGTTCAACAAATTCTCGTCGGCGTTCGGGTTATAGGCCTGAACGCGTTCGACAAGCTCGTACTGTCGCATCATGGAAGGTAGCCGCCGCTTCTGGACATTAAGCTTAGCGCTTGATCGGAAAAAGAAAACCCCGGCGCGAACCGGGGTGGAATATATATCGAGCTTGCGTCACGCCTGGGCCATTCGAGCGCAGCTCTCATGGCCTAGCCTGCTCAAATCGCTCCACCGGAGCGATTTGCAAGACGCAGTCTAGTCATCGCGGCGTTCCGGCGGAGCCAGGCTCTCGATGCCGCGCAGCAGTTCTTCTTCGCTGATCGTGTCGAAGTTGATCGAATCGTCGTCGCCGGCGCTTTCGATCAGCGGAGCGGCGGTGTTTTCCGGCTCGTCGACTTCCACATACTTCTGCAGCGAGTGGATCAGGTCTTCACGCAGATCTTCCGGCGAAATGGTGCCATCGCCGATTTCGCGCAAGGCAACGACGGGGTTCTTGTCGTTGTCGCGCGGGACGGTGATCTGGCCACCAGAGGAAATCATGCGCGCGCGATGGGCGGCCATGAGGACGAGGTCAAAACGGTTTTCGACCTTTTGAATGCAGTCTTCAACGGTGACGCGGGCCACGAACGTCTCCAAAATGGATGGGGATGAAGGCCCCCACTACACCAAGAGATCGTGCTTGACAAGGTTTGCGGCCGATCAGTGCGCGAATGACGCGACTTGTCGTAATACAACAAATATGCGACATCCGAACTTAAGTTCGACAATGAACCGTTTTCAGCGTCTGTGCGGGCTTTTTCCGCTTCGGGGTTTCATCATGGCAATTGATCCGCGCGAGAAGATCGCGCTCTTTATCGATGGCGCCAATCTTTACGCCACATCCAAGGCGATCGGCATCGACATCGATTACCGAAAGCTGCTCGCCGAATTCAGCAGCAAGGCTTATATGCTGCGCGCGAATTACTATACGGCGCTGGTCGAGGACCAGGAATATTCCTCGATCCGTCCACTAATCGATTGGCTCGACTACAACGGCTACACCGTGGTCACCAAGCCGGCCAAGGAGTTCACCGACGCTGCCGGCCGCCGTAAGGTCAAGGGCAACATGGACATCGAGCTCGCCGTCGACGCGCTCGAGCAATCCCCCTATTTCGATCACATGGTGCTGTTTTCGGGCGATGGCGACTTCACCGCCCTCGTTGCTGCCATGCAGCGCAAGGGCAAGCGAGTCACGGTTGTCTCGACGCTCACGACCTCGACGCCGATGATCTCCGACGACCTGCGGCGGCAGGCGGATTTCTTCATGGATGTGGCTGATCTGGCGAAGACGGCGGGGAGACCGCAGGTGGTGCGGCAGCCGGTCGAGGCTTAAGGCACTGGCCCTGGCTTCCAAGACCTTATGGTGAGCTTGTCGAACCACGAGGTCGCAGCCACCGAGGGCCCGACCTCGTCCATCGACAGGCTCAGGATGAGGTCTCATTTAGAGCCCCTACCCCCGTCCACCCTCTTTCATAATCCGCGCCTTGTCGCGGTTCCAGTCGCGCTCACGGCTGGTGGCGCGCTTGTCGAAATTCTTTTTGCCCTTGCCCAGACCAATAAGAAGCTTGGCGCGGCCCTGGTCGTTGAAGAACAGCTTTAGCGGCACGATGGTGTTGCCGGCGCGGGCGACTTCCTGATCGAGCTTGGCCAGCTGCTTCTTGCTGACAAGAAGTTTGCGCGGGCGCTTTTCTTCGTGGTTGAAGCGATTGGCCTGAAGGTATTCTGGGATATGCGCATTGATCAGCCACAGCTCGCCCCTTTCGGGCGAGGCATAGGCCTCGGCAATCTGGGCCTTGCCCATGCGAAGGGATTTGACCTCGGTGCCGGTCAGGACGATGCCGGCCTCAAGCGTGTCGCCGATTTCGTAGTCGAAACGCGCGCGGCGGTTTTCAGCCACGAGGCCGTGGCTGATCCATCCGTTTTTTGCTTTGTCGTTTTTTAGTGTGGCCATGGGTCTTAGATAAGACCGGCGTGGCGCATTGCAAAGTCCATAGCATCTTCGGCGCCCTTGGTAGCAGGCACCAACGGCAGGCGCAGCTCGTTGGCGCAAAGGCCAAGCTTGCTGGCGCCATACTTGGCCGGAGCCGGGCTCGGCTCGATGAAGATGTTCTTGTGCAGGTAAACGAGCTTGTCCTGGATCGCCAGGGCACCCTTGAAGTCGCCGGTCAGCGAAAGTTCCTGCATCTGCGAGCAGAGCTTGGGCGCGACGTTGGACGTCACAGAGATACAGCCATTGCCGCCATGAGCGTTAAAGCCGAGCGCGGTAATATCCTCACCGGAAAGCAGGATAAAATCCTTGCCGAGCTTGGCCCGCTGCAAGCTGGCGCGACCGAGATCGGCGGTCGCATCCTTGACGCCGATGATGTTGCCATGCGCCTCGTGGAGGCGGGCGATGGTGTCGACGGTGAGATCAGCGACGGTACGGCCCGGCACCGAATACAGGATCACCGGGATGCCGACCGACTTGGCAACGGCGGAGAAGTGCTGGAACAGGCCTTCCTGGGTCGGCTTGTTGTAATAAGGCACGACCGAGAGCACGGCATCGGCGCCTGACTTTTCGGCGTGTTGCGCAAGGGAAATGGCCTCGGCCGTCGAGTTCGATCCCGCTCCGGCGATTACCGGCACGCGGCCATTGGCAACCTCGATGCAAATCTCGACGACGCGATGATGCTCCTCGTGACTGACGGTAGGGCTTTCGCCCGTCGTACCCACCGGCACCAGACCATGCGTTCCCTCGGCGATCTGCCAATCGACAAAGCTGGCGAAGGCTTTCTCATCCACGGCCCCGTCGCGCATGGGGGTGATGAGCGCCGTAATCGAACCTCGCAGCATTTGTCGGTATTCCTCGGATAGACCCGGCTTTGCGCCGGCATATTGCATGACAGGATAGATCCTGGCCGGTCGGCGCAGGACGGGGGCACCATACTTTCAACCGTGCTTCGTCACAAGGTGAGCGAAACGGCTTGTGAGCCGGGGCCACGCACGGGTAAACCGAGCCTATGCCCTCCGTCTTCAAATCCAGCCGCACCGTTCCCCCCGATCACCCAGCCTTTGCCACGCTGCCCATCGAGCTGATCACCATGCGTGACGCCCGCACGCGCATAGCCGTGCACCGCCGGGGGCAGTTCGGCGACGGGCGCATGCCGCTGGTCTGCGTTGCGGGTTACAACCGCAACATGTCCGACTTTACGGGCTTGGCGGGATACCTGCCGCGGATCGGACAGGGAGACTGGCCGCTGGTGCTGATCGATCTTGGCGGCCGGGGCCGCTCCGATGACCGCGCAAAGGGTTCGGACTATGGCTCGCTCGCCGATGCGCATGACCTGGCCGACACGTTGATGGCGCTGGGGATTGGCAAGGCGATCATCCTCGGCCAGGGGCATGGCGGGCAGGTCGCCATGGCGCTCGCTGCGGAACATCCGCTGCTGGTCGGCGGTACGATCCTGCTCGACGCCGGTCCAGTGACGGATTCGCGCTCCATCGTGCGGCTGCGCAACAATCTCGCGCATATCCATGGCCTTCGCGGCGGCAAGACGGTTTCGGCCGGGTTCAACAAGATCCTGGCGGGGACCTATCCTGGATTGCCGGAAAACCTGTTGCCGCCGCTGGCGCTGCGCAGCCACTGGTTCGACAAGCGCGGGCGGGCGCGGCCCCTGTTCGACAATAAACTTATAGAGCGGCTCAAGGATTTCAGCTTCGATGATGTACTGACGCCGCAATGGCCGCTCTTTGACGCGCTGACCTGCGCCCCGCTCCTGTTGCTGCGCACGCAACTGACCGATCAGGTGCGGCGCGAGACTTTTGAGGAAATGGTGCGGCGCCGACCCGACGCGGTGGCGCTCACCATTATGGGGCAAGGCTCCCCTGCCCTGTTCGACGAAATGGAAGACGTCGAGGCTGTCACTCGCTTCATGGTCGAGGCAAGTGCGAAACAGGCAGAGCTGGCAGCCTAGGCGGCGTTGGAACGTGGTGCGGTGGCAAGAAGCGTTGCCTGCTCGATCCACTGTTCGCGCCCGATCCGCCCCTTGATGGCGATGCGACCCTCGAGCCAGGCGACATGGGCCGGCTGCCATGCGGCGATCTGGTCAAAATGGTAGATGCCCAAATCCTGCAGTGCTGATTCCGTTTTCGCTCCGATGCCTTTGATTAGCCTAAGGTTATCCGGCTTGTTGCTGCGTGGTGCTGGAAGTTCTGGTGGACGCCGGATCGTGGTGGACGAGGAAGCAACGACCAGCGGCAACTGCGGCGCCTGATCAGCGCCCACTCGCGCCAGTCGGCGTGCTGCGGACTTTGTTGGCTCGGCGACAAGCGCTTGAGAAGCCTCGACTTGCACCTGCCGAGGAGAGAGCAGGCGGCGGAGCGCAAGGCGGGAAGCATAGCCGGCCACGCAACCGGTCAGATAGGCGCCGAGGATCAAGAAACCAACTTCAACCACGTGGCCTAGCGGGATCATTTCGGCGTGCCTGACTTCTCAGCGGGCGACAGGCTGAACCAGCCGACGGCCAGGCCGATCAGGGAGGCGATCACAAGGTATGGCCAATAGTAGAAGACCAGGAATGTCAGGGTCGGCCACCAAGCCATGGCGCCTCGCCTAGTTGTTCTCGTCCTGAACGCTGACGACGATGCGGCGGTTCTGCCGCTTGCCGTCAGGGGTGTCGTTGCCGGCGACTGGCTGGGATTCACCATAGCCGACAGCGTAGAGCCGTTCGGCCGCAACACCGCGCTCGATCAGGGCGGCGACCACCGCCTCGGCGCGCGCAACCGAGAGCGCCAGGTTCTTCCGCTCGTCGCCGTCGCTGTCGGTGTGTCCTTCGACATAGATGGAAGTATTAGGGCAAATCGCCAGCGCTTGCGCAAAGGCATCCAGCTCGGGCGCAGCGCTTGAGGCAATGATGGCAGCGCCGGACTGGAACAGGATGGCATTGTGGGCAGAAAGCGTCGCAACCTGCTCGCGGCATTGCGCGAGGAGTTCTGGTGATGTGGTTGCAGCGGCGGGCGCTTCCTGAGGCTCATCAGGCTGCTGATCAGCCGCCGGTTTCGGCTCGGCTACAACTTGTGGCTCTGGTGCCGAGATCGACCCGCTGGCGTCGAGGTCGAGGGCTGCAGTGAGCAGCGCCAAGCTGGCTGCACGCCTTTCGTCATTTTCAGCAGTTCCGGTCACTGTCCAGTTCTCACCGTCGAACAGTGCCGTACCTTGCTCAAGTTCGAGCAGCGCATCGACGGCGCCCCGCACCTTCGCAGCGAACCCATCGGGGGCGCCGGGAGAGACTTTCGTTGTGTCGGTCACTCGTGTCTCGACGTGAACAGCAAGATAGTCGCGCAGCGACCCTGCCGGTACATTGCCGGTGAACAGGAAACTGCCGTCTCGAAGGCGCTCGGCCGACCAGATATAGGGCGAGACAGGCTGGGCGACAGGGCCCGCTTCCGTCAGGTCAAGCGACCAACCAGCTTGCGCCAAGCCATTGACGGCAAACTCGGTCTGGATCGCGCCACGATCAATCGTGGAGCTGGGAACGCCTTCCACAGTCCAGTTGGTGCCGTCAAAGCGCACGGCGCCTTCTTCCAGCCAGGGCAAGAACGCGATCGCCTGCCTGGCAGCGGTGACGAAGTTGTTCGGCTCGCCGGATGCATAACTCACCTCAGAGGACGTCTTTGTCCCCGCGACGGTCACGAGCTGTTGCTCGATCTCCGGGCTCGGCAACATACCAGCCAGGGTGGTGATGCCGTCTTCTTGACGACTTGCGGAAAACTCGTAGCGGGCAGCGCGAGGCGCTGCGACCTCGATCGAGCCCGCTGTGATCCCTTGGGGCAGACGGGTCGCAACGAGCGTGCGCAGCGTGCCGTAGTCGGTGGGGGATTGCGCAATGCCGGTGACCGACAGAACTTCCCCGGAAAGCGCAACACGTCCTTCCGACATGTGGGTCAGGAGCGACAATGCGAAATCGAGGCCGGCCTGGTAGCTTGCCGGCGCACCGCCGCCGAGCTTGAGGAAATTGACGTCGGCGCCCTCGGTTTCCGCCAGGGCTTCGCGCGTCGCCTCATTTGGGACAAACCCGTCAAAGACCAGAACCCCGCCGGATTGACGGGTCACACTCACCCAATAGTCAGAAACCGGAGGTGGCTCCAGCGTGACGATCGATCCAGTGCCGGAAAGCCCGTTGTTCACCGCCTGGGCGATTTCGACGGTAGCAGGCCTGCCGCTCAGGCGGCTGGTACCATCGACAATGCTGGCCTCCCCCTCTTCCAGCTGCGCCAACTGTTCGAGCAATGTGCGGCTTAGATCCGCAAACCCCTCCGGGGCGCCCGACGCCAGCGATAGCCCGGTTGCGAGGGGCGCATTAGAAAGGTCGGCTGTTCTGAAGCGGTCAATCGTCTGCTGATCGGGCGCATAGCCGGCAACCTCGATCCGCTCGCCGTCGAAGCGAGCGGTCCACGTATAGGGCGCCACCTGCATCGGCTCGACAGTAGATGACTTGAGCGACAGTCCGGCTGGGATGTCCGCCAGCGCCATCTGCAATGCGCCGAAGGCGCCTTGGGATTTGGCGCGTCCCTTTACCGTCAGCTCCAAGTCGGACAGTTCGATCTCGCCGCTCTCCATGTCGGCGGCCCGGGCAAGCGCGAAGTTTACGCCTTCGGACCAGTGCTTGAGATCGGGGTAGCCGGCGCCAACCTCGAGCTTCGTTTCTGCAACGTTCACACGCTGCAGCAGGTCTTGACGCGCAGCCTCACTGGGCACACTTCCCGAGAGGGTTAGAGCCTCATCTTCAACCGCTACCTTAAGTTTGAATGGTGTTGCGAGGGGAGCGAGAGCGATGTCGTTCTCGATCGCTCCTACGCCCTGCATCGCAGCAAGGGTCCGTTCCGCCGCCTCACGCTTTTGTTCGGTATCGGTGGTGCCGGTGAGAACCAGATCGCGAGCCACGACCGAGACGTTTGCCCACTTGGCGCCGGAGGCATCCAGTTGTGCCCTGCCCTGTGCGGCCAGGTCTGCAACCATGACCGGTGTCGCCATCGACATGGCCACGCCCGTGCCACCGACAACTGTCAGCACACCCGGCGCCACCCAGAAAAGGAGGTCCTTAATCATCCCGAATCCACTGGAAAGCCGCAACTTCGGGAACGGTAGATGATTTGCGCGCAGCGACAAAGAGAATTGGCTTGTGCCTTGATAGGCTTGTCACCGCAGCCCAAAAAGAAAAGGCCCGGCAGAGCCGGGCCTTTCCCAATTCAGCAGTAATCAAGGATTACTTGAATTCCTTGGCGGCCTTGAAGGTGACCTTGTAGGCGTTTTCGGTGTTCGCTTCGCCGCGCAGCGACGAAGTGAAGTTGCCACCCGGAGCCCAAGCGAGTTCGGCAGCAGCATAGCCGACCGAGTCGTTGAGGAAGCCAGGAGCATTAGCAGCCGGGGTACCGGTCGGAACACCAGCGGTCGAAGCACGAGTGTTGTTGGCAATGGCCGAACCGAAGTAGCCACCGAGTTCACCGGTAACCTTGATGGTTTCGGTCACAGCAGCGACGAGCTGAACAGCAACCTGCGTGGTGTCTTCATCGAGAAGATCATCACGGAAGTAACGAGCGCCGAGGTTCAGCGAAACACCTTCAGTGACAGCGAAGCCAACCTGACCGCCGAAGCCATAGTCGGTGTAGTCGACAGCCGAGTAGCGGTCGACATTTGCAACTTCAGCCGAAGCCGACAGCGTGAACAGGTCAAACGAACCTTCAGCCGAGATCAGAGCGTTCAGGACGTTCTGGTTGTCGGTGAGATCTGCCGTGCGCTGGCTGTTGAACTTGAAGTTGTCCCAGTAGGCAACAGCAGCGCGGATCTTGAAGGCGTCGAACGAACCGGTTGCGCCAGCGTGCACAAACCAGGATTCAACTGTACCATCGAGAATGCCGAGGGCAGCGCCGGTGACGTGAGCAGTTACGCCTTCGCCAGCATACGAGACAACACCAACGAGCGAACCATGGGTATAGGGCGCATTGGAAGCGAGATCGCCACCAGTGAGACGGTCGTAGTCGCTGTTACCGTTAAGGTTTTCGACAGCAACGCCAACCTTGAAACCGTCGGCAACTTCCGAAACAACCTGGATAACGTGACCACCGAGATAGGTGGTGTCGCCATCAATGCCAACGCCCTTGCCGTCGATGGCATCGGAATTGAACAGACCAAGGAACGAGTTGAACGGAGCATCGTCGCCCAAGTCGGCAATCGAAGCCTTCTTACCGGCCATGATGGTGGTGGTGTCACCAACCTGAACGAACGCCTGATCAATGATCACGCCGCCAGTGTCGTCACCATCCAGACCAGCGTCATTGGTCAGACCAGTGGAAGCCAAACCGGAGAAACGCGTCTGATCGATTTCCTTGAGTCGGATGGTTGCGCTTGCACGACCGAAATCGCTCGAAGCGGTGCCAACAGCCTGCAGCCAGGCTTCAACCTTGGAAGACCAATCCGGACCAGCTTCACCAACCGGAACCACACGATTGCCGTCGAAGGTACGAGCAACAGCAGCTTCGGTGCGGTAGTCGCCCCAGACGAATTCATACGACACGCCGCCGGTGATCTGCAGGCAGTTGTCGGAGGACGAAAGGGTCAGGCCCGAGATGCCGAGCGAGTCGCAAACGTCGAGCGAAGTCAGAACGCCGAGATCGGCAGCGTAGCCAGCGGTCGAGAGACCGGCAGCGGCGACAGAACCAAGGATAAGGCTCTTGAGTTTCATTAGGTGACCTCCAAAGTCAGTCATTTTTGCGCCGGTTACCCAGCAGTTTGTCGAAACGCGACCACACTATCGTGGTGCAGTGTGTTGCCGTCGCGTTGCGACCGACAAACGATCCCATGCATGGATTCGCAAGACCCACTCTACGCATGGAAAACTTGGACGCAATCGCGGCAATGCTGTTTTGGGCCCGTCACAATCTCCTTGCGGAGCGCTTGTTGCAGATTCAGCACACAGATCGTAACCTCCTGTTAAGAAGCTTGAACAAAGCGCTAAAGCCAAGTGCTTCCAAGCTTTCGGAACAAGCGAAAAGCTGTCTCGCAGCATCGTGTCTTCATGGCGGAGATGTGGTTTTATTGCGGGCGTGGACTACGGCCGGCCGCTAGCGCCAGACTTTCTCACCGGCGATCCAGGTCTCTTTGACGCTACAGCTTTCATCCAGGTGCACGAAACTGGCCAAGGCCGAACTGCGCAGATGTCCGTAGGTGCTGTCGATCCCCAAAGCTTCTGCCGGGTAGAGCGATGCCATCCTGAAAGCTTCGTCGGGCGCGAGGCCAACGACATCGATCATGAAGTTGACCGCATCGATCATGTCGAGGTCGGCGCCGGCCAGTGTCCCGTCCGCAAGCCGCAACGCTCCGTGGGCGCGGGTGATCGTGCGGCCATTGAGTTCAAAGCTCGTCAGATCGGTGCCGGTCTGCGACATGGCGTCGGTTACGAGGAAAATCTTGGCCTTGCCCTGCTTGGCTCGCAGCGCGGCAGCGATCGTAGCGGCATGAACATGAATGCCGTCGGCGATGAGGCCCGCAGAGACAGTTTCGCGCCCGAGCACCGCGCCGACGATGCCGGGTTCGCGATTGCCCAGTTGGCTCATGGCATTGAAGAGGTGCGTCGCAATGGAGGCGCCAGCGTCGAATGCGAGGTTGGCGGTCCTGAAGTCAGCGTCGGAATGGCCGATGCTGACTACCGCTCCTGCTGCAACCAGTGCGCGGATTTGATCGGGACCGACTGTTTCGGCGGCAATGGTGCAAAGAAGGTTCGGCAAGGCCGAAGCGGCCGCCTGTAGACGCTGCAGGTCAGTTTCGTCCATCGGGCGGATCAGCGCCGGATCGTGCGTCCCTTTTCGCGCCAGCGACAGGTGCGGGCCTTCGAGGTGAAGACCGATAAAGCCGGGCACCTGCGCTTCGGCCGCTGCGATGCCGGCGGCGATGGCTGCGTCGTTGATGGCGGGCGTATCGGTGATCAGCGTCGGCAACAGCGCCGTGGTGCCGAACTGGGCGTGCGCGGCGCAGATGGTGCGGATGCTTTCAAGCGTCGGCGCGTTGTTGAACAGGACGCCCCCGCCCCCATTGACCTGAAGATCGATGAAACCGGGAACCACCATGCCACCATCGAGCATCACGATTTTGGCGCCGGTAGGAACAGCGTCCATCGCGACGATTGCCGCCACGTGGCCCATTTCCACAAGCAGCGCGGCGTTGTCATGCCAATCCCAGCCGTCGAAGATCCGGGCTCCGGCGATCGCCAGAAGGTCGCTCATACCGTTTCCGTCACCTTGCGCAGCATGGGCGGCTGGTCGGGGTTGAGACCGCGATGGCGCGCCAGCGCTTCCACAAAGCCGTAAAAGGAAACGATCAGCGACAGCGGATCGGTGATCGGATGGCCCGTCGCCGCAAAGGGCAGGCGTGATGCCGGACCTGGACGGTCGCTGGTGAGGAAGGCACGGGCGCCTTGCCCGGCCAGCTTGTGTGCCATGTCGGCAACCGATGCCTCTGCGGCATCACGAGCCGCGAGGCCGAGCACCGGGTAGCCGGGGGTGACGATGGACACCGGCCCATGCATCACTTCGGCGGCGCTATAGGACTCGCCCTGGATGCCGCAGGTTTCCTTGAACTTGAGGGCGGCTTCATTGGCGATGGCGAAGCCCGGACCGCGGCCCAGCACGTAAAGTGCCGAATGCCCGTCTAGTGCTCCGATCATTTCCGACCAGTCGCAAGCAACGGCTTGAGCGAGGCTTTCAGGCAGCGCATCGACAGCGGCCTTGAGCTCAGCGTCATTGCTCCAGCGCGCCAGAAGCGCCAGCCCGGCGACAACCGAAGCGACAAAGGTCTTGGTGGCGGCAACGCTTTTTTCAACACCGGCGTGGAGGTCGACGGTGAAGTCGCTGGCATCAGCCAGAGGCGATCCAGGCGTGTTGGTGATGGCGATGGTTGTGGCGCCGGAGCGCTTAGCCGATTGCGCCATGCCGACGATGTCGGGGCTCTTTCCCGATTGCGACACGGCAATGGCGACGGTGCGATCCAGCTTGAGGTCACGCCCATAAATCGAGGCGATCGATGGTCCAACCGAAGCGACCGGCAGCCCCAGCTTCAGCTCGATGGCATATTTGAGATAGGCCGACGCATGATCGGAGGAGCCGCGCGCCACAGTGACCACCAATGCAGGGTCCTCGCGACGAAGCCGTGCCGCTGCCTCGTCCAGCATGGGTGCGGAGGCTTGAAGGAAGGTCGCGACCACGCCGGGGATCTGGTCTACTTCCTGGCGCATGAAGGTGGTGTCGGTCACGGCTTGGCGGCTCCGTTCGTGACGTCGCCCAAGCGCAGCTCGGCGACGAAATCATAAGTATCGCCCCGATAAATGGAGCGGGTGAATTCGATGACGCGGCCACTCGGAAGGTAGGAAACGCGCTCGATGTGAAGGCCGGCCGAGCCGGTCGCCACCTGCAAGAGATGCGCATCGTCCTCGCCGATATTGGCGGCGCGGATGCGCTGGATGGCGCGCACCGGTCGAGAGCCGAAGCGTTCCAGGTATTTGTAGAGCGAGGGGCCGATGGTCGCGGGCTCGGGAAGGACTGTGGCCGAAAGGCTGGCCCGCTCGATGGCGAGCGGCATGTCGCCGGTCAAGCGCAGGCGTGAAACGCGTGCCACCTGTTCGCCGGCGCCGAGCCCAAGGATCATGGTTTCCTCGGGCGACGGCACATAAAGGCCGCGGTCGAGCCATTCGGCACGCACCGCCATCCCGCGACGGGCCATGTCTTCGGTGAAGGAGGTCAGCTGCGACAAGGACTGTTCGACGCGCTGCGTCTGAGGAGCGACAAAAGTCCCCGAGCCGTGCCGCTGCACCAGTATCCCATCCTGCACCAGATGTTGCACGGCCTTGCGGACGGTTACCCGGGAGACATCGGCGCGAATGGCCAGGTCACGCTCGGAAGGAAGGGCGTCACCGGGGTTGATCGTGCCGCGCCTTATGGCATCTTCTATCCAGCGTTTGAGCTGGAGATAAAGCGGTCCGCCAACGGGTAAGACAACGGGGCCATCGCCGAAAATCCCGCCGATTTGCTCCACGTTGGCCTCCCCCAAGGATCACGGCTAACCCGTTCTGGGCGTATAATACCAATAAAATACCATTCACCAAGCCCCTTCCCGTATTTTGACGAGAAGCTTGTTGGCAGCTGCATTTGTGGCCTCACTTTCAAGCGTCCCTCTACCGGTGGACAAGTGGTATTTTTTTGGCATTATCGACGGTCGACGGAGGGATCATGACCAACAAGCAGACCGAACAGTTCCACGCCCAGGCTCAAGGTCTTGATCTGCGGCCTGCCACCGAAATCCTGCAGTTGCTTGCGGCGGGTCAGGTGGCTGCTTCTGCCTCGGTGGAAGCGGCGATTCCGCAGATCGCACGCGCAGCCAATACCGCTGCCCAGACCGTCCGAGAAGGCGGAAGACTGATTTACGCCGCAGCAGGCAGTTCAGGACTGATGGCCTTGGCCGATGCGCTGGAACTGCCTGGCACCTATGGCATCGAGCGCCGCCAAGTCGTGGTGCTGCTGGCCGGTGGCACGGAGGCGCTGCAAGACTTGCGCGGCGGTCCCGAGGACGATGGGGAAGCAGCCGCCGCAGCGGTCAAGGCGCTGCGGCCCGGTCCAAAGGATACCCTAATCGCGCTCACCGCTAGCGGTCACACCCCCTACCCGGTCGCAGCGGCAAAAGCGGCGCAGGCTGCCGGTGCCAGAACGATCGGTTTTGCCAACAATGCCGGCGCCATCCTCTTCGACCATGTGGATGTCGCGGTGTGCTTGCCTACTCCACCAGAGGTCATTGCCGGTTCGACCCGGATGGGTGCCGGCACAGCGCAAAAGATTGCGCTCAACATGCTATCGACGCTGATGGCGATCGAGCTTGGCCATGTTCATGACGGCATGATGGTCAATGTGATCGCCGACAATGAGAAGCTACGCGGCAGGGCTCGTGGCATCGTCATGGCCGCGGCGCAGGTAGATGACGCTACGGCGGCCAAGGCGCTCGAGACGAGCCAGGGCGCGGTCAAGCCGGCGATCCTGATTGCCGCCGGCGCCTCCCCAAAGCAAGCTAGTCAGCTTCTTTCGATGCATGGCGACATGTTGCGGCCGGCCTTGGCTGAGCTCGCAAAAAGCCTTTAGGCCGAGCGCCGCATCCCATCCCAGTCGATCACCCCGGGACGGCCGAGCAGAAAGCCCTGCGCCTCGGTGCAGCCTTCGGCGCGGAGCACATCGAGCTGCGCAGATGTTTCAACGCCTTCCGCCAGCACGGGAACCGAGAGACTCTTGCCCAGCGCCAGGATGGCCCGGATGATGGCCTTGGCCTGCTCGTCATGCTCCACTTCAGGCATGAATGAGCGGTCGAGCTTGATCTTGTCGAAGGGAAAAGACCGCAGCGTGTCGAGCGAAGAATAGCCGGTGCCGAAGTCGTCGATAGCGATGGAAACGCCCAGCGCCTTGATGTTGCTCAGCACGGCCAAGGCCCGCTTGCGATCCGCGATGATCGCGGTTTCGGTCACTTCGAGCTCAAGCCGGTGTGGTGCCAATCCGGTCTGATCGAGAACGTGCTTTACCATGTCCACAAGTTCGAATTGCGCCAGCTGCAAGCCTGAAACGTTGACGGCGATCTTGTGCGGCTCGGGCCACGCGGCAGCCTCGCGGCAGGCGGCGGAGAGAACCCAGGCGCCGATGGCTCCAATTGCCCCGCATTCTTCAGCGATCGGGATGAAATCGGCCGGCGACATCGGGCCGTGGCCGGGCCGGTTCCAGCGCAACAACACTTCATAGCCAGTCGTCCGCCCGGTGGTGACGGATTTTTGCACCTGGTAGGCGAGGTGAAAGCCCTCGGTTTCGATCGCGGTCCACAGGTCCTTGGCGACCGCGCGGCGCTCGCGTGCCGCCTCGTCCATTTCCTGCTCGTAGTAGCAGATGCGCTGGTCGAGTTCAGCCTTGGCGCGGTAAAGCGCGAGGTCGGCGTTGTTGAGAAGTTTCGAGCGGTCGCGGCCGTCATCGGGATAGATGGCGACGCCGATGCTGCCGCCCACCATCAGCATGCTTTCGCCATATCGAACGCGACCGTTCACAGCCTGATCGAGGCGGTCGAGGAAGTCGCGCAGGGCCGCCATGGTGGTGAAGGGTTTGACGGCAGCGAACTCGTCGCCGCCGAGGCGTGCAACCATTTCGCCGTCTTTCAATCCGCCATTGATCTGGTCCGCCAGCGCCCGCAGCACCTGGTCGCCTGCTGCGTGACCGAAACTGTCGTTGATGTCCTTGAACCGATCGAGATCGAGCGCCACCACGGCCAGCTTATCCCCGCTGGCCAGTGCAGCCTCCAGCGCTCCGTCGAGCACCTGATTGTATCGGGCGCGATTGGGCAGTCCGGTCAGCGAGTCATGATGGGCCATATGAGCGATGGCCGCGGCATCGCGCCGGCTCGCCGAAATGTCCTCGACGGTCGCGATCCATGCGCCGCGCCCTGCCTTGTTGCTGCGGACGCGGTAGGCGCGGCCATCGGACAATTGCTGGACGATGTCGCCACCGACCTGCTCCGACATCAAAGCATAGCTCGCCGCGATCTCTTCGGCCTTGGCCTTGGCGGCCACCGCGTCCATGCCACGCGCTTCAAGAGACCGGCACAACAGAGCGTCAAGCCGTTCGCCGACGGCATTGGTGCTCTTGGGCAGGTCGAGCAGTTCCAGCAAGCGCGTGTTGTGGAGCAAGAGCGTGCCTTCGCTATCAAACAGCGCCAGCCCCTGCCCCATATGGGTCAGCGCCAGGCTCAGCCGGTCATTGACCTCGGCCAGCCGCTGCGCATCAGCCGCCTGCCGGACAGCTTCGCGCATGGTGTGACGCCGGTCGACCTCGTCGAGCAAAAGGCTCCCGAACGCTGCGGCCAGGACCATCAGCGAAGTCAAGGCGATGACGAGCGACAGCAGGCCGGAATTCATTTCGCTGGCGCCGGCCAAGGCGGTACAGGCGGAAAAATCGGCAGCCGCCATGGCCGTGAAGTGCATGGCGCAAATGGCGGCAGTCAAAAGGCCTGCGCCCGCGAGGCTACGGCGGGCATTGCCATCGAAACCGACGACTACGGCTGCGCTCGCCAGGACGATGCCGGCGAGGATCGACACCGTGACGGCGCCCGACTGCCAAGCGATCTCGCCCTCAAGCAGCAGCGCCGCCATGCCGGTATAGTGCATTACCGAGATGCCGACGCCGATCGTGGCGCCGCCGAGGATGCGGTCGAAGCGATTGGTGCCGTGAACCGCCATGGCAATGCCGCCGCCGCACAGCAGAACGGAAATGGCCAGCGACAGGGTCGTGAGACCCATGTCGAAGCCAAAGTGAAAGCCGGGCTGAAAGGCGAGCACCGCAACAAAATGCGTTGCCCAGATGCCGATGCCGACCGATAGGGCGGAAACGACGTTCCACACCACCTTCATCTTGCCGGTCGCTCGCTTGGCGTGGCGCATCAGGCTGATGCAGGCATAGGACGAAACGAGGCACACCACCGCCGCCAGCAGCACCAGACGGAAATCATGTCCCGTAAAGAAAAAGTCCAGCACTCTACCACCTGCCCGCTTCAGCAATCAGACCTCCGCAGTGGTATGGAGATCACCTTACAGGAAAGTTACGGAGCGGATCTCTGCAGCCGCTCGGCCCGAACACCTTCTGCCATGCTTAAAAGTTTATCTTTGTAGAGGCGCCGAAAACAGGTGAACGGCAAGACGCGCGGCGCTACGTGAGCTGAAAAGTGTCAGATCCATTGCATTGAGTACTGCGCAACTTTGTCGTCTTTCGAGAATCCGCAGGCGCCAGGCTCACTTATGGCCCCACCTGAAACAGAAATCCCCGCTCTCGCGGGGATGACCTTCGTGGATCAGAGATGTGCAGACCTAAGTCCGCATCTTGCAATCAGGCACCTGCCTGCGCGTTTTCCGCAAGCTGGCCGAGCTTGACCTGCACCAGCATGGAAAGCTCGTCGTAGACGTTCCATTCGTCGACGATCTTGCCGTCCTTCCAGTGGTAGTGGCTCATGCCCATCACCTGGACGCGCTTGCCGGTCGGGTCACCCAGTTCGTTGAGAATGCCATAACCGAGGTGATGGCCTTCCATCAGCCAGCGCACGGCGACCTTGGTGCCGCCTTCTTCGCAAGGATTGGAGGCCACGTGCTGGACTTCATAGGAGGCGTCCGGCAGCGAGCCGATCAGGCCCAGATGCTGGTGAATGATGGCGGCCTGGCCGTATAGCTCCTTCATCAGCGGACCATGATACTGCGCATTGGGCGCGTAATCCTGGGCGATGCGGCCGAACATGCGCTTGGTAAAGACCTCATGCAGCATTTCGATGGTCTGGGCTTCGACATCGTTGTGCGCCAGCGACGTGTCGGCCTTCTCATTGGGCCGGGTCTGACCGAGAAAACGGCGGTTTTCACCGATGTCGAGCGAGGTGAGGCCAGCGTCGAACTTGGACTTGGCGGTGCGAGCCGCGAAGTGGTTGGGGTCGAGGCCCAACTGCTTGATGATCGCCATCTGATCGGCCACGACCCACTCGCGGTAGATCATGTTGCGATGGATCATGCAGTCCGCGATCGTGCGCGAAACGAAGGGCTTGAAGGTCGGCTGGCCGAGGTGGCCATACTGGGTGTGGCGGCCCGAACCGGTCACGAGGTGGCTGGTGTAGAAACCGTCCTTGTCGTTGCCGTTCCAGATCACCTGCGTGCCCATGCCGCGGCGTTCCGGGAAGGAGACCAGCCGCTGGATGGTGTCGCGGACGACGTCTTCGCGATTGTAGATCGTGCCGGTGGTGCCATAGAGCACGCAGTTATGCGTATAGTGGGTATAGATCAGCCCGATGTCGCGCTCATCCCAGATCTTGTGGGTGCAGCGGATGATGTAGTCGACGATGTCGGTATAGATGTCATCGAACCCATCGAGCGACTGCGAGCGCGGGCGATCGTCCGGGGCGATATCGCGATAATCGCGGCGCTCGACCTGAAGCACGCTTTCTTCCAGCGCCACCTCCGAACTGCCCTTGATCTTGGGGTTGCTGGTTACGTCGCTCATCACTGCTCCTTGGGCCGCCTTGGCCGGCATTTCGTTGATCGTGGTCCGTTCCAGCCAGTCGCGCACATGACGCGCCACCGCGGCTGGATTTTCAAGCGGGGCGAAATGTCCTGCTTGCGGAATGGTGTAAAATTGTGCGCCGGTAATGGCGTCGGCGATCTCGCGATGCGCCTCGAGCGTGCAGACCTGCTCGTGCTCGCCCGCCAGAACCAGCGTCGGCACGGCAATCTTGCGCAGCCGCTTGCGGCTATCGGCGCGGCTGATGCCGATCTCGACCTGCGGCCCGAGGCGATCGGCGCCGAGGTCTTCGGCCATGGCGATGACGGTTTCGAGCAATTGGGTGTTGCCGACATTGCCGGGCGCAACCGACCGGTCCCAGCCGCCCCGCACATAATCGGCCATGCCGGTTTCGGCCGCGCGGACGACTTCCACGCGCCGCCGGTCGATGTCGTCCGCGGGAACCGGCCGAGCTGTCGTGTCGACCAGTGCCAGCCGGGCAATGCGCTGCGGCGCCTGGGCCGCTATTTCCAGCGCCACGATGCCGCCCAGCGAAAAGCCGAGCAGCGAGAAGCGTTCGGGCGCCTGCTCGAGCAGTTTGGCGGCCACTTCCTTTGCGGTAGATGCGCCGTTGAGGTCGCCGACGATCGTCACCGGCACATCGAGATGCGCCAGCATCGGCTCGAACAGCCGGCCGTCGCAGGCGGTGCCGGGTAGCAACAGCAGCGGAAGCTGCTCTGCCTTGGCGCTTGCAGGTTTGATGGGTGCCGACTGGTTCACGCTGCACACGCTAGGGCGAAATGAAGACCAGTCTGGAAATAGGTCATGGTTCCTCCGGCCGACCCGACCACCATCGAACCGTCCTCAACTGGAAAAAACTCTGGCAAATATTGAATACGTATGCAAGATCAATTCGACACCGGTTTGGACACGCTAAAGGCTAACCCTCCGTTAGCCGAGGCCCTTCCAAACGCTAATTTCGGAGCAGATTTTGATGACACAGAGTGCCGTTTCACCGTTCCCAGGCGTCGAATATGTGAAGGCGCCGGAGCGTTCTTCCATCGGCGACAACGCACCGGTGGAAACGCTGGTCAGCGAGATCATCAAGAACGTGCGCGCCAATGGCGATGCGGCTGTTCGGGAATACTCGGCCAAGTTCGACAAGTCGGACATCGAGGTTTTCGAAGTCACTGCCGAAGAGCGTCAGGCAGCGCTTGACGAACTCGATCCGCAGACCCGCAAGGACACCGAGTTCGCCATCAACAACGTGCGCAAGTTTGCTGAGGCGCAACTGGCCACGATCCTGCCGCTCGAGGTCGAGACCCTGCCTGGCGTCCATATGGGCCACCGCGTGATCCCGATCCAGCGCGTCGGCTGCTATGTTCCCGGTGGCCGCTATCCGCTCCTGTCCGCGCCGATCATGACCATCGTCCCTGCCAAGGTCGCCGGCGTCGATGAAGTCATCGCCTGCCTGCCGCCCAATGCCCACAAGGCGATGATTGCCGGTTGCGCTCTTTCCGGCGCCGACCGCATCTTCAAGATCGGCGGCGCCCAAGCCATCGCCGCCATGGCTTACGGCACCGAGAGCGTTCCGGCCGTCAACAAGATCGTCGGACCGGGCAATGCCTTCGTCAATGAAGCCAAGCGCCAGGTTTTTGGCCCGGTCGGTATCGACCAGCTCGCTGGTCCTTCGGAAATCTTCGTTGTCGCCGACTCCTCGGGCGATGCAGAAATGATCGCCACCGACCTCCTGGCCCAGGCCGAGCATGACATCCGCACCCGCGTCGGTCTCATCACCACCGACCGCGCGCTGGCCGAAGCGACGCTCAAGGAGGTCGAAAAGCAGCTTGAAACGCTCTCGACTGCCAACACCGCCCGCGAAGCCTGGATCAACTATGGCGAAATCACCGTCTGCGACAGCGAGGACGCGATGATCGGCTATTCCGACCTGATCGCGGCCGAGCACCTCCAGGTGCATACGGTGGATGCCAAGGCTTTCGCCAAGAAGCTGCGCAATTACGGCTCGCTGTTCATCGGCGAACTCGCCAGCGTGGTTTATTCCGACAAGTGCTCGGGTACCAACCACACGCTCCCGACCATGGGTGCCGGCGCCTATACCGGCGGGCTATGGGTCGGCGCCTATGTCAAAATCGCGACGTATCAGTGGCTGGACGAGCGCGGCGTCGAACAGGTTGCGCCCCCGGCGGCCCGCCAGTCGGCGAGCGAAGGCCTCGAAGGCCACCGCAGGGCAGCGCAGCTGCGATTGGACCGGATGCAGTCCAAGGCGAACTAAAAGAAAAGGCCCGCGAAAGCGGGCCTTTTTTGTGCACCACTACTTCCCACACCCTCGGTGTCATCCCCGCGCAGGCGGGGATCCATCCTGAGATCTCAAGATGGGCCCCGGCCTTCGCCGGGGTGACAGCCGGTGGTTGCGGAAGCCGAGTGCCCTCAGCTGATCTTATCCGCGTCCAGCCAAGCCTGCTTCAGCTTCTCAACATTAAACCCCGGCGCCCGGGCGGCGGTCAAAATCGGCACTTCCTTGCGCATCACGACATCGATCGCCCAGGCCATGCGCTCGATATGCTCTGCCGGGATGACCACGCCACCATGCCGATCCGCATGGACCAGATCGCCCGGCCGTACGTTCATGCCAAAGACCGTGACCGGGACGTCGAGCTCGGTCACATGCACGAAGGCGTGGCTGGGGCCGATCGATCCGGCGATCACCTGATAGCCTTCGTCGAGCATGCCAAGATCGCGCAACACGCCATTGGTCAGCGTGCCGGCTACGCCCAGACCCTTGTGCTGCGCCACCTGCATCTCACCCCAAAAACCGCCGATGGCGTGGGGGAAATCGGTGTCCTCGATGACGACGACGTTTGGCCCTTCGCCCTCGGAAACATACTCGTAGTATTTCATGCGCAGAGCCCGCACTTCCGCTGCGGGCTTTTGTGCCGGCGACGATGCGCGGATCTTGGCGGTGCGGGCAAAGCCGACAACCGGCGGCAGGCTGGGATCGGCACAGACAACCGGCGTCTTGGTGAACCCCTCGGCGGTGCGGCCGCCCATGACGTGTTCGAGCGCGTTGCAGACGGTCGGAGTGTCGGCAGCTCGGAGAGCGGCAAGGACGTCGGGAGAAATGGTTGGCATGGTTGCTCCAATGGCGCGGCGCCCTCTTCACCTCTCCTTTGGAGGAGAGGTCGGCGCGCAGCGCCGGGTGAGGAGGCCTTCGTTGATATCATAAGGCCCCCTCACCCGACCCTTCGGGTCGACCTCTCCCCCAGAGGGAGAGGTGTTGCAGGAGCCTTTAATTCAGTGGCGACTGGCGATCTCCGCGCCTTCGCTCAGCGCCTTGAACTTGGCCCAGACGATGTCCGGGTCCACGGCGCCGAAGCCGGCGAAGGTGGAGAAGCCGCAATCGGTGCCGGCGATGACGCGGTCGGCGCCGACGATGTCGATGAAATTCTTGAGCCGCTGGGCGATGAGTTCGGGATGCTCGACGAAGTTGGAGGTCGAGTCGATGACGCCCGGGATCAGCACATAGTCGTCGGGCAAATCGACATTCTTCCAGTCGATCCATTCATGCGCGTGGCGCGGATTGGCGCCTTCAAACAGCAACGCCCGCGGCTTGGCTTTCAGCAGGCCCGGCAGGATTTTCTTGAGCGCGATGTCGCAGACATGTGGGCCCTCATAATTGCCCCAGCACACATGCATGCGCACGTTCGAGCCGTCGATATTGCGCAGCGCGTGGTTCATTACCTCAATGTGGCGGCCGGCGGCCTGGAGGAAGCCGTCGTCATCGAGATCCTTGTACATCATGTGCCGGCCGAGACCGAGATCGGGCGCATCGAGCTGCAGGATGAAACCGGCTTCAACGATGCCCTCGTATTCGACCCGCATGCCTTCGGCCACGGCTTCGAGATACTCGTCCTGCGTCGAATAGAATTCGTTGGGCTGAAACAGCGCGATGACACCCGGCGTCGCCGAGTTCATGAAGCCCTTGGCATAGCCGTTGCGCTTGAGCGCGCCACCGAAGGCTTCAACGTCTTCGCGCAGCGGCTCGAGGCTTTTTACCGTGATTTCGCCGACGCATTTGGGGCGGCGATAGGTCGGCGTGCCACCGGTATTGGCCTGGCGCTTGAGGAAATTGGGGAACATTTCGAGGTCAGCCGGCGGCTGGCGCGAGCTGTCGCCGTCAAAGCCGGTGAGCCGGTCCTTGATATAGGTGGCGTAGGAAATCTTGCTCATTTCGCCATCGGACGGCAGGTCGATGCCTGCCGCCTTCTGCCTGGCGACGATGTCGTCGACCGCCGCCCCGATGATGGTGTTGAAGCCGGCCTCGTCGATGGGGACGCCGGCTTCGCGCGCGAACACAAGGTCCGTCACCTGCTTGGAACGCGGCAAGGAGCCGACATGGGTGGTGAGGATCTTGTGGGCCATAGCTTACTCTGCAGCTTGTGCGGTCTGGAACTGCGGGGCAGCGGGTGAGGCCGCGCCGCGGATGATGAAGGTGATCGCATCGGCCGAAGCCGGGTTGCGGAAACCATGCGCCAGGCCGACCGGGATGGTCAGCGTGTCGCCGGCACCCAGAATAAGCGAACCATCTTCCCAGGTCACTTCCAGCGTGCCGGACTGGACGAACAACACTTCCTGCTCGCTGCGGCTATGTGCGGGCACCACGGCGCCGGTCTCGAGCTTGAGACGGCGGAGGGCGAAGCCATGCTGCCAGTGGCCAACGATCGGACCGGCCTTGAAGCCGTCAGCGGCATCGACATCGCCGATCAGCGCTGCTTCCTCGACGCCTTCACCGGCGAGCGGAGAGTTGGGATTAGCCTTCATCTGCTCCGGCTTGAGCGCGTATTTGGCGAGCTCGTCCATCGGCGGCGTGGCCAATTCCCGCATCTTGGCTTCATCGGGGGGCAGTTCCATTTCAGCGCCTTCCGGCACCTTTTCGCCCAGCGTGGTGTCGATCAGCTTGCCGCCCTTAAGGAGCTTGAGGCCAAAATCCTCGGCCATCTTGAAGACGGAGGGCGCCCAGACGACCTTGCCTGGATCGTCATGGCCAAGCACCACGGCTAGGAAGCCGGTGCCTTCGTCGCGCTTTTCAAAGCCACGGAACATGTGGGTGGGCACGGTAGCCACGTCACCCGGCTCGACGTCGAGGTAACCCTCGTCCTTGTTGGCGCCGAAAACGAAGCGCCACTTGCCGGTATGGACCAGGAAGGTCTCGGCCGTAAGGTGCGAGTGCTGCGAATTGGTGCAGCCGAAGGGCTGGCGGGCGGCACCGAAATTGAAGCCGTGCGCTTCGGGAATATGCACCACCTGCGCCGGGTTCTCGGAAACGCCCGGCCCGATGATGGTGAAGTTTTCCTTGCGGTCCGAACCGGGTGTGCGCGCGTCGATAAACGCGTTGCGCAGGCCCTTGAGATCGGCATAGCGCACCAGGCGCTTTTCCATGTCAGCTTGTGTCCACTTGCTCATGGCTCGTTCCTTTCATGAGACGCAGAAGTGGGACTAAGATGGAGAAGTTTGCATTCGTATGCAAGCGCGGTTGCAAAGCGTAATGCCGCTGTTTTGCGGGTGCGGCGAGTTGCGCATGTCTAGCTGGGCTCTGGATACGTAGATACAGCACAGAACAGGCAGGCGGATGCCTCGCGTCACCCGCCCGCAGATTGCTAGTTCAGCGGCTTTTCCGAGCCAGGGCGTTCATAGGTGCCAATGATCTCGCCTTCGGCCAGAACATGACCTTCCATGGCTGCGAGCACATCCTCGCGCTTGGCGCCCGGTTCTACCGGCAGTTCCGCTATGTCGAGAGCAAAGACCTGAAAGTGATAGTTGTGCGCAGGATCGCCGAGCGGTGGACGCGGACCCATATAGCCGATCTGGCCGCGGCTATTGACGCCTTGCTTGGCCATTTCCGGCTTTTGCAGCACCGGATCTGTACCAAGGCCTTCATCAATCCCGGTTGCATCGCCAGGAATGTCGAAGAGTACCCAGTGAACGAAGGGCTTTGGCTCGGCTGCGTCAGGATCGTCAACCATGACGACAAAGGACTGGGTGCCTTCAGGTGGCGTGCCCCATTCGAGCGCCGGCGACGCGTTGTCGCCTTCGGCAGCATGCTTGAGCGGGATCATTTCCCCAGCGCCGAAGGATGGGGATGACACATCGACCGCGCCTTCGGCCTCGACGATATTGATGGCGATGTCCGACTCCGCGGGCTTCACCGTCACGTCGGGTGGCATCGGTGCTTCGGCCGTATCGGCCTGTTCGCCGCCTTCATACGAGATCCGGTAAAGAATGCCGTTGAAGTCGTCGCCAAACAGCAAATCGCCATTCGGCGCCTGGGTGACGCCGGTCAGCCGGCCCAGAAAGCCATAACCGCCCTCTTCGTTTTCGATCAGCAGGCCCTCGGCGAAGTGGTCCCACGTTGTCGGCTCACCATCGGTGAAGTCAACGCGGGCGATCTCGTAACCGCTCGGTGGCCGGCGGTTCCAGGAGCCGCGCATGGCGACAAAGGCGTCGCCGCGATATTCTTCCGGAAAGGCTGTGCCGGTGTAGAAGGCCATCTGCATGGGAGCAGAATGGGCGGTATAGCCCAGCACTGGCTCTTCGCTGCGCTCGGCCCATTGTTCGAGCGTGATGCCTTCGGGTGGATTGTCCTGCGGGTTGAGGCGCGAGAAATCATACACATAGGGCCAGCCATACTGTTTGCCCTGTTCGATGCGATTGATCTCTTCCTGCTGTTCGTTATCGCCCAGCCAGTCGATGCCGTGATCTGCGCCATAAAGAACGCCGGTTTCCGGCTCCCAGCCGAAGCCGATCGTGTTGCGCAGCCCGGTGGCAAAGATGGTGCGGCTGGTGCCATCCGGCTTCGCGCGCAGCATGGTGGCGCTTTCCGGGTTGGTTTCGGCGCAGGCATTGCAGGTCGACCCGGCAGAAATATAGAGCATGCCATCGGGCCCGATCGCCAGGGTGCGGTTCGGGTGCTGACCGCCATCGGGCAGGTCGTCGATGATCATCTCGAGTTCACCGAAACTGCCGTCCTCGTTGATCGGCGCGGTGAAGACCTGATTGACCGTGGCCAGATAGACCGTGTCTTCGTGAATGGCGATGCCATGCATGCCGGGTCTGCCCGCCACCACGGTATAGCCTTCATACTTGCCGTCGCCGTCCTCGTCGTCGAAGCGGATGACGTCCGACTCGGTGCGGCGCGTGGCGTAGAGGTGATCGCCATGGGTGGCGAGGATGCGAATATTGCCAAACTCGCGGCCCGCCACTTCGACAGTGAACCCTTCCGGCACCTTGATGAGGTCAGCCAATTCGGCATCGTCGCTTACCGTGATCGGTTCGGGCTCAAGGATCGAACCTTCGACAACGACATCGGAATATTGCCCGATCGTGCCTTGCGGCTGGGCTAGGACGGGGGCTGCGGCAAGCAGCGCTGTGGCCGAAACCGTCGCGACGATGATCTGCTTTTTCATTGTGACCTCAGGGAAATGAACAAAGAAAAAGCCCGGCTTTTCAGCCGGGCTCGATGATTACTCGCTGCCAAGCGCTTCGCGCAGTTCAGCGCCGGCAAAGTCCTGCGCTTCCTTGGCCTCCGGCACGACAGCCGCCATGCCGAAGAACTCGTGGGTCACCCCGTTCCAGTTTTGGTACGAAACCTCGACACCAGCCTCTTCGAGCTTGTCGCGCAACATCATGCCTTCGGAATTGAGCGGATCGATCTCGGCCGCAACGATGGTGGTCGGCGGCAGGTCTTCGAGGTCGGCGCTGCCAACGAGGTCGATGCGCGGATCGGCGGCCTCAGACATGTCGTTGAGGTAGTGGCCAACGAACCATTCGATGTCTGCCTTGCCGAGCGGCACCGCATTCTGGTTGGCAATGTAGGACGGCGTCTCGAGGTCATCGCCAGCCACCGGATAGACGGCGAGGATGGCAGACGGCTCGGTCAACTGCTGGTCGCGCGCGGCAATGGCCACGTTAACGGCGAGATTGCCCCCGGCGCTTTCACCGGCAACGGCGATGCGCGAGGAGTCGCCGTTCCACTCGCCGGCATTCTCGACGACGTAGCTATAAGCGGCGATCGCATCGTCATGAGCTGCCGGGAACTTGTCTTCAGGGCCCTGGCGATAGTGCACGGAGACAACGATGGCTTTCGCCTGGTTGGCGAGCGCACGCGGCGACGCATCATAGACGTCAAGATCGGCGATAACCCAGCCGCCACCGTGGAAGTAGACGATGACCGGCAGGGCTTCGCTGCCATCGGCCACGCCTTCGGGCCAATAAACACGGGCGTCGAGTTCACCTTCGGCGCCATCGACTTTGATGTCTTCGGTCTTGGCGACCGGCTCGGGGGTCAGCTCGTCCCCGGAAGTTTCGAGGTACACGGCCTCTACTGCATCGGCGGGAGTTGGCTGCGCCCGCGCTGCAGGAACGTCGAGGGTGTGCACTGGCTTTGCGCCCAGCTCCATCAGCTTGGTGATGACCTGAGCCATTTCAGGGTTGGAACGATCGACAGTGCCGCTATCCTTGCTGGTGGCGACTTCGTCTTCGACGGGGCGGGGTTCTTCCTGCGCGAAGGCAGGCATCGCAAGAGTAGCTAGCGCGGTGGTGGCGAGAAGCAGGCTGCGCATCAGATTATCCTTTGGCCAAAAGCCTTTTGAGTGGTCGTTTGAGGGGAAACACGAACGAACCGCCCTTCAGGCTCGGGCCGCAAAACCACCTTCGGTTGCATCAACGATGGGTTTCCAAAGCAGTTCCTCTGCGCCTCAGCTCGGCCAGTCACTTTTCGTCGGCCCTGCTCCTCTTCCTCGCACTGGAACCCAGCGATGCCTTGCCCGTTCGGAGGCAACCTCCTTGCATCAGAGCCAATACATGACCTCCAGACGACATCTCGGCGCCATCCCGGACGCAAACGGAACGCAGTTTACTGTTTGGGCGGAGGGACGGAAAAGCGTCGTAGTGGAAGTGGAGGGCCAGGGCGCATTCCCGTTGGAAGCCTCTGAAGACGGCTACTTCAGCGCCCATGCAGAAGGCGTGAAGGAGGGTGCCCGATACAAGATCAGGGTCGATGATGGCGCGGCTGTTCCGGATCTCGCCTCACGCTGGCAGCCGGATGGGAATGATGGGGCGTCGGTTGTCGTGTCCGGCGACTTCGACTGGACTGATGGCGCCTGGACGGGCCCGACTACCCGCGACCAGGTGGTCTACGAACTTCATATCGGCACGTTCACGCAGGAAGGCACCTGGAAAGCTGCGCGCGAGAAGCTTGCCTTTCTCGCCGAGCTTGGCGTCACTGTTATCCAGATCATGCCGATCGGCACGTTCAAGGGCGCGTTCGGCTGGGGCTATGACACCACCCTGCCCTATGCGCCTTTCGCACCTTACGGTTCGCCGCAGGACATCCGCGCCTTCGTGGATGCGGCACACGGACTAGGTGTCGGAGTGATCCTCGACGTGGTCTACAACCATGTCGGCCTTGGCGATCATTTTCGCGCCTATAGCGAGCACTACTTTACCGACCGCTACGAGAACGAGTGGGGCGCAAGCTTCAACTATGATGGCGAGCATTCGCGCGCGGTGCGCGACTTCGTTCTCGGCAACGCCGTCTACTGGATCACCGAGTTTCACATGGACGGGCTGCGCATCGATGCCGCGCAGGCCATGTTCGACAGCAGCGAGGAGCACATCATTGCCGAGCTCTCGCGAGCCGTGCGGGAGGCGGCCGCGCCGCGATCGGCTTACATCATCGTCGAAAACCAGCCGCAGGAACACCGGATGATCGATCCGCTCGAACAGGGCGGATACAATCTGGACGGCATGTATAACGACGATTTCCAGCATGCCATCCGCGTCGCCGCGACGGGGCACAACGATTTCTACTATCGCGATTATCTGGGCACGCCGCAGGAGATCGTGTCTTCTCTCAAATACGGCTTCCTCTACCATGGCCAGCGTTCCGACCAGCGCGATGCCGCCTACGGAACGGACAACCTCGATACGCCGCCCGAGCACTTCATCCATTTCTTGGAAAACCACGACCAGGTCGCCAATTCGCCACAAGGTTTGCGCCTCACCTCGCTGCTGTCACCCGCCCGGTTGCGTGCAGTGACCGCGCTCCTCCTGCTCGGCCCCCAGACGCCTTGCCTGTTCCAGGGCCAGGAGTTCGGCTCCTCCAACCCGTTCCTCTACTTCTTCGGCATAGATGGCGAAGCAGCCGATCTCGTTTCTAACGGCCGCAAGGAGTCGCTCAAGAATTTTCCCGGCGTCGCCGATCCTGCCATGCTGGAGCGCCTTGCGGACCCGACCGACCGAAAGACGTTCGAAAGGAGCAAGCTTGATTGGGTCCAGGCCGACCAGAACACGGGCCTGCTGAAACTGCATCAAGACCTGCTTTCCTTGCGCAAGAGCGAGCCCACATTCTCGCAGAACAGCGACAGGCGCATCGACGGCGCGGTCCTCGGTGACGGCGCCCTCTTGCTGCGCTACCTGACTCCCGACCCGGCCGGTCACCGCGTGCTGCTGCTCAATCTCGGCCGCGACCTCCACATGTCCGTGGTCGCCGAACCCCTGATCGCCCCACCCGGCGGCCACAAATGGGTGCCGGCCTGGTCAAGCGAACATCCGGACTACAATGGCGCGGGCCGCCGTCCGGTGGAACCGGAAAAGTTCTGGATCCTGCCCAGCGACTGCGCGGTATTGTTGAGGAGTGAGCCAAGGTAGGCGTGGCGGAGAGGAAGGGATTCGAACCCTCGAGACCGTTCCCGATCTGCACCCTTAGCAGGGGTGTGCCTTCGACCACTCGGCCACCTCTCCGGCGGGTCGGGTCTAGCGGGCGCCTGTTTCGATGGCAAGCGGTTTTTGTCTTGGTCCAAAGCGGGGGCGGCTTTAATTGTGGATCGAGTTAGATGCGAGTCGAAACGCCGATGAAAACCAGCAAACTTTCGAAGCGCATTCGCATTTGCGGGCTGATTGCTAGCACATTGCTAGCGTTTGGCGCCGCAGCGCAGGAGATTGCCCTGCCGCTCGATCCGATCGAAGGGACTTGGCAGACGCAGCTTCTATCCGAAGTGACGATCAGCGCCTGCCCGGAAGGTTTTTGTGGGTATCTGAGCCGTATCGTCGTGCCGGGGGAAGGCTTGACCGTCGAAGAAGCGCAAGCAGCGGCGGCGATGGACCCGGCGGACTTTTTCGACATGCGCAACAAAGACCCTGCCCTGCGCAACCGGCCGATGCTGGGCCTGCAGCTTCTGACGCTGATCCGCAGCGACAAGCCCAATATCTATGATGGCGCAATCTACAACCCGCAGGACGGCAACACCTATTCGGGCTATGTCGAAATGGTGTCGCCCGAGCTGTTGCGGCTCAATGGTTGCGTGTTGTTCAACGTCATCTGCCGCGGCGAGGATTGGGTCCGAGTGATCCCGCCGGTCGAGGGAGAGGCCACGCCGTAGCGCGGCCTCCTTCTACTCCCGCATCAGCCGCATCTGCGGCTCGCCATTGCCGCGCAGGGCTGGCGAGATGCCGCGGATGTCGACCGTGGCGGTGACACGCTGGCGCGTCGCGGCGAACATGAAGTCGGGCGTGACATTGACCGGCTCGTCGAACATCACCGTTACCGTATAGGTGCTCATGCTGGACGAGAGCTGCACCCCAATCAGCAGACCGCGGAAGGGCTGTTCGAGATAGAAGCCCTTGACGCGCATGCCGACCTGGAACGGCACGGCGACGCGATCCGGCAGGGCCGCACGCGCGGTGTTCCAGTCGCGAAAGCCATGGGCACGGGCGACCTCTTCGAGCGCGGCGCCATGGGTTAGGTCCTGGCCAGCCTTGGCGCGAGTCTCGCGCAAGGATTTTGCCTCGGACTTCAGAGTCTGGGCGGATAGAGTATCGAGGGAAAAAGACATATCGGTCTCTCCAAGGAGGCGACTAGTCCATGGGGTCCGCGTTGCCATGATGCGCCTTGGGAGGAAAACCGACGGGATCAGGTGTCTTTGAGCTGGGCTTCACCATGGATCATCCGATCCGCGGACGGCTGGCGCCAGCAACCGGGGCGGTACATGCGCCGCCCCAGCGCAAACGTCAAGAGCTCTGATCAATCGCGGTTATGCTGAGATCAAGCAATTGCATTAGGCGCACCCTGCGACTGGCGCTAGGAACGGCCATCGAGAGCTGGGGAATGCTATGACCGAGATTCTGCTGTTTGTCGCTGGCCTGCTCGGCGGCGCGGTCAATTCGCTGGCGGGCGGCGGTTCGTTCATCGTCTTTCCCGCGCTGCTGTTCGCGGGCGTCCCGGCTGTGCTCGCCAACGCATCCAACACCTATGCCGCCCTGCCCGGCTATGCGAGCGGCGCCTTCGGCTATCGCGAGGCCATTTCGCGGCACAAGGACAAGCTGATCATCTACGGCATCGTCGCGGCGGTTTTCGGCTATGCCGGCGCCGAGCTGCTGCTGGTCGTGTCCGACGATCAGTTCGCCAAGGTCGTCCCCTGGCTCATGACGTTCGCCGTGGCGCTCTTCATCTTCGGCAACCAGATCAATACCCTGGTCAAGTCGCGGGGGAGTTCGGGGCGCGGCATGCAGGCGCTCGGCGACGTGCTGTTGCTGGTGGCGTTAGCTGCGGTCTGCGTCTATGGCGGGTTCTTCAATGCCGGGCTCGGCATCCTGCTGCTGGCTTTCCTGGCGCTGGCCGGCATGACCGACATCCACGCCATGAATGGGCTCAAGCTCTATGTCTCGTCCGTTGTGGCGCTGGTGGCCGTCTTGCGATTTGCGTTCAATGGGACGATCGACTGGTACCATGGCTCGATCGCCCTGGTCGGCGTTACCATCGGCGGCTACACGGCGGCGCGGTTGGCGCAGCATATCCCGAGAAACTGGATCCGGGTTGGGGTGATTGTTTATGGGATCGCGATGACGGGGTATTTCTTTTGGCAGGCTTACGGGTGAGAACGGGTGCGTTGAGGGGCAGACACCCCCTTCCGAGCGCCGCTAGGCTCCTGCGTCGCCAAGCTCTGCTTGCCTTCCCCTCTGAGCGGGAAGGTGACATCGAGTATTTTGCAATTTTTCGCCACACGCATTGCGTTCACCTTCCCCCTTGAGGGGAAGGCAAGCGAAGCTTAGCCGCTAGGCTTAGCGTAGCTCGGAAGGGGGTGTGCGACGCGCCCACCTCCTCCTTGTTCTAAAGCGCCTTCCTGATCCACACCGCCGCGTCGTGAAACGCCGCGCCGCCGAAGGGAGGCGCGGGTTCGGCGCTGGTCAGCATATTGATGCCGCGGCCGCCGCGATGGGCCTTGTTGCGGTGAAGCCCTTCGGCGATCAGGACTCCCTGCGCCAGGCCATTATGGAGCCGTGCCGTCAGCTCGACCGAACCGCGGCGATTGCCGACGATGACGGCGTCGCCTTCGACAATGCCGAGACGCACCGCGTCCTCGATGCGGATGAAGACCGAAGGCTCCCCTTCCCGCTTGAGGCTGCCGGGGGTCTGGTTGAAGCTCGAGTTGAGGAAAGCGCGCGCCGGGCTCGTGGCGAGCTTGAACGGATGCTCGGCATCGGTCTTTTCGGTGACGTCCCAGTGATCGGCAAAGCGCGGCATGATCGCGGGGTTGCAGGACCAGCGATAGCCCTTCTTGTCGGCCACTGCCTGCCAATCCGGCTTGAAGCGGAAGCGGCCATCGGGCCAGGCAAAGCCATGGGCAAACCGGGCAACGCCGTCGGGCCGCTCCTTGTCGACATAGCCGGTCTGTTCGACCTCTTCGAGCGCCGGAAAGCCGGAGCGGGCGAAGGTATCGGCGACGACGTCGCGATCCGTCGCGGCAAAGGTTGCCTCGGTCTGCCCCAACCGTTGGGCGATGGCGTTGATGACCTCATGGTTCGACCATGCCTCGCCCGGCCGCTCGACGACGGCCGGACCATATAGCACGCGGGTGTGGCCGCCGCGGGTATAGTAGTCGTTGTGCTCGAGGAACATGGTGGCCGGGAGGACGATGTCGGCGAGTTCCGCCGTTTCGGTCATGAACTGCTCGTGGACGACTAGGAACAGGTCCTCGCGGAGAAGGCCGCGCCGCACCAGGGTCTGGTCGGGGGCGACGGTCGCTGGATTGGTGTTCTGGACGATCATGGCATAAACGGGCTTGCCGCCCTGCAGCGCCTTGCTGTCGCCGGTCAGCACGGGGCCGATCTCGGACATGTCGAGTGCGCGCGGTTGGCCCTTCTGCAGGCCGGTGCCTTCGAGCTGGGACTTGTCGAGGCCCCAGGTGCCGGAATTGGAATGGAAGGCGCCGCCACCACGGTGCTGCCAGGCGCCGGTCATGGCCGGAATGCAGAGCGCGGCATGGACGGCGGTGGCGCCATTGCGCTGGCGCGAGAAGCCATAGCCGAGACGGAAGAAGGTGCGTTTCGTCTTGCCGACGAGATGCGCGAAAGCCTCGATCTCGGCGACGCTGAGGCCGGTGATGTCGGCGGCCCATTGGGGGTCACGGGTTTGCAGATGTGATTCAAACTCGGGCGAGAAGTCCGTGAACTTGCTCATATATTCCCGGTCGGCCAATCCGTCTCGCAGCAGCACATGCATGACGGCAACAGCCAGCGCGCCATCCGTGCCGGGGCGGAGGACCAGACCCATATCAGCCTGTTCCATGGTGGCGTTGCGGTAGATGTCGATGACGACGATCTTGGCGCCGCGGCGCTTTCCGCGCATGGCATGGGTCATGACATTAACCTGAGTGTGCACCGCGTTGGTGCCCCAGATGACGACGCAATCGGCTTCGGCCATCTGCTCGGGGTTCACACCGCCAAGGAGGCCCGTGCCGGCGATATAGCCGGGCCAGGAAAGGCCGGTGCAGATGGTGTCGTATTGGTGCGAATAGCCGCGCACGGCGCGCAGGCGCTCGATGCCGTCGCGCTGCACGTGACCCATCGTACCGGCATAAAAATAGGGCCACACGGATTCGGCGCCGTGAGTCTGTTCGACCGCAAGGAATTTGCTGGCTATCTCGTCCAGCGCTTCATCCCAGGAAATGCGCTGCCATTGCCCCTCCCCCTTGGGGCCGGCGCGGCGCATCGGATGCAGCAGGCGATCGGGATGGTGGATGCGCTCGGCGTAGCGGGCGACCTTTTCGCAGATCACACCAGCCGTATAGGGATCATCCTTTGCGCCCCGCACGCGACCGACGGTGCCGTCGGCGAGCAGGTCGACATCGAGTGCGCAGACCGACGGGCAATCGTGCGGGCAAACGGAGCGGATGGTGCGGATCGGGGCTTGGGCGTTCATGTAAAGACGGTATGCGAGCCGCCGGAGCGGGACAATCGCATTGTTGGAATGGGAGGGATTTGTGGGCGTGATGGCATCGAGCCAAGACCACCCCCTCCCTAGCTTCGCTAAGCCTTGCGGCTAAGCTGCGCTACCCTCCCCTCTGAGGGGGAGGGTGAAAGCGGTGGGTGTCCCAATTCGATGCCACCTTCCCCCTCAGAGGGAAGGCAAGCAGAGCTTGGCGAGGAACGAGCCTAGCGACGCTCGGAAGGGGGTGATCTAGGCCGCGAAAGCCTTTGTCGCCGTTTCGGCATTGCGCATGGCGCGGGTGGCGGCGTGCTTGGCGAGCTGGCCGGCGCCGCCGTGGAACTGGGAGAAGGTGATGCGGCCCGTCGTGCCGAAGATGGTGACGCCGCGCCAGTTCGGACGCACCGAACGGACGTCGGACCAGTCGAGCGTCGTTTCGCGACCCAGCGCCGTGCGATGCTTGACCTGCCGGTTGTTCCAGCTCGTATTGGTGAATAGCCCGGCAAGGCCGATGCCGATGGCGCCGGCCGCGAGCAGCAGGACCGCGATATAGGTTGCGACCAGCTGCGTCGTGTCGGCGGCGCTGCCCATGACGATCACGGCGAACAGGAGCACGGCAGCCAGGGCCGCGGCGCCATAGCAGGCGAAGTATTCGACCATGGAGGGGCGCAGTTCGGCCCAGCCGCCATCAACGACCATGGCTTCCTCGGGCTGGATGATCCGCAGCGCCAGGAAGGCGGCGTAGCCGAAGGCGACCACGCCGGCTGCGCGCGAGAGCGGCAAATGGGCGGTGGCAGGGATATATTTGAGAACGATCAGCAAGGTGATCGTGAACAGTGGCAAAGCCACTTCCTGCCAACGCAAAGGCACGCTTGTCTCTCCTGGGTGCGAGGCCGATGTCCCGATCGGCAGCCGTAGGAGAAAGGTACGTGACGCCAGTGATTTGACCACTCACATTCTCGCCAGAATTGAATGGCGCGAAACGGGCCCACGGAACCGTGGCGAATATGTCACGAAAAAGCCCGGGGCGAACCCCGGGCCTCTATTCAGCGTGTGGCGCCGATCGGGGCACCGACCGCGGCGGCAGTGGCATGTTCCTCTGCCGCAATCTCAGCCTCCGGCTCCTTGCGCAAGGAGCTGGCAAGTGGCCGCTCCTCGAGCAGGAATGAGAGGCCAAAAGCGAGCACGGCAGCGCCAGCGGCGGTGAAAAACACCGGATGAAGCGCGCTGGCGAAAGCTTCGAGCACCAGTCCACGGACCGGATCAGGCAATTTGGCGACGGCCTGGGCACTGAAGGCGCCGGTGCCGCTGCCGGCCGGCATGATGTCACCCAGGCGAGAAGCGAGGCCGCTCGAGAAGATGGCACCGAAGACCGACACGCCGATCGAGCCACCAATCTGGCGGAACAGGGTGTTGCCGGCCGTGGCTGCGCCGACCATCTGGCGATCGACGGCATTCTGGGTAGCCGTGACGCTGACCGAGTTGACCGGACCGATGCCGGCTCCAACCAGGAACATGTAGATGGCAACCATCCAGGACGGCGTATCGAGCTGCATGGTGGCGAGCAGAACGAGGCCGATGATCAGGATGAACGTCGCGCCGATCGGCAGCATGCGATAGCGGCCGGTGCGGGTCATGGCGAATCCCGAAAGCATGGAGGCGCCGATCAGACCGACCATCATGGGCACGAGCTGAAGGGCAGAGTCCGTAGGCGAGATGCCCTTGGCGAGCTGCAGATACATGGGCAGGAAGGTGATCGAGCCGAACATGGCCATGCCGACCAGGAACCCGACCGCGCTGGTTACCGCAAAGGTGTTGTTGCGGAAGAGGACCAGCGGCAGCACCGGCTCTTCGGCGCGGGCCTCGACCCAGATAAAGGCGGCCAGTGCGGCGACGGCACCGACAACGAGGCCGATGATCTCGACGGAGAACCAGGGGAAGGTGTTGCCGCCCAGCGAGCTGGCGAGGACGAAGGCGGTGAGGCCGGTCGAGAGCAGGACGAAGCCGGTATAGTCGATGCTGTGCTTGACGCGTTCGGCACGCGGCTTGAGGGCGGCGGCGATAACGACAAGCGCAAGGATGCCGAGCGGCAGGTTGATTAAAAAGATCCACTGCCAGGAAATGTGCTCGACGATGAAGCCGCCAAGCAGCGGGCCAACGACCGTCGCGACGCCGAAGACGGCGCCGAAAAGGCCCTGCACCTTGCCGCGCTGGCGCGGTGGGATGATGTCTGCGACCACAGTCATGGCAACGACCATGAGGCCACCACCGCCAAGGCCCTGCACCGTGCGGGCGGCGATGAGGAAGGTCATGTCGGTCGCCATGGCGGAAAGGACGGCGCCGATCAGGAAGATGACGATCGCCACCTGCAGCACGATCTTGCGGCCAAAGAGGTCGCCGAGCTTGCCGTAGATCGGGGCGACGACGGTGGAGCTAAGAAGGTAGGCGATCACCACCCAGGTCAGGTGATCGAGGCCGCCGAGCTGGCCAACGATGGTGGGAAGGGCAGTCGAAACAATGGTTTGGCCCAAAGAGGCCAACAAAAGGGTGACGGCGACGGCGCCGATCACCAGCTTGGTCGATGGGTCTTGCAGCTCGGAAGCTGGCTCAACAGCAGCGGACATTTATGCGATCCTTGAAAAACAGGCGGGTCGGCGTCCGGCGTCGGCCCTTGCGGAATTCACTTAGGCGGCATACATGTGCCTCCAGCAGATACATGTCAATAGCATGCATTTGTCAGAAGCATGCAAATGGGCGAGGTCTCCTATGCCTCTCAAGGACACAAGCGAAGTCGGCGCCCTGTTGCGCCAGGCCGGTATCGATGCTCAGACCGCCGAAGCGGTGATGGACATCGACGGGCTGATGCAGAAATGGCGCCGCCGCGCCTTGCGGCGCGAGTTGGGGCATCGGGCGCTGGTCGACCTAAAGATCGGCATCGACCTCGCGCAGTTCGATGTCCTGGTGGCGATCGAAGGGCCCGAGCCCGAGTTCGGCGAGGTCGGGGGCGAGACCATGGTCGCGACCGTCGCCGAGCGGCTCAACATCGACCCGTCGCGCGCCAGCCGCCTCGTCAGCGAAATGGTGGAACAGGGGTTCGCCCGCCGTGGCGTCAGCCAGGCCGATGCGCGGCGCACGATCATCGAGCTCAGCGACCGCGGCTGGGCGGTGGTTCGAGCCGTGCGGGCTTATAAATTCCTGATCATGGGCGATTTTCTGGGCGAGTGGGACACGGCGGAGCTCGCTGCTTTTGTCCCCATGCTCAAGCGCTTCGGCAGCTGGATGGATGGGATCGACCCGGCTACCGAAAAATACGCGGCCGAGATCGAGCAACTCGCCGCGGGTTTGGCTCAGGCGCCAAAGGCTGAAGTTGCGTAATCGCTGCGACAGTTTTCCGCCGAGGCTTTACTTCTCTAGCCGCCTTCCGGCGAGCAGCAGCGATGATCACGGCCGAGGCGACTTAGAGTGGATCAGCCCAAGTAGACCTCATCCTGAGCCTGTCGAAGGACGAGGTCGTGGCACAGCCGGTGCAAGCGACCTCGTGGTTCGACAAGCTCACCATGAGGTCTCTTGATACAGCCTAGTCCTCGGCGCGCTTTTTCTTGTGGTCCTTGACCTTGGGCTTCTTGGGCGCGGCGGTGCCGTCGGCGGGTTTGGACCATTTTGGCTTGCCCTTGTCCTTGGCGACCGGAGGACGCGGGGCTTTTGCCGGGCGCTCCGCAAAATCTTCAGACTTCGGCTTGCCGTAGCGCTCCTTGCGATCGGCCTTGGTGTCGCGCGGCGCCATCGGATCATAAGCTTTGGGCGGGCCCGGCGGACGGGTCTTTGCCGGACGTTCCGAGCGTTCACCCGGGCCATCTACGGCATTGATGTAGATGCCCTTCTCGTCCGTGCCGTTTTTGCCAACGCTGCGCAAGAACCCATCGACCTTGTCGGCCGCCACTTCGAAGATCGTCTCGGTATCGAAGATGCGGATCGAGCCGATCGCAGATTTGCTGACGCCACCGGCCTTGCAGATCATCGGCAAAAGCCAGCGTGGCTCGGCGCGCTGCTTGCGGCCGACCGAGACCTTGAACCAGGTGCCGCCGGCAAAGGTCTCGCGGGTGCGGGGTGCCCGCGGGTCGTCGACGACGAGCGATGCCGTGATCTCCTCCGGCACCGGACGCGCCGCCAGCTGCTGACGGAAATAGGCCGCCGCGATCGCCTCGGGTGACCATTTGGCGAGAAGACTGCTTACGCTTTCGCGCTCGTCCTCGGTGATTTCATCGCTCAGCTGCGGATTGTTGAGGATCGTTTCGCGATAGCGCGCATCAATCGATTCCGCCGTCGGCGGCGCAATGTTTTCTGCTTCGATCTTTGCCGTGCGCAGGATCGACTGGGCGACACGCTTGCGATGGGTCGGCGCGATGATGACGCAGGTGCCCTTGCGCCCCGCCCTTCCGGTGCGGCCGGAGCGGTGCAGCAAGGTTTCGGCGTTCATCGGCAGATCGGCGTGGATGACGAGGTCGAGATTGGGCAAGTCGATGCCGCGGGCGGCAACGTCGGTGGCAACGCAGATGCGGGCGCGGCCATCGCGCATGGACTGGAGCGCGCTGGTGCGTTCGGCCTGGGTCAGTTCGCCCGAAAGGGTCACGACATCAAAGCCGCGATTGTGGAGGCGCGCCGAGAGGTGCTTCACCGCCTCACGGGTCGAGGCAAAGACGATGGTATTGGTGCTGTCGTACCAGAGCAGCGTGTTAATGACGGCGTTCTCGCGCTCGGCGGCGGGCACGGCCATGAGCTTATATTCGATATCGGCGTGCTGCTCGCCCGAACTGGTGGCCGAGATCCGCAACGCGTCACGCTGGAAGGTCTTAGCCAACTCTGCAATGGGCTTGGGGACGGTGGCCGAGAAAAGGAGCGTGCGCCGATCTTCGGGGGCCGCAGCGAGGATGAATTCGAGGTCTTCACGGAAGCCGAGGTCGAGCATTTCGTCGGCCTCATCAAGCACGACGGCGCGAAGGGCCGACATGTCGAGCGCGCCGCGGGTGATATGGTCGCGAAGGCGACCCGGCGTGCCGACGACGATATGGGCGCCCCGTTCCAGCGCCCGGCGCTCGGTGCGCTGGTCCATGCCGCCGACGCCCTGGGCGGTCTGCGCGCCCATCTTGGCATAAAGCCAGGTCAGCTCGCGCTGCACCTGCATGGCCAGTTCGCGCGTCGGTGCGATGACCAGCGCCAGCGGTGCACCGGGAGCGGGCAGCGTTTCATCGTCGCCCAGAAGCGTCGGCGCGATCGCCATGCCAAAGGCGACGGTCTTGCCCGAACCGGTCTGGGCGGAAACGAGGAGGTCCCGGCCAAGGGTATTGTCCTCGATCACAGCGGACTGAACCGGGGTCAGGCTGTCATAGCCTTTTTCGGCAAGGGCGCTGGCGATGGGGGCAAGAATGGTTTCAGGCAGGGACAAGAGCGTTCTTTCGTGAGGGAGCGTGCCTTTATAGCACAAGCAAAGCAAAAAGGCCGCCCCGGTCGGGCGGCCTTAAAAAGCAGGTCGTTGGCGGGCTTTTAGCCTACGAGTTCTTCATCGGTAAAGAAGAACTTGATTTCCTGGGCAGCGGTTTCCGGCGCGTCCGAACCGTGGACCGAGTTTTCACCGACGGAGAGAGCGAATTCCTTCCGGATCGTGCCTTCAGCAGCGTTGGCCGGGTTGGTTGCGCCCATGATTTCGCGGTTCTTGAGAATGGCGCCTTCGCCTTCGAGAACCTGAACTACGACCGGGGAAGCGATCATCTGCTCGACGAGTTCACCAAAGAAGGGGCGTTCCTTGTGGACCGCGTAGAAGCCCTCGGCCTGGGCGCGGGTCATGTGGATCTTCTTGAGGGCGACGGGCTTGAGACCGGCTTCCTCGAACTTGGTCAGGATCTTGCCGATGAGGTTGCGACGGACGGCATCGGGCTTGATGATGGAGAAAGTGCGTTCGATCGCCATGGCGAAAATCCTGCTAAAGGGAGTGGAAAGGTGGCGCCTTTTAGCGGGCGGTTGTGACTGGCGCAAGACGGGGCTTTTTAGCATCTAGCAAACACCGCATGTCACCCCGGCGAAGGCCGGGGCCCATCTCGAGATCTCTGGATGGGCCCCGGGTCAAGCCCGGGGTGACATCGCGTTCTTAGAGGTGTCAGCTCGAAATTAGTCGTTGTCGACATCCGTCGTGCCGGTGCCGACGACATTGCCGTCAGCGCCGGTGAGGGTCACGTCGACGCGGGTGACGGTCGCCGGGGCTTCGATGGTCTGCTCGACATCGATCTCGAGGGCCTGCTGCGTGCAGATTTCGGCGGTCGAGGTGATGGGGAAGTTCACGGCGAGAGTGCCGTCGGTTTCCTCGCCAAGAACGGCAGGGCCGACTTCTTCGCAGGCGCCGCCGGTATACTCGAAATCGATGGTGATCTGGTTGGCATTGATGCGTTCGGCATCGAGATCATCGAGCGTGGCGGCCTGCTGCGCAAAGGATGGCATGGTCAGGCCGGCAGCGAAGATGGCGGCAAGGGCAACGAGCTTGGTGGACATGTGATTTCCTCTTTCACGTGTTGTCGTCTTGAAACGTTCCGCCCACGGAGAAAGTGCCGGGCAAACTGGGCGACAGAGTGACGCGCGGTTGCCAGATCGTCGCTAACGCCCTACTTCGGGCGCAACACACTCTGCTCGCCCCGTCTTTTCAGCCGCCGTGCCGGACCATTTGCCATGCTCACCATCAATAACCTCGTCTATCGCATCCAAGGCCGCGAGCTCTTCGAAGATGCCTCGGTGGTGCTGCCCACAGGCTCCAAGACCGGGTTCGTAGGCAAGAACGGCACGGGCAAGACGACGCTGTTCCACCTGATCCAGGGCCATATCGGCGCCGATGCCGGCACGATCGAGCTCGACAAGAAAGCCCGCATCGGCGCCGTTGCTCAGGAAGCTCCGGCCGGGGACGAAACGGTGCTCGAAGTCGTGCTGGCGGCTGACAAGGAACGCACGGCGTTGATGGCGGAGTCGCTGACGGCGGAAGACCCCGACCGCATCAGCGAGATCTATACGCGCCTTGCCGATATCGACGCCTATTCGGCCGATGCGCGCGCGTCCTCGATTCTTAAGGGTCTTGGCTTCGAGCAGGACCGGCAGAACGCGCCGACGCGCGAACTCTCGGGCGGCTGGCGCATGCGCGTGGCGCTGGCAGGCGTCCTGTTCAGCCAGCCGGACCTGTTGCTGCTCGACGAGCCGACCAACTACCTCGATCTCGAAGGGACGCTGTGGCTCGAAAAGTATCTCGCCACCTATCCCTATACCGTCTTCATGATCAGCCACGATCGCGACCTTCTCAACAAGGCGGTCAACTCGATCATCCATCTCGAGCATCGCAAGCTCACCTTCTACAAGGGCAATTACGACACGTTCGAAAACACACGCCGCCAGCAGATGGAGCTCAACAACAAGAGCCGCGAAAAGTCGCTGGACCAGATCGCGCATCTGCAAAAGTTCGTCGATCGCTTCAAGGCCAAGGCCACCAAGGCCAAGCAGGCGCAATCGCGCATGAAGATGATCGAAAAGCTCAAGCCCCCGGCCGCGATGTTCGACGAGCATTCGGCCCCGTTCCGCTTCCAGCAACCCAAGGCCGAGGCCCCTACCCCGATGATCACCATGGACAAGGTGGCGGCCGGCTATGGCGACAAGACCATCCTTCGCAACATCACCATGCGCATCGATCCCGATGACCGCATCGCGCTGATCGGCGTCAACGGCAACGGCAAGTCGACCTTTGCCAAGCTTTTGGCGGGCGACATCGAGGCGCAGGGCGGCACGCTGCGCAAGGGCAAGAAGCTCGAGATTGCCCATTTCGCCCAGCACCAGATGGACAAGCTCAAGCCCGAATGGACGCCGCTCGAGCATATGGTCGACCTGATGCCGCTGGACAACGAAGCGCGCCGGCGCTCGCGGCTGGCGCAGATGGGGCTGACCACTTCGCGCATGGACACCAAGGCCAAAAACCTTTCCGGTGGCGAGCGGGCGCGCTTGCTCATGGGCATAATCACCTTCGGCGGGCCGGGCATGATGATCCTCGACGAGCCGACCAATCACCTCGACATCGATAGCCGCGATGCGCTGGTGCACGCCCTTAACGATTACGAGGGCGCCGTGCTGATCATCTCGCACGACCGCCACCTGATCGAAGCCACCTGCGACACGCTCTGGATCGCCGAAGGCGGCACTATCCACGAACTCGACGAAGATCTCGACAGCTACCAGCGCAACATCACCTCCTCCAAGGACAATAGGAGCGCAGGTCCCGGTGGCACTGGCGGCACGCGCAAGCTCACTAAGCAGGAAGCGGCAGCGCGCCGGGCCGAGTTGGCGCCCCTCAAGAAGTCGATCACCGACGCCGAGACGAAGATGAGCCGGCTCAAGATCGAGCTCGAAAAGGTCGAGGCGCAGCTGGCCGATCCCAAGGTCTATAACGGGCCATCCGACCGGGTGGTCGCCCTGGGCAAGGACAAGGTCCGCTTCGGGGCCGAGCTTGAAGGCATCGAGGAAAAGTGGCTCGAACTCAGTGCTGAGCTCGAAGAGGCGGAGCAGGCCTGATGACGACGGCGCAGGAGATCATCGCGACGTTGGGCATGGAGCGGCATCCGGAAGGCGGCTGGTATGTGCAGACGTTTGAGGATGTGGCTGGCCCTGACGGACGGGCGCGATCGACGGCGATCTATTATTTGCTGGAGACCGGAGACCGCTCGCATTGGCACCGGGTCGATGCTGTGGAGGTCTGGCATTGGCATGCCGGCGCGCCGCTGGAGCTTGGGATTGCCGGTGACGGCGGCGTGGTGCGGCATGTGCTGGGGGCAGACTTAGCCCGCGGCGAGCGGCCGCAGGCAGTGGTGCCGGAGGCTGCCTGGCAGTCGGCACGAAGCCTGGGCGATTGGACCCTGGTGGGCTGCACGGTGGCGCCAGGGTTTCGGTTTTCAGGCTTCGAGATGGCTCCGGCTGGGTGGGAGCCGGGGGCATAGGCTGTTATGTGGGGCTCCGGGAGTGGAGGGGCGGTCTTCACCACTGCCTTGTGATCTCGTTGACACTCCCCGACCCTTGCCGTCTTCTGGACCTCTCTTGCCGGGAGCGACCCTATGCGCCGTTTAATCCTGTTGCTGCTTGCCCTGCTGCTGGTGTCGCCGGCTGCGGCATTCGACTGGAAGGATTATGACAAGGGGCAGCGGCTCGATATCCGGCGCTTCGCCGTCAATAATGGGCTCTTCACGCTCTACCACGAAGTGGGACATCTCCTGATCGACAAGCTCGAGCTTCCGGTTCTGGGGCGCGAGGAGGATGCGGCGGACAATATCGCCACCTGGATGCTGCTGCAGAAAGGTACGCCCGAGGCCAATCAGGCCCTCGAAGATGCCGTGCAAGGGTGGGCGCTGACGGCGGAATATTTTGACGATCGCTGGACCAATGAGGACTTTGCCTCCGGGTACAGCCCCGACCGGCAGCGGGCCATGCAGATCGTTTGCCTCCTGGTCGGTGCTGATGGCGCAGCGTTCCGCCCGGTCGCGGATGACTATGCGCTGAACAGCGACCGTCAGCACATGTGCCATTTCGAATATGAGCTGATCGACCGCAGCATGCGCCAGCTCCTCGCCAAGGCTGCGTCAGGAACTGAAGTGACCGTTGTTTATCACGACAGCGGGCGGCACCTGAAGCTGGCCGAGCAGATGCTGCGCAACAGCGGCATTATCGAAACGGTGGCCGAGGAAGTGCGGCGCGGCTATCGCCTGGGTGGCGAGGTTACGATGACCGTGGCGCAGTGCGGCGAGCCCAATGCGTTTTACGACACCGCGTCTGCCGAGATCATCTTCTGCTACGAGCTGATGCAGGATTTCGTTGATCTTTACGCCGATGAACTGCCGCGGCAGCCGACCGGCAAGAAGCCGAAAAGCCGTTAGCTGAAGCCCACATAACGGCCCGGGCGGTGGTTGAGCGCGATGATCATGTTGAGCACGAGCGCGCCCAGCACCGAGTATAGGACGCGATCGAGCGGCAGAATGAAGAATGCGGCAAGCAGGATCATGGCGTCGACGCCGAGCTGGAAATAGCCGGCGCGAATGCCAAAGTTTTCCTGCAGGTAGAGCGCCAGGATATTGATGCCGCCAACGCTCGCCTTGTGGCGGAACAGCGAGAGAATGCCCAGACCAATGAGGCCGCCGCCGACCAGGGCGGCAAAGAGCGGGTCTATCCGTTCAATGCCGATCCAGAGCGGGATCTGGCCGGAGAAGTAGGAAACGAGCGCCACGCAGGCGATGGTCTTGACAGCAAACTGCCAACCCATCCGCCAAAAAGCGAGGGCATAGAAGGGCAGGTTGATGGCAAAGAACAGCCAGCCGAAGGGAATGCCGGTCGCGTATTGAAGGAGAAGCGCCAGACCGGCGCTGCTGCCCGTGGTGAGCTGAACCTGACTGTAGAAAGCGATGCCCAGTGACACCAGCATGGTGCCGATCAGCATGGCAAAGATGTCTTCGTGAAGGTTGTGGCGGCTCGGCGTCGAAAGGTCGGGCGTCATGCTTTTTTGATCCAGCGGCCGGTTGGGTCCTGCTGCCAATAGGTCACGTCGTTGGCGGCGCGCAGATTGCGATATGCGAGGCGCGCGGCGGCCATGGCATCAGGATCGTGGGCGGAAAAGAGGACTACGATGCGCTGGTAGCCCTCGCCCGATTGCGGCAGGGCGCCATCAACGAAGAAGCGCACATTGGCGCCATTGGGGTTGTGGGTTTCGGTGGTCAGCAGCACCGGCTGGTCTGCATCGCTGTCCTCGCCGGCAAGGCCATGAGCCAGGAAGCTGTCGTCGCGATAGGACCAAAGATGCGCATCGAGCGCCTCGGCGCGTTCGCGCGAGCCGACTTCGACCACGGCGCGCCAGCCGCGCTCCAGCGTTTTCTCAAGCAAGAGCGGCACCACCGCTTCGAGCGGGCGCGTTTCGAGATGGTAGAACAAGATTTCGGCCATGTCGTCACCATATCGCCGCCGAGGCGGGCACGCCAGCGACGGAATTGGGCCGCAGCCATTGTTCAGCCGCATAAAGTGCAGCAAGGTGCGCGCGAGTCGAAGCCGAGAAGTCCTGCCCGCCAATGAAAAAACTGACCGCCTATCTGGCAAGGCTGTTCGTGACCGACGCGGCGATCCTCTTCGGGATCGTGTGCTTCCTTCTTTGGCTAGTCAATTGCCTGCGTCAGTTCGAGGTGGTGTCGGTCAAGGGCCAGGGCTTTGCCACGCTGGCGGTGCAGGCGCTTTATACGATGCCGCCGCTGGCGCTCTCGTTTTACTATATCTGCATCGGCATCGGCATGGTGCGGGCGCTGACGGCGCTGCAGGCAAGCCATGAGCTGCACATCATCCATACCGGCAAGGGGCTGGGCGGGTTGTGGCGGGCAGCGGCGGTGACGATCAGCGCATCCGTCCTTGTCGTGCTGTTGTTGGCGCATTGGCTTGATCCCTGGGCCAACCGGCAGCTCAACCAGCTCAACGCCCAGGTGGCGGCGGACCTTGTGAGTTCATCGTTAAAGCCGGGGCGGTTCACGCAGGTGACGCCTGGCGTCGTGCTCTTGATCGGCGGGCGCGAGGAAGGCGGAGTGATCGACGAATTCTTCGCCGACGACCGCCGCGATCCCGAGACGCGGCGCACCTATATTGCGGACTCGGCGCGGGTCATGGCCAATGGCGACGATTACCTGCTGCAGCTCAGCAATGGAACGCTGCAATATACCGAACTCGACGGGCGCTTTTCGGAAGTGCGGTTTGCGAGCTACGACATCAGCGTCGACAGCCTTAGCCAATCGGCAGCCTGGTTTGATCCGCTGGCGGAGCGGGATAGTTTCGACTTGATTGCAGCCGGGGACTGGAACTCTGACGTGATCAAGCGTCTGCTCGACCGGTCGGCCGAAGGCTTGCGTGTCGTGGGCCTGTGCCTCCTTGTACTGGCGATCGCGGGTTTCCCGAGCGGCAACCGGACGCGGATCAAGCTGCCGCTCGAGGCGCTGGTGATGATCGTTTCTTTCGGAGAGCGCGGTATCAGCGCCTATAGCCCGCTTGGAACGGGGACGGGAGCGATCCTTCTTATCGTCTCAGCGGTGGCGATCCTGACATGGCGGGTCTGGCCGAGGCGGCCTGTGCCGATGGTGGCAGCATGAACCATATCGACCGCCTTGTGCTCGGCCGGCTTGCGACACGCATCGGCGCAACCGTCTTCATCTTCTATGGGCTGATCGCGCTGGTCGAGTCGCTCGACACGTGGCGGTTCACCTATGTGTCGGAGCAAAGGGGCTTCGCCATGGCGCTCCTGATGGTCGCGATGAGCGCGGTGCGCTGGACCATCAAGACCTTGCCGGTGACGGTGTTGATGGGAGCGATCCTGGGGCTTGCCGACCTCAAGGCAAAGCATGAGCTGACCGTCATCAAGGCGAGCGGCATTTCCATCTGGCGCGTGCTGCGCGCGCCTGCCCTGGTGCTGATCGTCATCAGCTTCTTTATCGGCATCGGGGCCGAGACGCTGAGCACGCAGATCAACCGCGAGCTGGCCCCTACCCCGCCCGGCCAGGTGGCACAGCTGACGCCTCCCGGGGAAACCTGGCTGGAACAGGAAGGCGATGGCGGAACCCATTACGTGATTATGGCGCGCAGCATGTCGCCGGGCGGCACCAATCTGGGTGACGTGACTATCTTTCACCTGGGTGAAAGCGAGGTGCCCCGGCTCGAAGCGCCCGAGGCCATCCTCGAAAATGGGCATTGGCGGCTGTCGACTGCCTCCGCTCGGTCGCCGGACGGCCCGGCACGGACACTCCGAGACGTCGAAATCCCGACCAGTTCGACCGCAGCGGAAATCCGGCTCAAGCTTGCTTCCACCGAAGACATGACCTTTTTCGAAATCGCAACGCTGTTGCAGCGCGGGGTGAGCGATCCGGCGATACGTTCCGCGACGACCATGCGCCTCGTTAAGCTCCTGGCGCTGCCGCTGGTGCTGACGGGATCGTTGCTGATCGCCTTTGCCTTCACGGCTGGGTTCAGTCGCAACAAGCAGCTTGGCGCCTCGGTGCTCTACGGCATCACGCTGGGGTTTGTTGTCTTCGTCATCACCGAAATGGCTGACCGGGCGGGCACGACCGGGGTGCTGGACCCGGTCTTTGCCGCAGTAGGACCCGCCGTCGTGGCGATCGTCATCGGGGTTACCGTGCTGCTGCACAAGGAAGACGGGCTCATCTAGCTGTTGCGGGCTCTAATTCGGATTTTGGCCGCAATCGTCGAGCAATTGACAGCAAAGAGCGGACGCCGCATTGAAGGCGTGAGTAAGGGGCAGACCTAAGCCATGAAATTTGCAGATCTTCGTCGCGCCACCGGCGCCATCCTGATCGGGGCCGTGCTGGCCATGAGCACTGCGGGCGCTGCCATGGCTGCCACCGTGGTTACGGTCAATGGCGAACCGATCACCGACGTGCAGGTCGACCAGCGCTTGCGCCTGTTCACCATGGAAGGCAATCAGACCGGCCGTGCCGGTGCGCAAAAGCAGCTGATCGATGAAGCGATCCAGATGCAGGAGGCCAAGCGGCTGGGCATCAATGTGTCCAATGCACAGGTCGATGACGCGCTTCTCCAGATCGCGCGCAACATGCAGCTTAGCCGTGACAAGCTGCTCGATCTCTTGCAGCAGGGCGGCATCAACAGCACCACGCTGCAGGACCGCCTGCGTGCTGCCATCGCCTGGAACGGCGTGGCCGAAACGGCAGTGATGTCGCAGGTGCAGATCTCCGAGCTCGATCTTGATCAGCAGGCTGCGGCAAAGGTCCAGGATTTCCAGAACTTCGACTATATCCTCAAGGAAGTAATCTTTGTGGGGGGCGGCGGCCGTTCGGCCCAGGCCAACAAGTATCGCGCCAGCTTTGCCGGCTGCGATAGCGCGGTCGACCTGTCGCTGGCTTACAACGATGTTGCCGTCGTCGATGTCGGCCGGCGCCATGCGACACAGATGCCCGATGCTCTGGCCAAGGAACTCGCCGGCCTCAATGTCGGCGGCATCAGCAAGCCGCGCGTAGTCGAGACTGGCGTTTCCATGTTGGCCGTCTGCGAAAAAGTTCAGGCGGAAGACCTGACCTTCGTCAAGGGCGGGTTGCGCGAAGAAGCTGGTGGCGCCGCGTACGAAGAGCAGGCCGCGGCCTATCTCGAACGGCTCCGCGCCCAGGCCAAGATCATCTACAACTAATCTCCGGGCGGCTGCGGCCGCCCTTCTTGTTGCAGCAGCCGCGGCATGACGCGGCTGCATCTGTTTGGGGGCTGGCCATGGTGCCACTGGCCGTGAGCATGGGCGAGCCGGCGGGCATCGGCCCCGACTTGATCCTGCAGCTTTACGCGCGGCGCGCCGAACTGGCCCTGCCCCCCTTCATGGTCTTCGGCCATGCGGGCTTTCTGTCCTCGCGCGCCAAGCGGCTGGGACTCGACCTCCATTTCACCGATGCCGTGTCCGATTTCGCCCAAGCCATGCCAGTTCGCCACATCGACGGCGACGTGGTCGACCTGCCCGGCGAGGTCCATGTTCCCGCCGGCTCGGTGGTCATCCGCGCCATCGAGCAGGCGGTGGCGGCGACCCTTGCCGGCGATTGCCGCGCCGTCGTGACAGCGCCGATCCACAAGGGTGCGCTCTACGAGACCGGCTTTTTCTATCCCGGCCATACCGAGTTTCTCGCCGCCCTCTGCGCCGAAGATGGCGAGGAACCGCTGCCGGTGATGATGCTGGCGCATGAGGATTTGCGTACCGTGCCGCTGACCATCCATGTGCCGCTCAAGGACGTGCCGGCGCTGATCAATCGCGAGTTGATCCTTGAAACGCTCGGCGTCATGGCGCGCGACCTACGGGCGCGGTTCGGCGTCGCGCATCCCCGCATCGTCGTGTCTGGCCTAAACCCCCATGCTGGGGAAGGCGGAGCCATCGGGCGCGAGGACATGGAGATCATCGCGCCAGCTATCGAGGCGGCACGGGCAGCCGGGATCGACGCCGTCGGCCCCCTGCCCGGCGACACGTTGTTTTATCCGCCGCACTGGCGGCAATATGATGCGGTGCTTGCCATGTATCACGATCAGGCGCTGATCCCGATCAAGACCGTTGCCTTCGACGCCGGCGTCAATGTCACGCTGGGCCTACCCATCGTGCGCACCTCGCCCGATCATGGTACGGCCTTTGGCTTGGCGGGCACAGGCAAGGCTTCGGCGGCAAGCATGCTCGCGGCCTTGCGGATGGCAGATGAAATGACAACAAAACCATGAGCCAGATCGACAAGCTTCCCCCCTTGCGCGAAGTGATCGCTACACACGGCCTGCGCGCCAAGAAGGAGCTGGGGCAGAACTTTCTGTTCGATCTCAACCTTACCGCGCGTATTGCCCGGGTCGGTGGATCGCTCGACGGCGTGCGCGTCATCGAGGTGGGCCCGGGCCCGGGCGGGCTGACGCGGGCCCTCCTTGCCGAAGGCGCGCGCGAGGTCATCGCCATCGAACGCGACCCGCGTGCCTTGCCGGCATTGGCCGAAATCGCCGAAGCCTATCCCGGTCGGCTGACGGTCATTGCCGGCGACGCCATGGAGATGGATTACCCGCTTCTTGCCGACGGCCCGACGCGGATAATCGCCAACCTGCCCTATAATATCGGCACGCAGTTGCTCACGGGCTGGCTCACCATGGAGCCGTGGCCGCCCTTCTTCGAAAGCCTGACGCTGATGTTCCAGCGCGAAGTGGCCGAGCGCATCGTGGCGCAGCCGGGCGACGACGCTTATGGGCGCCTCGGCGTCCTTGCCGGCTGGCGGACCGAGGCGCGGATCGCCTTTAATGTCGGGCGCCAGGCCTTTGTGCCGCCGCCCAACGTCACCTCCGCCGTGGTGCATCTTGTGCCCAAGCCGGTGGAAACGGACCTTCCGGTCAAGCATGTCGAACAGGTCACCAGGGCTGCCTTCGGACAGCGCCGCAAAATGGTGCGGCAGTCGCTGAAGTCGCTCGGCGTGCCGGTCGAGGGCCTGCTGAAGGCGGCGGGGCTAGAGGGTGACGAACGGGCCGAAGAGCTGCCGATCGAGGCATTTCTGGCAATGGCGCGGGCGCTGCCGGGGCTGAGGTAGTCCCCTCTTCTCCCTCCCCTGGAGGGGGAGGGTAGCGAAGCTTGGCGCCGATAGGCCTTAGCGCAGCTGGGTGGGGTGGGGCCGAGAACTCCGCTCCCGGGGCCCCACCCCACCCTCAGTCCTCCCCCTCAAGGGGAGGGAGGTGCAGTAGCCGAGGCTTCTGGAGTGGGGAGGGGTTGAACAAACACCAGCCGCAGCGCCACCAGCAGCGCTAAGGCCGCGGCGCCGCCGCACACGCTCAACACCCCGGCCCAGCCCCACGCCGTCCAGGCATAGCCCCCGAGCGTGCCCAAAACACTGGCGCCAAGATAATAGAAGACGAGGTAGATCGCCGACGCCTGCGCCCTGCCCGTCTGCGCGCGTCGTGTGACCCAGGCGCTGGCAATGCCGTGGGCGGCGAAGAAGCCGATGGTCGCGATGGCGAGGCCCAGGATGATGACCGGGGTGGAGGGAATGGCGGTGATCGCCATCCCCAGGCCCATCACCGCCACCAGCGCCCAGAACACTTTGCGGCGGCCGAGTCGCTGCGACAGGCCGCCGGCCCAGGTCGAGCTGGCGCTGCCGAGGAGATAGACCAAAAAGATCGCGGCAATGGCCGAGTGGCTGAGGAGGAATGGCGGCAGTGCGAGGCGAAAGCCGGCATAGTTGTAGAGGGTGACGAAGCCGCCCATGAGGAGGAAAGCGCTGGCAAAAAGCCAGGGCAGCGCGGCGTCCTGGAAGGTCGCGCGGCAGCGGCGCAGCAGTTCGCGAAGGCTGATCGGGTCGCGGAGGAAGGCGCGCGGCTGCGGCAGGAGGACAGCGACGGCGATGGCGGCGAGGACGATCAAGGCCGCGAGAATGCCGGTGCCTAGCCGCCAGCCGAGCCAGTCCGAGAGCACGCCTGAAATGACGCGACCGGCCATGCCGCCAAGCGCGGTGCCGCCAATATAAAGGCCCATGGAAAACCCCAGCGCGTCAGGGTCCATTTCTTCGGAGAGATAGACCATGGCGACGGCCGGTACGCCGGCAAGTGATATGCCCATCAGGGTGCGAAGGGTAATTAGCTGCCACCAGACCTGGGTAAAGGGCAGCAACATGCCGAGCGCTGCGGTTGTCAGGAGAGCGCCGACGATAAGGCGACGGCGGCCGAGGCGGTCGGCGAGCATCGAGGCCGGGATCAGCGCGACGGCCATGGTCGCGGTCGTGGCCGAGAGCGCGAGCGAGGCCGTACCGGCGTCGCGCACCCAATATTGGGCGAACATGGGCAGCAGCGGCTGCACGGAATAGAGCGAGGCGAACACCGAAAAGGCGGCAAGAAAGAAGGCGATGTTGGCCCGCAGGAACTGGGGCGTGCCGCGGCGGATGGCTGGCGCGGCCGCCTCCATCACGCCGATCCGATCTGGTTCTGCAGGTCGCGCACGAAGCTTTCAAGGTTCAGCTGGCGCTCACGTTCCAGCCGGGCCGAAGACAAGATTGAGCGCATGCGGGCGACCGACTGCTCGAGATCTTCGTTGACGATGACGTAGTCGTATTCGCGGAAATGCTCCATCTCGATGCGGGCATTCTTGAGCCGCTTTTCGATAGTGCCGACGCTATCCTGGGCGCGGCGCTCGAGACGGGCGCGCAATTCCTTGATCGAGGGCGGCAGGATGAAGACCGTGACCATGTCCTCGCGCGCTTTTTCGTAAAGCTGCAGCGTGCCCTGGTAGTCGACGTCGAAAAGGATGTCGTTGCCGGCGGCGAGCTGTTCCTCGACCAAGGCGCGCGGCGTGCCATAAAAATTGCCGTGCACTTCGGCGGATTCGAGCAGTTCGCCATCGCGGCGCATTTTCTCGAAGGTCGGGACGTCGATGAAATGGTAGTGCTTGCCATGCACTTCGTCGGTGCGGCGGGCGCGGGTGGTCACCGAAACCGAGAGCTTGATATTGGGATCGGCGCCGAACAGCGAGCGCGAGATCGACGACTTGCCGGCCCCCGATGGCGACGCAATCACCAGCATCACGCCGCGGCGCTGAAATTCCATGGGAGGCACTCTGGCTCGAAAGAAACTGCTGGCTTAGTTGCGCGATCGCCGCCCCGAGGTCAAGGCGGCGAATGCGTGGCTATTGCGGCGCGTCGGCAGCTTCCTGGGCCTCCAGGGCCTGGCGCGCGGTTTCGGCCTCGGCTTCGGACTGCGCCGCAGCCTCGGCGGCAATCTCGCGGTAGCGCGCGACATTCTGCTGATGATCGGCATAGGTCTCGGCAAAGACGTGGCCTTCGCGCGGCGTCGCGCCCTTGGCGACGAAGTAGAGGTAGTCGTGCTCGTCCGGGTTGGCGACCGCGCGTAGCGCATCGATGCCGGGATTAGCGATCGGCGTCGGCGGCAGGCGGTCGATCTGGTAGGTATTATAGGGCGTCTGCGCCTCGATCTCGGAGCGGCGTATACCGCGATCGAGCGTCGATTGGCCCAGGGTAATGCCATAGATGATGGTCGGGTCGGACTGTAGGCGCATGCCTTCCCGCAGGCGATTGACAAAGACGGCGGCTACCTGCGGGCGCTCGGTCGCGACGCCGGTTTCCTTTTCGACGATCGAGGCAAGAATCAGCAGTTCCGCAGGCGAGTCGAGCGGCAGATCGGGCTCGCGCGTTTCCCACACTTCGGCAAGTGCCTGCGTCATGGCCACTTGCATCTTGTCGAGCACCGACTGGCGCGTGTCGCCCGGCAGATAGTCATAGGAACCGGGGAGGATCGAGCCTTCCTGCGGCAACTGGTCGATGCTGCCGGTGAGTTGGTCGTCGTCGTTGATGCGATCGACCGCCTGCCAAACGGTCCAGCCTTCGGGGATGGTCACCGCATAGCGCAGCGGATTGCCGGTGGTGAGTTCCTTGAGAATATCGGACATGCTGGCATTGGCCGCGATGTTGAAATCGCCGGCCTTGACCACCGAACTGTCTTCGACCCGGCTGCCGAACTGGCTGAAAATCAGAGAATTGCTGACGAAACCCTGCTCTTCGAGGCGCTGCGCGATGGTCGAAAGCCCGTTGCCCGACTCGACGCGGAAGACGCGCTGCTCAGGATTGGGGCCTTCGCCGTAATATTGCGAGGCGACGAAGAAGGCGCCGCCCCCGACCACGACCAGACCAATGACCAGCAGGGTCAGGAAGGCATTGAGCACATCTACCAAGCCATTGCCCGAGCGCCGGCGACGGCGAACCTTGCGATCATTCATATCTGCGCTTTTCCAGCCTGGGTCGCGTTCAGCGCGACTGATTTGGTCTTCTGGCGCCAAACTGTGGCGAAGCGTCGGCAAAAACAAGGGGCACATCGCTTGGCTAGCGATGTGCCCCTCTTGAATCGTGGAAAACGCTTAGCTGATCTTGCGCATCACCAGGGTGGCGTTGGTGCCGCCAAAGCCGAAGCTGTTGTTGAGCGCGACGTTGATCTCTTTTTTCTTGGCCACATGCGGCACAAGATCGATCTCGGTTTCGACGGACGGGTTGTCGAGGTTGAGCGTCGGTGGCGCAACGCCATCGCGCATGGCCAGAAGGCAGAAGATCGATTCGACCGAACCGGCAGCACCCAGAAGGTGGCCGATCGCGGACTTGGTCGAGCTCATGGTTGCCTTGGGTGCAGCATCGCCAAGGAGGCGGGTCACTGCGCCAAGTTCGATCTCGTCGCCAAGCGGCGTCGAAGTGCCGTGTGCGTTGATGTAGTCGATCTCGGCGGCCGGAATGCCGGCGCGCTTAAGCGCGGCTTCCATCGCACGGAAACCGCCATTGCCGTCGGGTGCCGGAGCGGTGATGTGGTAGGCATCGCCCGAGAGGCCATAGCCGATGATCTCGCCATAGATCTTGGCGCCACGCGCCTTGGCGCGCTCGTAGTCTTCGAGCACGACAATGCCGGCGCCCTCGCCCATGACGAAACCATCGCGGTCCTTGTCATAGGGGCGGGAAGCAGCGGTCGGATTGTCGTTGAAGCCGGTCGACATGGCGCGGGCGGCAGAAAAGCCGGCCAGCGACAGGCGATTGACGCAGCTCTCGGTACCGCCGGCAACCATCACGTCGGCATCGCCCAAGGCGATTAGACGCGCGGCATCGCCAATGGCGTGCGCGCCGGTCGAACAGGCGGTGACAACGGAGTGGTTCGGACCCTTGAGCCCGAAGCGGATCGAGACCTGGCCGGAGGCCAGGTTGATCAGGCGGCCCGGAATAAAGAACGGGCTGATGCGGCGCGGACCCTTCTCGTGAAGGGTGATCGACGCGTCATAGATGCCGCCGATGCCGCCAATGCCCGAGCCGATCAGAACGCCGGTGCGCTCCTGCTCTTCGGGGGTCTTGGGCTCGACGCCGGCATCCTGAATGGCCTGGGTCGCTGCTGCCATGGCATAGACGATGAAATCGTCGACCTTGCGCTGCTCCTTGACCTCCATCCACTCGTCGGGGTTGTACTTGCCATCGGCATAGTCCCCGAGCGGAATGCGGTGGGCGATCTGGCAGGCAATGTCGTCGACTTGGAAGTCGTCGATACGCTTGGCGCCACTCTTTCCGGCAAGGATGTTGGCCCAGGTGGGCTCAACACCGCAACCAAGAGGCGTGACAAGCCCCAGACCGGTTACAACGACTCGACGCAATTCCATGGTCAGCGGCCCAGCTCCAAAATCAGCTGGTTGCCTTGGTCAGGAAGGAGACCGCATCGCCGAAGGTCTGGATGGACTCGGCAGCGTCGTCCGGGATTTCGACCGAGAATTCTTCCTCGAAAGCCATCACCAGTTCGACCTGATCGAGCGAATCGGCACCCAGATCGTCGATGAAGCTGGCCTTTTCGGTGACCTTCTCGGCATCCACATTGAGGTGTTCCACAACGATCTTGCGGACCCGATCAGCGACATCGCTCATGTTTGACTTCCCTTTTTAGAAATCGAGGTTTCGTTTCGCTTCTTATTGGCGCGACGCCAATTCATCAAGCGCAGTTTGGCTTTCCGAACCAATCTATGCGGCCTATTTTGCGCCCGCAAGCAGTCCGGGAGGGGTAAACGCGGCGCGGCGTAACATGTTTCATGGGTCGAGACCAGCCGCGCAAAAGGGTTTGCGCGGCTTTCACCCAGATCAGATCATCGCCATGCCGCCGTTGACGTTAAGAGTGTGGCCCGTGATGTAGGCCGCCGCGTCGCTGGCGAGGAAAACGGTGCAGGCAGCGATTTCCTGCGCCGTGCCGAGGCGGTTCATCGGCACGGTGCCCAGAATCGCTTCGCGCTGCTTGTCGTTGAGCTCGTCGGTCATTGCCGAGGCGATGAAGCCGGGCGCGATGGAGTTCACCGTGATGTTGCGCGAGGCCACCTCATGGGCCAGCGCCTTGTTCATGCCGATAAGCCCGGCCTTGGAGGCGGCATAGTTCCCCTGCCCCGGATTGCCGGTGACGCCGACCACCGAGGAAATACCGATAATACGGCCCCAGCGCTGCTTCATCATGCCGCGAAGGCAGGCGCGGTTGAGGTGGAAGGCTGCAGTCAGGTTAACGGCTATAACGTCATCCCACTCCTCATCCTTCATGCGCATGAAGAGATTGTCGCGCGTCATGCCGGCATTGTTGACCAGGATATCGAGCCCGCCCATGGCCTGTTCGGCGGCCGGCACGAGCTTATCGACCTCGTCGAGCTTGGAGAGGTTTGCCGGCAGGATCGGGCAGTCTTTCCCGATCTCCTTGGCCGTATCTTCCAGCGCGCCGACGCGCGTGCCTGAAAGCGCCACCGTCGCTCCGGCAGATGCCAGGGCCTTGGCGATCTCGCGGCCGATACCGCCGCTGGCGCCGGTGACGAGAGCGCGTTTACCTGTCAGATCAAACATTTATGCGGTCCTTTGCAGACACTGATTCAAGCGCTTAGGAATTGATCGAGGCGACGAAAGCGTCGATGTCGGCAGGCGAACCGATGGCCTGTGCGGTGACTTCGGGCGCAATGCGCTTGGCAAGGCCGGTCAGCACCTTGCCCGTGCCGAGTTCGACAAGCGTGGTGATGCCGCCAGGACCTGCAAGCCAGGTGACGCTTTCGGTCCAGCGCACGACGCCGGTGACCTGCGCCACGAGGTGGTGGCGAATCTCGGCCGGGTCGGTGATCGGCACGGCCAAAACGTTCGCCACCAGCGGCACCACGGGCGCCTGCATCTCGACTTCCGCAAGCGCCGCCTGCATGGCGTCGGCGGCCGGTTGCATCAGCGAACAATGGAAGGGCGCGCTCACCGGCAGCAGCAGGGCCCGCTTGGCGCCCTTGGTCTTGGCGATCTCGACCGCGCGTTCGACAGCGGCGGTGCCGCCCGAGACCACGACCTGGCCTGGCGCATTGTCATTGGCGACGTCGCAAACTTCGCCCTGAGCGGCTTCGGCTGCAACGGCCTGAGCCGTCTGCAGATCAAGCCCCAGCAGCGCCGCCATGGCGCCATGACCCACGGGCACGGCCTTCTGCATGGCCTGTCCGCGGGTGCGCAGCAAGCGCGCTGCGTCGGTCAGCGTGAAGGTGCCGGCAGCGCAGAGTGCGGAATATTCACCCAAGGAATGACCGGCAACGAACTGCGCATGGTCATTGAGCGTCACGCCCTTGGCTTCGAGCACCCGGATCACGGCCATGCTCACCGCCATCAGGGCCGGCTGGGCATTTTCGGTCAGGCGCAGGATGTCCTCGGGGCCTTCGAACATGGTGGCCGAAAGGCGCTGGCCCAGGGCTTCGTCGACCTCCTGGAAAACGGCGCGCGCTTCGGGATAGGCCGCGGCCAGATCCTTGCCCATGCCAACGGCCTGGCTGCCTTGGCCCGGAAATGTGAAAGCCATGCTGGCCATGACGCGTCTCCCTTCTAGATCAATCTGACAAGCCGATGCCGGCCTGTCCAGTTGCGGCGCGTTTGAACGGGACTGTGTGGCGGTGTCAAGGCGGGTCGCCTCGCGCCGCCACACTGGATGCTATTGAAGGCCGAGCGCTTCGCGCGTGGTGCGTTCGGCGTCATCGCCCGCCGCCTTGATCTCGGCCTCGCTCTGCCCAATCAAGCGCGCCGCATTTTCGGCCGTTGCCCGTGCCGCCGCCACCGCCTGCACCTTTGCCTCTGCCGTCATGTCAGCCGCGCCATTGCGCAGATCGTCGATCGCCTGCTGCCCGTTCGGCACCTGGATCTGCACCGTCGACGAACCATCCGGCTGGCGCTGCACGGAAACGGCGTCGTCGGGATCGTCGCCACAGGCGGCAAGGGCGAGTGCGGGGAGAACTGCGAGGGGATAGAGCCAGGCTTTCAAGTTCATGGTCAGACCTTTATGAGTGTCGGTGATCGTCTGAACGCGCCATGAGGCGAAGTCGTGACCGGGTCAGGATGTCGCGCATTCGCGTGATCTGCTGGCTTTATGCTTGATTGCCACCGGTTTTGCGCTTATTGCACCGCCAGCAATTCGTTTGGCCGGGGGCTGAACGGAGGGTTTGGCTTTTGCCGAATAGGGTTTTGACCCGGCCTCCCGTGTTCCCGCTCTTTGCAAGACTGCTTTGACGCCTTTCCGGCTTCAGAGGGGCTCCGCGCCGACGAAAGGCTGAGTGCAACTCGAAAGGAAGGCGCATCAATGGCCCTCTACGAACACATCTATCTGGCTCGCCAGGACGTTTCCCAGCAGCAGGTCGAAGAACTGACTACGCAGCTGAGCGAAGTTCTCGGCCAGGGCGGCGGCAAGGTCACCAAGAACGAATATTGGGGCCTCAAGGGTCTCTCCTACCGCATCCGCAAGAACCGCAAGGCTCACTATACCCTGCTCAACATCGAAGCGTCCCCGGCAGCCGTTGCCGAAATGGAACGCCAGATGCGCATCAATGAAGACATCCTGCGCTTCATGACCGTGCGCGTGGACGAGCTGGAAGAAGGCCCGTCGGCAATGATGCAGAAGCGCGATCGCGATGACCGTGATGGCGGCCGCCCCGGTGGCGACCGTGGCGGTTTCTCCGGCGAACGCCGTCCGCGCCGCTTCTAAGAACAAGGAACGTTAGCAAATGGCAATCAAAGACCTCACCACTTCCCAGGCTCGCCGCCCGTTCCAGCGCCGTCGCAAGACCTGCCCGTTCTCGGGCGAAGGCGCGCCAAAGATCGACTACAAGGACGTGCGCCTGCTTTCGCGCTACGTTTCCGAGCGCGGCAAGATCGTGCCGAGCCGCATCACCGCCGTTTCTGCCAAGAAGCAGCGTGAACTGGCCCGTGCCATCAAGCGTGCCCGTTTCATCGGCCTGATGCCCTACGCCGTCCAGTAAGGCCTCGCCTTTCTGAGACTTGTTGGGGTCGCGAATGGTTCGCGGCTCCTAACCGCCGATCCGGCGGGACAGCCACAAGGAATACCCAAATGAAAGTCATTCTGCTCGAGCGCGTTGGCCGCAGCGGCACCATCGGCGACGAAATCAACGTCAAGGACGGTTTTGCCCGTAACTTCCTCCTGCCCCAGGGCAAGGCCCTGCGCGCCACGGAAGCCAACCGCAAGCGCTTCGAAAACGAACGCGCCCATATCGAACAGCGCAACGAAGAGCGCCGCAACGCTGCCGCCGGCATCGCGGAAGGCCTCAACGGCCATGCCGTGGTGATGATCCGCCAGGCTGGCGAAACCGGCCAGCTCTACGGTTCGGTCGCCGCTCGTGACATCGTCGAGGCTCTGGCCGCCGATGGCTTCACCGTGCAGCGCAACCAGGTCGACCTTGCCGACGCGATCAAGTCGGTCGGCGTGCACACCGTGCCGCTGAACCTGCATGCGGAAGTTTCGGTCTCGATCACCGTCAACGTCGCCCGTTCGCCCGATGAAGCAGCCCGTCAGGCCGAAGGCGAGGACGTTACCGTCCACACGTTTGAAGCCGACGAAGGTGGCGATTTCGCCGCCGGCCAGGCCGACGCGGCTGCCGACGACCGCTTCGAAGACTGATCTCTTCGAGCTGTGCCGATCATGCGAAGGCCGGGTTTACGCCCGGCCTTTTGCTTTGGGCTTTCTCGCAAAGCGCTTGAGGAAGCCGCGCATCAGTCCGCGCTGCGATAGCGGCTCGAACATTTCCTCGGGTCCTTCAGGATCGAGCACTTCGTTGTCGGCAAGCCACTTTTCGATGTCGTTGAGCTCGGGCACTTGGTAGTCGCGCAGCGTCCGGCCCGTCCCCCGCAATGTTTCAATCGTCTTGATCAGCGATCCCGTCTCGGCAAGCCGCGCTGCTACCGCTTCGGCGGTGACGCCCAGATGCTCGCCCAACAGGTCGTTGCGGGTCCAGGCGATCTCGCGCCGGACGGCCTCATCATCGGCGTCGGCGACAATGGTGATGTCGCATTCGGTATCGAGCCGCAGCGAGCGGTTGTTGATGTTGGAGGATCCGACCTTAAGCACGGTGTCGTCCGCCACCAGGGCCTTGGCATGCACATAGATCGCCTCACCGCCCAAGCCGACCGGATGGTAAAGCCGCAGCCGGTCGAACTTGTCGGCGCGCTTTATCCAGGTGAAGAGCCTTGCCCGCGCCGTGTCCATCGCCAATGGCTGCAGCCAGCCATCGGCGGTATCGGGGTTGATGACCACGATTTCGGGCCCATCCTGCTCCTGCAGCCGCTTGGCCATGGCCGAGACGATGGCGCGCGACGCAAAATACTGGCTCTCGATATAGATGAGGTTTTTGGCCGTCGCGATCTGGTCGAGCCAGAGCTTTTCCACCTCAAGGATCGGCTGGTAGTCCTCGATCTTCGGCGCCGTCCGGGAAATGGCGATGTCGACATCGGCGAAGTCGATCTCCAGTCCTTCCGGCCACAGCGCCACGCCATCGCTGATCGGCTGAAACGCTGCTACCCCTGCCCGCCCCCAGCGATCTTGCACCAGATCGACAACGGCGCTGACGATGGGTCCGGTTACCGCGGTGGTGACATCGTGCCATGGCTTATAGGGCCGGCGCGTCGTCGGACGGCGGCGGCGCGGATCTTCGTGCCGGTGCTCGCGGGTGTCCCAGCGGGCGCCGGTCATGTCGATGCCGCCGACAAAAGCCATGGCGTCGTCGATCAGGATGATCTTCTGGTGGTGCGATGCGCCGGTGGGGTGGGCACTATCGAATTTCACATGAATGCGCTTATGGCGCAGCCATTGCCAGAGCTTGATCAGTGTCGTGCCGCGCTTGGCCGTGGTGATGATGCCGAAATCCCATTGCAGCAGGAAGATTTCGAGTTCGGGATTGCGCTTCACCAGCCAGAGGATGAAGTTGCCGAGATCGGCCGGACCGCCATCCGCCGCATTGTTGCCCAGCGTTATTCGGGCATCGAAGTCCCAGCCGACCAGAGTGATGCGACGCTGCGCGCGCACCATGACATCGCGTGCGTGGCGGAAATAATCTTCAGCATCGACAATAACGGAGAAGCGGTCCGCAGTGGTAGCGGCCATGCAGTTTTGGCCCGGCGTGAAACGTAGGTCGGCCAATTCGGCTCCGGAGATGGGGTTGACGCTTGGGCACAGAAACCTGCGACGGGCATGCGCGGTTCCAAGCAGGCCGCGGGAGCCTTTCGTTCACGGCTTGTTCTTGTTTCTTCTGTCTGCTAGAAATCCCCATTGTCCCCGCTGTCCACAGGCGGCCAAAGATGGTGTTAACCCTTGGCCCGCTATGCCGAGACTCATGCCACGCTTGCGTGGTTAAGAAAGGTTAACAGCCTCCCGAGGAATCCGATGGCAGAGATCGCGCGCCTTCATCCGGCCGAAGAAAAGTCGTTCCGCATCGCGCCCCACAACGTGGATGTGGAGCAGGCGCTGCTGGGCGCGATCCTGATCAACAACGACGCCTTCTACCGCGTAGCCGATTTCCTGATGCCGGAGCATTTCTACGAGCCGATCCATCGCGAGATCTTCGAGCTTGCCGGCAAGATCATTCGCGCTGGCAAGGCAGCGGAACCGGCAACGCTCAAGACCCACCTGCCTGACCAGCTGCTGCCCGACGTCACCATGATGCAGTACCTGTCGCGTCTGGCGGCAGAAGCGACGACTGTCATCAACGCTGCCGACTACGGTCAGGCAATCTACGATCTCGCCATCCGCCGCAACCTGATCCAGGTGGGCGAGGAAATGGTCAGCGTCGCCTATGACAGCAGCGACGTCGACATGACCCCGGTCAAGCAGATCGAAAAGGTCGAAGGCGAGCTCTTCCAGCTGGCCGAAAAGGGCCGCTACGACGGTGGCTTCCAGAATTTCGGAGCTGCGCTCAACGCGTCCATCCAGATGGCCGGCGAAGCCTTTCAGCGCGACGGCGGCCTGTCCGGCGTTGCCACTGATCTGCATGATCTCGACCGGCAGATGGGCGGCCTGCAGCGCTCCGACTTGATCATCCTTGCCGGCCGCCCGGCCATGGGCAAGACCTCGCTCGTCACCAATATCGCTTTCAACGTCGCCAAGGCCTGGCGCGGCGAGGTGACGCCGGACGGCCACAACAAGACAGTCGATGGTGGCATTGTCGGCTTCTTCAGCCTCGAAATGAGTTCGGAACAGCTGGCGACGCGTATTCTTGCCGAGCAGGCCGAGATTTCCTCCTCCGACATCCGCCGCGGCCGCATCCACGATTCGCAGTTTTCCAAGCTTGTCGACGTCTCCAACATGATGAGCCGACTACCGCTCTATATCGACGATACCGGTGGCATTTCCGTCGCCCAGCTTGCCGCCCGCGCCCGCCGCCTCAAGCGGCAGAAGGGGCTCGACATGCTGGTAATCGACTACCTGCAACTGCTCTCGGGCTCGTCGAAAGCCTCGAGCCAGAACCGCGTGCAGGAGCTGACCGAGATCACGACGACGCTCAAGGCGCTGGCCAAGGAGCTCGAAATTCCGGTGATCGCCTTGTCCCAGCTATCCCGACAGGTCGAAGCGCGCGACGACAAGCATCCGCAGCTGGCGGACTTGCGCGAATCCGGTTCTATCGAGCAGGACGCGGACGTGGTGCTTTTCGTTTACCGCGAAGAGTACTATCTCAAGAACAAGGAACCCAAAGAGGGCACGCCCGAGCACCTCACCTGGCAGGGGGAAATGGAAAAGGTGCATGGCAAGGCGGAAGTGATCATCGCCAAGCAGCGCCACGGTCCCACCGGCACGGTGCAGCTGAGCTTTGAGGCGCAGTTTACCCGCTTTGGTAACCTTGCTCGGGCAGATTATCTGCCTGAACGCATGGAATAGCAATGACGCCGACTTCCGGCCTTGGTGGCCAACTGAGCATCGACCTGGGCGCCCTCGCCCGCAATTGGCGTGCGCTGGACAAGGTCAGCGCCGGCGCCCTGACGGCTGCCGTGGTCAAGGCCGACGCCTATGGCACCGGCATCGACATGGCCTCCAAGGCACTCCACGCCGCCGGCGCCCGCTTCTTCTTTGTCGCGACACCGGACGAGGGCATGGCGGTTCGCGCTGCCGTCCCCGACGCCCATATCTTCGTGCTCTATGGGCTCTATCCGGGCGCGGCCAATCTCTACATCCGCCAGAACCTCATGCCGGTATTGTCCTCCATTCCGATGCTGGAGGAATGGCTGGCCAAATGCGTCGAGCGCAACGAGGCCTATCCGGCGGGCTTTCATTTCGACACCGGCATCAATCGGCTGGGGTTCAGGCTCAGCGAAGCGGGCCAGGTGCGGGAGCGCATCGAGCGCCTCGGCTATGCCCCGCAGATGGTGATGAGCCACCTTGCCTGCGCCGACCAGCCCAACCACGAGAAGAACCGCACCCAGCTGGCGCTGTTCGGCTCGGTCATCTCGCAGTTCCCCGGCATCCCCGCGTCACTCGCCAACTCGGCGGGCCTGATGACGGGCCGCGACTACCATTTCCAGATGGTTCGCCCCGGCATCGCCTTGTTCGGCGGACGCGCCGTGAGCGGCCGCAAGAACCCGATGGCCCCGGTGGTGACGTTGCACGTGCCCATCCTCCAGATCACCGATGGGCGCATCGGCGAAACAGTGGGCTATGGCGCCAACTACACCCTCAACCGCACCAGTAAGCTGGCGGTCCTCGGCTATGGCTATGCCGATGGGCTCCTGCGCTCCCTATCGGGCAGCAATTCGCGCCCCGGCGGCAAGGTCTTCATTCGCGGCAGGGTCTGCCCCATCATCGGCCGTATTTCGATGGACCTGACCATCGTCGACGTCACCGACCTCGGCGGCGATCTGCCCAGCCCCGGTGAGGGCGCCGAAGTGTTCGGGCCCAATGTCAGCGTCGATGATCAGGCCGATGCCGGCGGCACCATCGGATATGAGCTGCTCACGAGCCTCAAGGGCCGCTACTCGCGCAACTATGTCGGCACCGGCGAACTGCCCGAATAGCTAGTTCGACGTGCTGACCGCAGGCGTGTCTTCGCCCGTATCGCCGGGTAGCACGCCGCTTTGCTGGATGATCACCCAGGCGATCGCCGCGATCAGAGCCACCACGAAGGCGATGATGACGATGCGGGCAACGCCCCGGTCTTCCCGGCGTTTTTCAGCCATCTCGGCCTCCCGTTACGGATTGTTGCCGGTGGTTTCGGCCGGTTCACCGGCCTTGCCGGCGGGCAGCGCGCTCTGTTCGGCAGCACTGTTTGCCGTCGCAGCGCCGTCGGCATTGGGCGCCTGATTGTTGGACGTGAACACCACGCCCACAAAGATGACCACCACGACAGCGACGACAATGGCGATGATGACGTTTCGATTCATGGCAAAGCTCCGATTGCTGGAGCTTCAATCCGCGCCGGGTAAGCGGGTTCCATGGCTCATGAGCTCTGCCCATATCCTCTTTATCCCCGCCCACCCCGCCATGCGCTAATCTCCCCCGCATCAGCCGGATGGAGATGGGGTTGCAACGATCAACCGTCCGGCGACAGTCGGGAAGGGTCTTTATCGTTGAGGATCCTGGGTCCGCGGACGGGGCTTGAGTAATCATCCCCTAAGACGCTGCCTGCCAGAAAACCCGGCGCCCCGAGACGAGCTTCGTCTCACATACTAAACTACTCACGAGACGAAAGCCGTCTCGGGGCTCCATCATCTGCCGCAAACCCGGAGGTTCAGCCGTCCGGCCCAAGAGCATGTCTGCAGTTCCCTTTTTGTTCTTGCATCCCTTCCACGGCCTCGGCTAAATCACCCCACCCACAACAGGATCCGCCCCTTGGCCAAAACCCGCTCGACCTTTGTTTGCCAATCCTGCGGTGCGGTCACCACGCGCTGGCAGGGGCGGTGCGATGCTTGCGGCGAGTGGAACACCATTGTCGAGGAACTGGTCGATTCCGGCGTCGGCGCGGGTCCAAAGGCCGCTAAGTCCAATGGCCGCCCGGCCAATCTCGTGCCGCTGTCCGGCGAAACGGAAAGCGCTGCCCGCGTCGTCACCGGCCTTGCCGAGCTCGATCGCGTCACCGGCGGCGGCTTCGTCAAAGGCTCCGCCCTCCTGGTCGGCGGCGATCCAGGGATCGGCAAATCGACGCTTTTGCTGCAATCGGCGGCCGCTCTGGCCAACAAGGGCAAGCGCGTCGTTTATGTCTCAGGTGAAGAAGCGGTGGCTCAGGTGCGGCTGCGCGCACAGCGGCTGGGGCTCGGCGAAGCCGATGTGCTGCTCGCCGCCGAAACCAATGTCGAAATCATTCTCGCAACGCTCGAAAACGGAGCCCCGCCCGATCTCGTCATCATCGATTCGATCCAGACGCTTTGGACCGACCGCGTCGACTCGGCGCCCGGCACCGTGACCCAGGTGCGCACCTCGGCCCAGGCGCTGACCCGCTTTGCCAAGAAAAGCGGCGCCGCGGTCGTCCTTGTCGGCCACGTCACCAAGGACGGTCAGATCGCTGGTCCGCGCGTCGTCGAGCACATGGTCGATGCCGTGCTCTATTTCGAAGGCGATTCGAGCCACACGTTCCGCATCCTTCGCGGCGTTAAAAACCGCTACGGCGCCACCGACGAGATCGGCGTCTTCGCCATGACCGAGCGCGGCCTCGAACAGGTTGCCAACCCCTCGGCCCTGTTTCTTGACCAGCGCGACAAGGACGCCGCGGGCTCCGCCGTCTTCGCCGGCATGGAAGGCACGAGGCCGCTGCTGATCGAAATCCAGGCCTTGGTCGCGCCTTCTCCCCTCGGCACGCCGCGACGCGCCGTGGTGGGCTGGGATTCCTCGCGCCTCTCCATGGTTCTGGCAGTTCTCGAAACCCGCTGCGGCGTCCGCATCGGCGCCAATGACATTTATCTCAACGTTGCCGGCGGGCTCAAAATCAACGAACCGGCTGCCGACCTCGCGGTCGCCGCGGCGCTGATCTCTTCGCTCACCGGTTCGCCCCTCCCCGCCGACGCCGTGTATTTCGGCGAAATCTCGCTGGCTGGCGGCGTGCGGCCCGTGGTGCATGGTTCGCTGCGCCTGCGCGAGGCGCAAAAGCTCGGCTTCGGCTCGGTAGTCACCGGCAAGCTCGGCAATGCCGATCGCAACAGCGCGCTCGATGTTACCGAATATGGTCAGCTCGCCGACATGGTCAGCAGCATCGCCGCGGCCGGCAAGCGGCCGATGCCGGAGCCTGAGCCCGACGCATGGTAAACGAACGGTTTCCGGGGACATCGTTGCTCCTGCCCTGCCCCGCCCTTGGCAGGCCGGGGCAAAGTCGTTAAAGGTCCGGAAACAAGCCGACGCGGCGAAGAATTTAGGCGAAAAGATATGCTGACAGCGTTCGACGTTGGTGTGGGTGTTCTGGTGCTGATTTCGGCGATCCTCGCCACGGCGCGCGGATTAACCCGCGAAGTGCTGTCGCTGGCCACCTGGGCTGGCTCCGCCGCCATCGCCGTCTACATGTATCTCTACCACCCGGACATCGCGCAGCAGTACATTGCCGAGGAAGTGGTCGCCAATATCGCCACCGTGGTCGTGACCTTTATCGTCGCGCTGATCGTGCTCCACCTGCTCACCATGCGCATCGCCGATTTTGTCGTCGACAGCCGCATCGGGCCGATTGATCGCACCCTGGGCTTTGTGTTCGGCGTGCTGCGCGGCGTGTTGATCGCCATCGTCGTCACCATCTTCGGTCTTTGGCTTTTGCCAAACAACCTGCCCGATTGGGCCGCCAACTCGCAGTCGCTGCCCTATCTGCGCGACATGGGCAACACCCTGATCTCGATGCTGCCCGAAGGGCTTGAACAGCAGGTGACCGATGTTCTCCAGGGCGGCGGCGGCAACCTGACCGACGACAGCGAAGCGCCGGTCGAGCCGGGTACCACGACGACGCCGGCTCCCGCCGACGGCGGCACGGTCGACCCCACCGATCCGGTGACCGACCCGGCGCCAGCGCCGCAGGCCTGATCGCGCAGGGCAGCGCTGCCATTTATGTCATTGGTGACATGAAGCGAAATGCGCTAAAGGCCCAGTTGACCGGCGCGGCATTCGAGGTCGCGCCGGACGAGACAGCAGCTTTAAGGCATGGAGCGTCCTGTGACCCATTCCCGCGAAGACGATTTTTCCCTCGACGGTGACACGCTGCATGAAGAGTGCGGCGTGTTTGGCATTTTGGGGCATAGTGACGCCTCGACGCTGACCGCGCTGGGCCTTCACGCCCTTCAGCACCGTGGCCAGGAAGCGGCCGGCATCGTCAGCTTCGACGGCCGCCAATTCTATACCGAAAAGCGCATGGGCCTCGTGGGCGACCACTATACGGACCCTGCCGTACTCGCAAAACTGCCGGGCACCATGGCCATCGGCCATACGCGCTACTCGACCACGGGTGAAGTCGCGCTCCGCAACGTCCAGCCGCTCTTTGCCGAACTTGAAGCCGGCGGCATTGCCGTTGCCCACAACGGCAATTTCACCAACGGCCTGACCCTGCGCCGCCAGATCATCGCCACCGGCGCCATTTGCCAGTCGACCTCCGACACCGAAGTCGTCCTTCACCTCATCGCCCGTTCGCGCCATTCCTCCACAACCGACCGCTTTATCGATGCGATCCGGCAGATGGAAGGCGGCTATGCCATGGTGGCGCTCACCCGCACCAAACTGATCGCAGCGCGTGATCCCGTCGGCATTCGGCCGCTGGTCATGGGCGAACTCGATGGCAAGCCGATCTTCTGCTCGGAAACCTGCGCCCTCGACATCATCGGCGCCAAATACATCCGCGACGTCGAAAACGGCGAAGTCATTATCTGCGAAGTCCAGCCGGATGGCTCGATCACCATCGAAGAGCGCAAGACCGCCCGCAACGTGCCAGAGCGGCCGTGCCTCTTCGAATATGTCTACTTCGCCCGCCCCGATTCCGTGGTCTCGGGCCGCAGCGTCTACAAGGCGCGCAAGAATGCCGGCATCAACCTCGCCAAGGAAGCGCCGGTCCAAGCCGACGTCGTCGTGCCCGTCCCCGATGGCGGCACGCCTGCGGCGATCGGCTTTGCCCAGCAGAGCGGCATTCCCTTCGAGCTCGGCATCATCCGCAACCACTATGTTGGTCGCACCTTCATCGAGCCCACCCAGCAGATCCGCGCCTTCGGCGTGCGCCTCAAGCACTCCGCCAACCGCGCCGAGATCGCCGGCAAGCGCGTCGTGCTGATCGACGACTCGATCGTTCGCGGCACGACCTCGATCAAGATCATCCAGATGATGCGCGATGCCGGCGCCACCGAAGTGCATATCCGCGTCGCGAGCCCGATGATCTACTTCTCCGACTACTACGGCATCGACACGCCCGATCCGGACAAGCTTCTCGCCAACCAATATGCCGATATCAACGCCATGTGCCGCTATATCGGCGCGGACTCCCTGGCCTTCCTTTCCATCGACGGGCTCTACGAAGCCGTCGGCGGCGCCAAGCGCAACCCGCAGGCGCCGCAGTTTACCGACCACTATTTCACCGGCGAATATCCGACTCACTTGACCGATCTGCATGGCCGGACCATGAGCGACCCGCGGCAGGTTTCGCTGCTCAAGGAAGCGGGTTGATGACGGATACTAACGAGCTCAGCGGCAAGGTCGTCCTGGTCACCGGCGCCTCTCGCGGCATCGGTTACGCGGCAGGGCTCGAGGCTGCACGGCGCGGCGCACATGTGATCGCCGTCGCCCGCACCGTTGGTGGGCTCGAAGACCTCGACGACGCCATCCAGGCGCTGGGCGGCTCGACCACTTTGGTGCCGCTCGATCTTCGCGATGGCGAAGCGATCGACCGGCTGGGTGCTGCGATCTTCGAGCGCTGGGGGCACCTTGATGGTTTGATCGCCAATGCGGGTCAGCTCGGCGTCCTGAGCCCTGTGGGCCATATCAAGCCGGACGAGTTCGACAAGGTGATGGCGGTCAATCTCACCGCCAATTACCGTCTCCTCCGCTCGTTGGACGTGCTGCTGCGCCAGGCTGAGGCTGGCCGTGCGGTATTCGTCTCGTCCTCGTCGGCGCGTTCGGCAAAGCCCTTCTGGGGGCTCTATGCCGCGAGCAAGGCAGCGCTCGATGCGCTGGTCAAAGCCTATTCCGGTGAAATCGCGCAAACCAATGTGCGCGCCAATGTGTTTTATCCCGGTGCCGTGCGCACCGCGATGCGGGCCAAGGCGATGCCGGGCGAGAACCCCGAAACCCTGCCCGCGCCGGCCGAGATCGCGCCTGCACTGGTCGATATGCTGAGCCCCACGCTTACCGAACAGGGGCGGCTCTACAATATCGGCACCAAAAGCTTCGAAGAGATCTGATGGTCGCCCTTCGTCCCTACCGCGCCGGCGATCTCGATGCTCTTTATGACATCTGCCTGCGGACCGGCAATTCCGGCGGGGACGCGTCGTCCGTTCACAACGATCCCCAGCTTGTCGGCCATATCTATTCGGCGCCCTATGGCGTGCTCGAGCCCGAAAACGTCTTCGTTGCCGAAGACGACGAGGGTGTTGCCGGCTATGTGGTGGGCACGCACGACACGGACCGTTTCGCCGAGCGGCTGGAGCAGGACTGGTGGCCGGCACTGCGATCACGTTATGCCGGGGCCACGGGACTGACCGACGCCGACCAGCGCCGCCTCGACGCGATCATCAAACCACATCGCTCGCCTGCCGATCTGGTCGAAGCCTATCCTGCCCACATCCACATGAACCTGCTGCCGCGGCTGCGCGGACAGCGGGTCGGGACAAGGCTCCTCGATCTTTGGGTGGCGCAGGCACGCGAAGCGGGCGTCAAGGGAATCCATCTTGGTGCTGGCGCCGCCAATCACGGCGGCATTGCCTTTTGGGGCAAGAACTTCGAAGAGCTCCGCCGCGACAATGGCACCGTGTGGTTTGGGATGGGGCTTTAGCCCCACCCCTTAGACTGCGGCCGCGAGCGGCGACATCAGCACCTTGTCGATGCGACGACCGTCGAGGTCCATGACCTCGAATTTCCAGCCGTCACGCTCAAAACATTCGCTGACCGAAGGCAGGTGGTTGAGCACCGAAAGAACGTAACCGGCGACGGTTTCATACCGGGCATCCTTGGGAACAGGCACCTTGAAACGCTCGCTGAAATCGTCCACCGGCATCCAGCCAGCAACGAGGAACGAGCCATCCTGGCGTTGCACCACGGCCTGTTCGTCACCCACTTCTTCGGTATAGCCGGTAATGACCTCAAGCACGTCACCATAGGTGATGATGCCTTCGAAGTGCCCGTATTCGTCCACGACGAGCGCGAGTTGGGCCGGAGACTTGCGGATCGCCTCGACCACGTCGAGCGCCGTCGCGTGTTCCATGACGACCGGCACGGACTTTACCAGCCTGCGCAGATCAGGCTGCTGACCCGCTGCAAGCGGCGGCAAGAGATCTGCCAGCGCCAGCATGCCGAGGATGGAATCGGCATTGCCCTCCTGCACCAGAACCTTGGAATGATTGCTGGCAAGGATGGTGGCCAGGTTTTCCTCGTAGCTGTCCTCGACGTCGATGACGACCACGTCGAGACGCGGCGTCATCAGGCCGCGGGCGGAGCGGTCGGCGAGACGCATGACGCCCGAGATCATCGAGTGCTCTTCGGTTTCGATGACGCCGGCCGTGGTCGCCTCGGCGATGACGGTGCGCAGCTCTTCCTCGGTGACCTGCTCGTCGTTCTGCTCGCCCTGCCCAAGGAGACGCAGCACGAGCTTGCCGGAGATATCGAGCAGCCAGACGATCGGCGTGCCGACCAGCGCGATGATCTTCATCGGCTGCGCCACGCGCGCCGCAACGCCTTCCGGATTGCGGAGGGCGATCTGCTTGGGCACCAGTTCGCCCAGGATCAGGTTGATATAAGTGATGGCAACGACCACGAGGCCGACACCGGCCACATCGGCAATGTTGTCGGGCACGCCCACCGAGGAGAGCCAGCCGGTCAGGCGAAGGCCCAGCGTCGCGCCTGAGACGGCACCCGAAAGGACGCCGACAAGGGTGATACCGATCTGGACGGAAGAGAGAAATTTGCCGGGATCTTCGGCCAGCTTGAGGGCCGTAGCCGCCCCCTTATTGCCCTGTTCGGCCATGACCTTGAGGCGGGCGCCGCGGGCGGAAACAACGGCCAGTTCGGACATGGCCAGGGCGCCGTTCACGAGGGTAAGAACGACGACGATAATGAGTTCTGTAAGCAACAAAGTGCAATGTTGGCACGCCGCGACCAGTGGCGGGGTGTTACGACGCGCGCACTATAGGGCATGTCCGCCCGTTGTGAAGAGCGATGCTACTTCTTGTCGGCATACGGATTGTTGCCGCCACGCAGCCAGATGCGGATCGGCGTGCCCGGCATATCGAAGGCTTCGCGAAGCCCATTGACCAGATAGCGCTGGTATGAGGCCGGCACGGCATCAGGCCGCGAGGCGAAAATGATGAAGCTGGGGGGCCTCGTCTTGGCCTGCGTCATATAGCGCATCTTGAGGCGGCGGCCCGAAACGGCCGGAGGCGGATGGCCCTCGATCATGCCTGCGAGCCAGCGATTAAGCCGGCTGGTCGAGACATGCGCATTCCAGCTCCGCTCGATGGAAAAGATCGCGTCCATCAGCTTGTCGATGTTGCGGCCGGTCAAGCCCGAGAGCGTCACCAGCGGCACGCCGCGCAATTGCGGCAGCAGGCGCTCGCATTCCTCGCGCAGTTCCTTGAGCTTTTCGTTCTTGTCCTCGATCAGGTCCCACTTGTTGAGCGCAATGACCATGGCCCGGCCTTCGCGTTCGACAAGATCGGCCAGCGCCAGATCCTGCTTTTCGAAGGGGATCGTGGCATCAAGCAACAGCACCACGACTTCGGCATATTGGATCGAGCGCAGCGAGTCGCCGACGGCCAGCTTTTCGAGCTTTTCATGCACACGCGAGCGGCGGCGGATGCCGGCGGTGTCGACGAGATTGATGGTGCGGCCTTCCCATTCCCAGGGAACAAGAATGCTGTCGCGCGTGATGCCTGCTTCCGGGCCCACCAGCACGCGGTCCTCGCCGACCATGCGGTTGACCAGCGTCGACTTGCCCGCATTGGGGCGGCCGACAATGGCGACGTTGAGATAGCGCTTGGGGTTCCAGCGCAAGGTGGCGTCCTCGCCCTCCCCCTCGAGCATGTCAGGCGTGATGTCGACATCGACCTCGGGCATGATGTCGAGATCGCCGACAGCAGCCGCCTCTTCCGCCGCCTGCTTCTCATTGGCCTTATCGATCGCCGCGGAAACGATGGAGTAGAGTTCCGAAAGCCCCAGGCCATGCTCGGCGGAAAGCGCGATCGGCTCACCAAAGCCGAGCTTGAACGCTTCGACCAGACCATCTTCTGCCGCCCGGCTTTCGGCCTTGTTGCCGACGAGGTGAACGTCCTTGCCCGCCTTGCGCAGCACCTGGGCAAAACGCTGGTCGAGCGGCACGACGCCGGCACGCGCGTCGATCATGAACAAGATGATGTCGGCGTCGCGGATGGCGGTTTCGGTCTGCTGACGCATGCGGTCTTCGAGCGAGCCGTCCTTGACGTCCTCGTAGCCCGCCGTGTCGAGCACCTTGAAGGTGAGGTCGGCGATGCGGCCCTCGGCTTCGCGGCGATCGCGGGTAACGCCGGGCGTATCATCGACCAGCGCGATCTTGCGGCCGACCAGGCGGTTGAACAGCGTCGACTTGCCGACATTGGGTCGACCGACAATGGCAAGTGTGACCGTCATGTCTATTCAGCAACCGGCTCGGTGACAGCAGGCTCGGCAGCGTCGTCTTGGACAATAGCGTCCACCGCATCTGCAGCGTCTTGGGCGGGCGTTTCGGCAGCGATGACCCCGTCGGAGAGCATCTGTGCGATATAGAAGCTCACGCGGCTACGCACCGGCGACTGCACCAGCGGGTCGTTGAGGACAGCCTCGAAATTCTGCTGCGCAGCGGCGAAGTCGCCAGCCTTGTAGTGCGCGAGGCCAAGCAGCTCACGCGCCGGGCGCCGCATCTGGCTGTCATCGGTCGCGAGCGTGCCGAGGCGCGCCTCGACATCGGCAACGGTTCCCGTGTCGACCAGCACGTTACCGGCGAGAAGCAGCGCCAGCTCACGCAACCGCGGATTGGACTGGCTGCTCGACAAAGCGTCATAAGCAGCAACGGCGCCAGCACTGTCACCTTGCTCGGCAAGGAGCGCTGCCTTGCGGAACTGCGCCAAGGTGCCGTAGCCGCCCGAAGGATTGGCGGCGATGGCGTCGAGCTGCGTCTCCGCGCCGGCAATATCGCCCGCTTCGGCCGCGTCGAGCGCCGCATAAAGCTGCTGCGAGCCTTCGGCCGAACGGCTGTTGCTGTACCAGGACCAGCCTTCGTTGATTGCCACCAGCAAGACGATGGCCACCGCTCCGCCGATGACGAAAGGCGCGAAACGCCGCCAAAGCGCTCGCATCCGGTCGGAGCGCAGCTCCTCGTCAACTTCGCGGAAAATGTTCTCGTTGGACATGTGGGTCTCTTTGGACGGCAGTTGAACGCGTCTTTAACACGAGGCTTGGGGAAAGCAAATTTTGCGGATGCAAGCTCTAGCGCATTGCAAACGTTGATCTTGATGTATATACTATTTCGAATATACGGGAGCCGCAAAGTGACGCAACGTGCGAAGGTGTTTCAGTCCGGCAACTCGCAAGCGGTTCGCTTGCCAAAAGACTTCCGCTTCGACGTCGACGAAGTGGAAATAACAAGGGAGGGCGATGCGCTGATCCTGCGTCCTCGAGCCGAGGATGCCCAACCTTGGGCTTTCCTGCGGGCCGCCATTGCGCGTGGCGTATCCAGTGACTTTCTCGAAGGTGGCCGTGAGCAGCCTGCCGAACAGATCCGGCCGGATCTGGAAGGCCTGTTTCGCTGATGAAGTGGGCGCTTGATACCAACGCCGTCATAAGTCTGGTGTCCGGTCGCTCAGCCGCCTTGGCGCTTCAGGTGCAAGCACAAAAGGTTGGCGACATTGCCGTGTCGGCGATCGTTGCTCATGAACTCTACTTCGGCGCTTATAAGAGCCAACGCGTCGAGTATAACCTCGAAACTCTTCGCCTGCTGCTGAGAGATTTTTGCCTTCTGGAATTAGACCAGAACGATGCTCGCATTGCCGGAGAGATTCGAGCCGAATTGGCGCGAGCGGGTACACCGATTGGCCCCTACGACGTGCTGATCGCAGGGCAGGCCAAGGCCAGAGGACTGACGCTCGTCACCAACAATGTCGGTGAATTCAAGCGGGTGGCAGGGCTGCAGATCGCCGACTGGACAACGGAATAAGCCTTACTCCCACTCGATCGTCCCAGGCGGCTTGGATGTCACATCGTAGACCACCCGGTTGATGCCGCGCACTTCGTTGATGATGCGGGTGGCCGTCTTGCCGAGGAAGTTCATGTCGAACTGGTAGAAGTCGGCGGTCATGCCGTCGACGGATGTCACGGCGCGCAGGGCGCAGACGAATTCGTAGGTGCGCCCGTCGCCCATGACGCCGACGGTCTGGACCGGGAGCAGCACGGCAAAGGCCTGCCAGATCTGGTCGTATTGGCCGGACTTGCGGATTTCGTCGAGATAGATGGCGTCGGCCTGGCGCAGGATGTCGAGCTTTTCCGGCGTGATGCCGCCCGGGCAGCGAATGGCAAGGCCAGGGCCCGGAAAGGGGTGGCGGCCGATAAAGCTTTCGGGAATGCCCAGTTCGCGGCCGAGGGCGCGGACTTCGTCTTTGAACAGCTCCCGCAGCGGCTCGACCAGCTGCATGTTCATGCGCTCGGGCAGGCCGCCAACATTGTGGTGCGACTTGATGGTGACCGAAGGGCCTCCGGAGAAGGACACGGATTCGATGACGTCGGGGTAGAGCGTGCCCTGGGCCAGGAAGTCGGCGCCGCCGATCTTCTTGGCTTCTTCCTCGAACACTTCGATGAAGAGGCGTCCGATGATCTTGCGCTTGGTTTCGGGATCGACCTGGCCTTCGAGTTCGCCCAGGAACTTCTTCGACGCATCAACGTGCACCAGCGGGATATTGTACTGATCCCGGAACATGGTGACGACCTGCTCGGTCTCGTTGAGGCGCATCAGGCCATGGTCGACATAGATGCAGGTGAGCTGATTGCCGATGGCTTCGTGGATCAGCACGGCGGCGACCGATGAGTCAACGCCGCCGGAGAGGCCGCAGATGACGCGGCCGGTGCCGACCTGAGCACGGATCTTTTCGATCATCTTGTCGCGGTAAGCGGCCATGGTCCAGTTGGACTGGATGCCGCAGATGTGGTGTACGAAATTGGCGTAGAGCTTGGAGCCGTCGGGCGTGTGCACCACTTCGGGGTGGAACTGCACGGCCCAGATGCGGCGCTCTTCATTGGCGATCATGGCGAAAGGCGCGTTAGGCGAGGTGCCGACGACCTCGAAGCCCTCGGGGAGCGATACAACGCGATCGCCGTGACTCATCCAGACCTGGTGCGAGGTCGAAAGCGGCCACACGCCTTCCGAAAGCGAGCTCGTCTTCTGAACCGTCAATTCAGCACGGCCAAATTCGCGATGATGGCCTGCTTCGACCTTGCCGCCCAGCGCCATGCAGAGCGCCTGCTGGCCATAGCAAATGCCAAGGATCGGGATGTTTGCGGCAAGGATGGCCGGATCAATGGTGGGTGCGTTTTCGTCCAGCGTGGAGGCCGGGCTGCCCGACAGAACCACGCCCTTTGGCCTCAGGGCTGCCAAAGCGGCGCCAGCGGACTGGAAGGGATGAATCTCGCAATAAACGCCGGTTTCGCGAATGCGGCGTGCGATCAACTGAGTGACCTGCGAGCCGAAATCGACGATCAGGATGGTGTCGTTAAGCGGGGCAATATCTGGGTGCAGCATGGCGAGGCTTTAGCCCTGCCCCGGCTTTTAGGCAAGCGCCTCGGATGCAGAGCGGCCTTGAGTTTTGCAGGGCAACGCGGGAGAGATCGCGGGCGTTCTGCGACGCAGCTTTACCAGGGAATAGCCGATGTCCGAACCGAACCGCTTGCATGGGGCAGATTTCCTGCGCGCCTTGGCCTGCATTGCCGTGGTGATACACCATCTCGCCGCCCGCATGGACATGGGGCGGGTACCGGAAGCGGTGCAGCCCTTGATCAAGTTCTTCGTCATGGGCAGTTTTGGGGTTACCGTGTTCTTCGTCCTCAGCGGTTATCTTCTGGCTCGCCCGTTTTGGCTGGCGCTGGATGCTGGCGAACCGATGCCGTCGATGCGAATCTATTGGATGCGCAGGCTGGCGCGGATCGTGCCGGGGTTTTGGCTGGCCTTGGTGGTCAGCCTGGTGCTTGATCTTTGGATCGGCAATGCGGTGGCCGATGGTCAGACGCTGTTCCGGTTCTTCGCTGGCGCGCTGCTGGTCAGCGACTGGCATTGGGTGACGCTCTTTCCGGTCGACAATAATGGACCGCTCTGGTCGATCGGCTTTGAGGTCACGTCCTATTTGCTGCTGCCGCTTTGCCTGGGCCTGCTGTTTGCCGCGGGGCGCAAGGGATGGACATCGCGACTGCTGTGGCTGCCGGTCATCGGACTGGTGCTCGGCGCGCATGCTTTGATCGTTGTCTATGCGCCGATCGACGACGTGGAGCGCGGCTGGGACCATGGCCTGATCGGCGGCGCCAAGGCCTGGATGCCGTTCTACAATCCGGTGGGGTTCTTTGCAGTGTTTGCTTTGGGCTCGTTGGCGTCCGGTGTGCAGGTCATGCTCAAGAGCTGGCGGCATCCAGGCTTCGACGTGCTGGGTGTCGCGGCGGTGTTGGTGGCCGGTATGGTCATGGCCCTTCACATCGGCGGTCCGACGGAAGGGTACGGCTGGCTCCAACTTCCCTATGGTTTTCCATGGATGCCACTGGCAATGGGCGTGGCTCTGGTGGCGCTGTCACTATCCGTGCGCGTTGGCAAATGGCTGGACGGAGGGCCAGTGCGGTTCATCGCCAAGATCTCGTTCGGAATTTACATCTGGCACTTCCTGCTCATGTGGCTGGCGCCGTTTGTCTGGCCGCCAGCTTTCAGGACATGGGAACCCGATGGCTGGAGCAACTGGCTCTTGACCAGCGCCGGAGTGATCGCGGCGACGCTCATCGTTGCGACGCTGAGCTTCTATTTGATCGAGCAGCCGGCGGTGCGCTGGGCCCGCCGGCTGGAAAAGCGATCGGTCCGTGGCGAACCGGCGACTGCCTAATTGAGAAGCGCGATTGAAAGATTGAGGTAGGTCGCAAAACTCACCCAGGCGAGATAGGGCGCGAAGAGCCATGCCGAAAGCGTATCGCGCTTGCGAACAGTGACGATGAAGCCCGCGATCGAAAGCCACATGGCGATGATGATGGCGAAGGCGAGCCAGGGCATGTTGGCGCCGAACCAGACCGGCGACCAGGCCCAGTTGAGCAGCATCTGCGCACCCCAGAACTTCATCGCCGTTGATTTGGGATCGCGCATCCAGGTGCGCCAGCCGGCGATGGCGATCAGCACATAAAGCGCAAACCAGACCGGACCGAAAACCCAGTTGGGTGGGTTCAGCGGCGGCTTTTCAACCTCGGCATACCATGGACCGGGCGCGGTCTGGGTGCCGATCAGAGCACCGACGCCCACAACAAGAGCGAGGAAGATGGCGAGGGTGACCCAGGACTGTGGAGTCCGGTGTTCGGTCGCGGCGGCGGACATGAGTGTCTCCGATCAACTGTGAGGTTGAAGAGAGAACGAAATGGAGCCTTCGGTGGTTCACTGGACCTTGCGCAGCAGGTGGATGTAGAAGCCGTCGGTGTTGGTGCGGCGGGGCGTGAGGCAGAGGCCGCCTACGACCGTCGCCAAGCTTTCAGGCAGATCTGTGATTAGGGCGGAACGCCAGGCCTGCGCCATATCGACGGTCGTTAGTTCAGGATGCGCAGCCTTTAGCGCCACGATCTGGTCGTCGTTCTCTTCCGGCAGGATCGAGCAGGTGATGTAGACCAGGGTGCCGCCCGGCTTGAGGTAGCGCAAGCCTTCTTCGAGCAAAGCGGCCTGTTCGGCCTGGCGCTGGGCCAACAATTCAGGGCTGAGCTTCCACTTGGTGTCCGGACGGCGGCGCCATGTGCCGGTGCCGGTGCAGGGCGCATCGATGACGACGCGGTCCATCTTGCCCGCAAGATCATCGAGCGCGCCGGGGTTCGGCGCGCGCACCTGGGCGTTGCGTACACCATTGCGCTTAAGCCGATCATAGATGGGCGCGAGGCGATTGCGGTCTGCGTCATAGGCGAAGATCTGGCCGGAATTGCCCATTGTGGCGGCCAGCGCCAGCGTCTTGCCCCCCGCCCCTGCACAAAGATCGAGCACCTGCTCGCCCTCGCGCGCGCCAGCAATGGCGGAGACGATCTGGCTGCCCTGGTCCTGCACCTCGAACCAGCCCTTGAGATAGCCTTCGTCGGTCGTGACATTGGGCGTGCGCGCATCGCGCGGACCGGCAGGCATGGTCAGGCCGAAAGGGGCGATGGCGGTCTGGGCGGGCGTGAACCGCGCCAGCGAGCGCATCACCTTTTCAGGCGACGCTTTGAGGGCATTGGCGCGCAGATCGAGCGACGGACGGCCGGTCATGGCCTCGCCCTCGGCGATCCAGTTGGCCCCGAAAGCCCGTTCGAGAGATGGCGCGAGCCATTCGGGGACGTCGGCGCGCACCCAATCGGGCGCATTCGAGATGTCGTTGATGGCGATGTCGTCGATCGCTTCGGGCGCGTGGCTGTCGTCGGCAAATGCCGCATTCAGCGCCTCGGCAGTGTCGCCCCAGTTGCGCATGGCAACGGCGAGCACGAGCGCGCGTGGGCTGTCGTCGCCCATGACAAAGGCATGCGAGGCGCGGCGTCGCAGCGCGTCATAGACGAGATTGCCGATAGCGGCGCGGTCCCCTGCCCCGGCAAAGCGATTGTTGATGCCCCAGGCCTTGAGCGCCTCCGATACCGGACGCTTGCGCGTCTCGACATCGGTCAGGACTTCGATGGCGGCGGCGAGACGGCCGGGAAGGCGCATGGGTCAGATACTCGGCAGAGAAAGGATGCGGAACAGCAGCCATAGCCAGAACAGGGCAAGCACGGCAAGGCCGGCACTATAGGCGGCAAAGCGGCGATGCACGCGATTGGTGCTGACGTGGATAATGGCATGCACATAGCGCAGCGCCACGAACAGAGTGGCGAGCACGACCTCGACCCAGCCCACAAGCCCGGTTTGCAAGGCCAGCAGCGTCGCAACAAAGAACAGCATCGGCAGCTGGAACTGGTTGTCGAAACTGTTGGACAGAAGCCGCGCCTTGAGCGGATAGGCCGTGCGGTCCACCGCAATGTCAGCGACGTTGATCTCGCCGCTCATGACCCTCGGCACGCGCTCGCGCCCCATAAGCACGAGAATGGCAACGGTCAGCAACACCTGCGCGCCCATGGCGAGGATCAGGAGCTTGTCGACGAGAGGCATGGTGAAGCTCCGGTAAAGAATCGCGTGCTGCGGCTAAGCCGTTGATTTCAGATTCGGAACGTGGGCGCAGCGCCAGCCGTTGCTTGCCGAACGGAGAATGCTGGCATGACCGACGACGAAAAGGACGACATCCGAAAGGAGTTCGGCGAGGCCGTCAACATGGCGCCGGCCGCGCTCGAAAAGTGGCTCGACACCGAGCACAGCAAGGAAGTCGGCTGGCCCAAGGATCGCGACGAGGGAGAAGAGTCCGTCGGCCACCATTCGGGCCGCCGCATCGTCGAGATCAAGCGCAAGAAGGTGGCCGAACTCACCGACGACGACTTCGCCCAGATGCGCAAGGTCGTCGGCTATGTGCACCGGCATCTCAAGCAACGCCCGGATGGCGATATCACCGACACCAGGTGGCGCTATTCGCTGATGAACTGGAGGCATGAGCCGAAGTGAGCCGCGGCACCACTCAGCCCTGAGACCTCATGGTGAGCTTGTCGAACCACGAGGTCGGGTACACGAGATCGTGCCACGACCTCGTCCTTCGACAGGCTCAGGATGAGGTCTACTGGTGCCCTGCTTCCGCCGTTACCGCCCGCTGCGATAGTTCGGCGCTTCCCGCGTGATGGTCACGTCATGCACATGGCTTTCGCCAAGCGCCGCCGCCGAAATCTTCACGAAGGTGGCGTTGTCGCGGAAATCCTCGAGTGTGTGGGCGCCGGTATAGCCCATCGAGGCCCGCAGGCCGCCGGCGAGCTGGTGGAGGACGGCCCCCACCGGGCCCTTATACGGCACCTGACCCTCGATACCCTCGGGCACGAGCTTCATCTGGTCCCGCACATCCTGCTGGAAATAGCGATCCGCCGAGCCCGCACCCATGGCGCCGACCGAGCCCATGCCGCGATAGGATTTATAGGAGCGGCCCTGGTAGAGGAACACTTCGCCCGGCGCCTCGTCGGTCCCTGCCAGCAACGAGCCCACCATGACGCAGGAGGCGCCGCCGGCGAGGGCCTTGGCCATGTCGCCCGAGAACTTGATGCCGCCATCGGCGATTACCGGGACGCCCTGCTTGTGGCCTTCTTCGGCGCAGGCCATGACGGCTGCCAGTTGCGGCACGCCGACGCCCGCGACGATGCGCGTCGTGCAGATCGAGCCCGGCCCGATACCCACCTTGACGGCGTCAGCGCCGGCATCGATTAGCGCCTTGGTCGCCTCGGCGGTCGCGACATTGCCGGCGACGATGCGGGTCGAATTGCTTTCGCGCTTCACGCGTTCGACGGCTTCGGCGACGCGCACCGAGTGACCATGCGCCGTGTCGATCACCAGGAGGTCCACCCCAGCCTCGATCAGCGCCAGCGAGCGCTCGAAACCGTTGTCGCCGACGGTCGAAGCGGCCGCTACGCGCAACCGTCCCTGCTCGTCCTTGACCGCATTGGGATGGAGCTGCGCCTTTTCGATGTCCTTGACGGTGATGAGGCCGATGCAGCGATAATCCTCGTCGACCACCAGCAGCTTTTCGATCCGGTGCTTGTGCAGCAGCACCTTGGCCTCGTCCTTGCTCACGCCGTCGCGCACGGTGATGAGGTTCTGGTGCGTCATCAGCTCGCGGATCGGCTGGGCCGGATGAGACGCAAAGCGAACATCGCGATTGGTGAGGATGCCGACCAGCTTGCCGATGGCGCGGCCGCCGGTGCCGCCATTTTCGACCACCGGAATGCCGGAAATGCGCGACTTCTGCATCAGTGCCAGCGCGTCGGCGAGGGTCGCTTCGGGGCCGATGGTAATCGGGTTGACCACCATGCCCGATTCAAAGCTCTTCACCATCCGCACCTGCTCGGCCTGTTCTGCGGCGGTCAGGTTCTTGTGGATGACGCCCAAGCCCCCGGCCTGCGCCATGGCGATCGCCATATTGGCTTCGGTCACCGTGTCCATGGCGGAGGACAGGATGGGCAGGTTAAGGCTTATGTCCTTGGTGACATAGGTCGCGATGTCGGTTTCGGTCGGCAAAATATCGGAGCGCGCAGGCTGCAGCAGCACGTCGTCGAAGGTGAGCGCATAGTCGCCGGTTGCGGTGGTAATAATCTTTGCCAAGGCCAGACCCTTCCTGCCTTCTGATCGCATCAGAAATGAGTGGAACGGAACCGCTGCGGAGAAGACGCCGGTTCAGGTTGGCGAGGGTCAATAGCACCGCGGCGGCAGATTGCAAAGCGAGTGGGCGATGGACGGCAATGCGCCGGAACACCTAGCTCAAGTGCCGGGCCGGTGCTATCAGGACAAGGTTTGCCGCATCGCCGGCCAGTGGTTCCCGCGCCTGATGCGGAAAATATCGCTATTTGCCAGAAGTTTTGCTGGTGCAGGCACTGGCCCGGGCACATAGTGAACCTGGCCGCCTTCGCGCCGCTCTCCAGTTCATCGGATTAGGCTTTTGATCCGCGTTACCCCGCTCATCCTGGCGGTGGCCCTGTTCATGGAACAGATGGATTCCACCGTTATCGCCACATCCCTGCCGGCCATCGCCGCCGATATCGGCACCGAGCCGATCGCGCTCAAGCTCGCGCTCACCGCTTATTTCGTGGCCTTGGCGATCTTTATTCCGATCAGCGGCTGGATGGCCGATCGCTATGGCGCGAAAAATATTTTCCGGCTGGCGATCTTCGTCTTCATGCTCGGCTCTCTTGCCTGCAGCTTTGCATTTTCCCTCGAAAGCTTTGTTTTCTCGCGGTTTTTCCAGGGCATCGGCTCGTCGATGATGACGCCAGTGGGGCGCCTCTTGCTGGTGCGTTCCACGCCGCGCAACGAGCTGGTTTCGGCCATGGCGTGGCTCACGATCCCAGCTTTGGTGGCGCCGGTCACCGGCCCGTTGATCGGCGGGTTTTTGACCACCTATCTCAGCTGGCATTGGATCTTCTGGATCAACATCCCGATCGGCATTGCCGGCATAATCCTCGCTGGCATCTACCTCAAAGTACCGGACGAGCGAACGCCCCGGCCCGTCGATCTGGTTGGCTTCTTTATCGCGGCCATCGCTTTTTCAGGCACCGTGTTCGGCCTTTCGGTCGTGAGCCTGCCGGCCTTGCCGATCCTTTACGGCTACCTCACGCTTGCCGTGGGGGTCACGGCAGGGGTCATGTATCTTCTTCATGCGCGGCGCATAAAATATCCTCTGCTCGACCCGCGCCTTTTCCGTCACTCCCTGTTCCGATCCTCGATCACCGGCGGATCGCTGTTTCGCATCGGAGTGGGCGCCCTGCCCTTTCTCCTGCCGCTGATGCTGCAGCTCGGCTTCGGGCTTAACCCGTTCCAATCAGGCGCAATCACCTTCGTTTCGGCGATCGGCGCCATCATGAGCAAGTTCCTGGCAGAGCGCATGTTTGCCCGCTTCGGTTTTCCGCGCGTGCTGGGTGTCGCTGCAGCCTTTGGCGGCGTGCTGATCGCGGCACAGGGCCTCTTCACGGCCGAAACCGCGGTGCCGCTGATCATGGGCGTGCTGCTGGTGGGCGGCATTTTGCGCTCTATGTTCTTCACCGGCTCGAACGCCATCGGCTATGCCGACATTTCCGATGAGGAAGCGAGCCAGGCAACAGCGATCGTTGCCGTGGCCCAGCAGCTTTCAGTCGCCTTCGGCGTTGCCGTCGCCGGTGCGATCATCGAAATCTCGCGCCATTACACCGGCGGCGCCTTGTCGCTGATCAATTTCCAGATCGCCTTTTTCGTGGTGGGTGGCCTCAGCGCCCTTGCCGGTATTGTTTATTTCCGCCTGCCGCCCGATGCCGGCAGCACTGTTTCAGGCCACCGCGCCATAGCAAAAGAATAGCCGGCACGAACCGGCGCGGGAGGACCTTTGTCCCGGACGACACCGCTGATCCTGGCCACGGCCTTGTTCATGGAGAACATGGACTCCACCGTTATTGCGACCTCGCTCGCTGCGATCGCCGCCGATATCGGCACCGAACCGATATCGCTCAAGCTCGCGCTGACCGCCTATCTTGTGGCGCTGGCAATCTTCATCCCGATTTCAAGCTGGATGGCGGACCGTTTCGGCGCCCGGCGCGTGTTTCGCGTCGCCATGCTGGTCTTCATGATAGGGTCGCTTTGTTGCGCCTTTTCCGGTTCGCTGGAGCAGTTCGTCGGCGCCCGGTTCATCCAGGGCATGGGTGGCGCGATGATGGGGCCCGTGGCCCGTCTGGTGCTGGTGCGCATGACGCCGCGTCACCAGCTGGTCGACGCCATGGCCTGGCTCACCATTCCGGCGCTGATCGGCCCGATCGTCGGCCCGCCCTTTGGCGGCTTTCTGACGACGTTTTTCTCCTGGCACTGGATCTTCATCATCAACATCCCGATCGGAATGCTGGGCATCGTGCTGGTCGGCCTTGCCTTGCCCAATGACGAAAGGAGCGCACCGCGCAAGATCGATGGGCCGGGCTTCGTTCTGGCGGGCCTCGCCTTTGCCCTGTTTGCTTTCGGCTGTTCGGTGGTGAGCCTCCCCGCCCTGCCCCCTATCTATGGTGTCGTTTCCGCGGCGCTGGGCATTGGGCTTGGCTACATCTATGTGCGCCACGCGCTCTCGACCGAATATCCGCTGCTCGACCTGCGCCTCCTTGCTGTGCGCAATTTCCGCATCACCATGGTCGCCGGCACCTTCTTCCGGCTCGGCCAAGGCGCGGTGCCGTTCCTCTTCCCGTTGATGCTGCAGCTGGCTTTCGGCCTCACGCCATTTCAATCGGGCATGGTGACCTTTGCCGGCGCCGTCGGTGCGCTGGCCGCAAAGTTCGTCGCCAACTGGATCTTCGCCCATTGGGGCTTCAAGTATCCTCTGGTCGCGTCCACAGCCATCTCGGCCGCCGGTATCCTGGTCATGGGCTTTTACGAGCCCGGCACGCCGATCCCGCTGATGCTGGCCATCCTAGTCTTTACCGGCTTCTGGCAATCGACCTTCTGGACAGGCTCGAACGCCTTCACCTTCGCCGATGTCGAGGATAAGGATGCGGGCCAAGCCAACACGATGAGCCAGGTCTGGGGCCAACTCATGTTCGCCATGGGCGTCGCCCTCGGCGGTGGCACCCTGGAGCTTGCGCACCGGCTACGCGGCGGCGACGAACTGGCGCTCAGCGATTTCCACATGGCCTTCTATGTCGTGGCTGCCGTGGGCGCACTGGCCACGATCCTCTACCTGCGCCTGCCGCGCAATGCCGGGCACCAGCTCTCGGCGCGGGATGGGGTGCACTAAGAAGGCCCCCTCACCCGCCGCTTCGCGGCGACCTCTCCCCCATAGGGAGAGGTGGGTGCACAACCGCGTTCGTCGCGCAGCGACACCTCTCCCTATGGGGGAGAGGTCGGCCAACGGCCGGGTGAGGGGGCCTACCGCTCTTCTTCAGCGTTCTCAGCTACGTTCGAACCCTTGAACCCCTTCGCCACCAGATACGCCTCCGCCGAATCCTTGCGGCTCGATGGCGGCTTGATGTGAAAGGTCGTGTTGAAATGGCGCTTGAGCATATGCAGGAGCTCATGCTCGGTGCCACCCTGGAACACCTTGGCGACGAACGAACCGCCCGGCGCCAGCACCTGAATGGCAAAATCCGCTGCGATCTCGATCAGGTGCACGATGCGCAGGTGATCGGTGGCGCGATGGCCGGTCGTCGGCCAGGCCATGTCGCTCATCACCACATCGGCCTTGTGCCCGCCCAGCGCGTCGATCAGCAGCCCCGGCGCGTCGTCTTCGGTGAAATCCTTCTTGAACAGGATGACGCCGGGGATCGGATCCATGTCGAGATAATCGATACCCACGACCAGCGGGTTGGCATCGGTCGAGCCCACCGCCGCCGCCGCCACCTGCGACCAGCCGCCCGGTGCGGCGCCGAGGTCGACCACGCGGCTGCCCTTTTTGAAGAACTTCTGCTTCTCGTTCATTTCCTTGATCTTGAAGGCCGCGCGCGAGCGATAGCCTTCCGATCGGGCGCGGGCCACATAGGGGTCGTTGAGCTGGCGCTCGAGCCATTTAGTGGACGCGACCTTGCGCCCCTTGGCCGTCTTGACGCGGATCTTCAGATCCTTGTCGGACTTGCGCCCGCCGGTGCCCAGAGCCTTGCTATTGACCATTGCCAGCCCCCTTCGGATAGCGCCCAAAGCGCTTGGTGGTGCGATCGGCATCCATCAACGAGATCAGAATGCCTTCGCGCAAGCCCCGATCCGCAACGCGCACGCGTTCGGTCGGCCATTCGCGACGGATGGCTTCGAAGATCGCGCAGCCGGGCAGCACCAGATCGGCCCGGTCCTTGCCGATGCAGGGATGAGCGACGCGACGCTCGAATGGCATGTCGAGCAGCACGCGCATGGTTTCATCCACATCCTGCCGCTTCATCCAGAGACCGTCGACCTTTTGCCGCTCATAGCGCTCGAGGCCCAGATGCAGCCCGGCCAAGGTCGTCACCGTGCCCGACGTGCCGATCAGGTGCACCGGATGGGTGCCGATCATCTGCCGCAGCTTTTCGCGGCCGCGGAACTGGCGCAGGTGTTCCGAAACATAGCGCACCATGTTTTCGAACACTTCAGGCGTCACGTCGACGCCGCCAAAGCGCTCGGCGATGGACACGACGCCCACCGGCAGCGACTGCCAGGAGCGAATCGACGCCGACATCCGCCCCTGCGACCGCGGACGGCCGCCGCGGAAATCGAGCCACGCCAATTCCGACGAGCCACCGCCGATATCGAACATCAAGGCGCCCGAAGTTTCGCCATCGATCAGGTCGGCACAACCGGTGACCGCAAGCTCCGCCTCGGTGCGGCGATCGACGATTTCGAGATCGAGCCCGATCTCGCTTTTGACCCGTGCGAGAAAGGCCGGGCCGTTTTCCGCAGCGCGGCAGGCTTCGGTGGCGATCAGGCGCATGCGGGTCGGCTGGTGGTCGCGCAGCTTGTTACGGCACTGGCGCAACGCTTCCATGGTCCGCTCCATGGCGGCATCGCCCAGCCGCCCGGTAACCGACACGCCCTCGCCCAGGCGAACGATGCGGGTAAAGCCATCGAGCACGCGAAAACCGCGATCATGCGGACGGGCGATAAGCAGGCGGCAATTATTGGTGCCGAGGTCAAGGGCAGCGTAGAGCGGGCCGCGATGGCGGCGTTGGCCGGAAGATGGTGGCGTCCGCGGATCCGGTGCGGCAAGCGACGGCGCGCCTGCGCTGCGCCCCCGGCTGTCGCCGGATGGCTGACCGGGCCCTGCCTCGGCGCGCGGCGCCGATGCATTGGCGGACCGAGAAATATCGGTCACTTTTGCTCCTTGATGCGCGGTCGCCGAACCGGTTGACGATCCGCGCCCGAACGCACTTTTGTTTCGTGTCGAAGGCGAGGCTAGAGCAAGGGGCGTCCGAGCGCAATGGCGGTTCTGTTCATCCCCCATTCATCGAGACAGTCCAGGCCTCAAAAACTTTGCCACTGGAGCTTGCACTCTCTCCCCGCTTTGCGTAATGAAACCCCGCGCCGCGCTGCGAGCCACGCTCCCGCGCCGCCCAGCCGAGCAGGCTCTGCTGGGGAATAGTTCAATGGTAGAACAGCGGACTCTGACTCCGTCGATCTTGGTTCGAATCCAGGTTCCCCAGCCAGTCTTTTTCGATGATGCCGTCCAGGGCTAACTGCGAAAACCGGTGAATACCGGCGCAAATCCGCGCATGCGGGTCTAGCTGTAGCGGACTGCGGCAGCAGGAGACGCTTTGCCGTGGAAGGAGGTGATCGCCTCCGTCGACCCAGTCCTCATAGGAGACGCAAAGCTGCTTTAGGAGGGCAGCTTTGCAGACGCACGCAGGCTTGGTCGTCATATAGCGCAAGCACGTGCCCCTGGATCAAACGTCCTTAGGGCGGAAGATCTTGCGGCCGTCGGCTTCGACGATGCCGGTCTCGGGATGCCGCGCTGAGCTGCGTACGACGAGCTCGCCATTGTGGATGCGATGCTCGGCTTCGATTTCGCCCGAGGTGATCTGGTCCATGAGGATGTCGACAGTGGATTCGACCATTCGCTTGACCGGTTGGCTCATGGAGGTGATGCCGTAGGAGCGCCAGACGGCCGGACCGACATCGTCATAGCCGACGATGGAGATGTCTTCGGGGATCTTGAGCCCGAATTCGTAGCGCGCCACGTCCATCACCGCGACGGCCATGTGGTCGTTGGCGACAAACAGCGCCTCGGGCCGGTCAGGACGCGAAAACATCATGCGGGCCGCAGCTTCGGCCTCAGGCCGGGAGTAATTGCCGACTTCATAGGCAATCTCGGTAATGCCGTGACCTGCCAAGCCTTCAACATAGCCTTGGTGGCGGTCGCGATTGGTCGATGAGTTTTCAAGGCCCGCGATATAGCCAAAGCTCTTGTGGCCACCGGCGACGAGGAACTCGGCAATACGCTTGCCGCCTTCCCTATTGCGGGTGGTGACGCTCGAGACCGCGTCCCGCTCGGTGGTGCGGTTAAACAAGACGACCGGAATACCCGCGCTGGCACATTCTTCCGAAAGCTCTGAGGAAAGCGAGGTCGAGGCAAGGATGATGCCGTCGACGCGGTACTGCATCAGCTGGTCGAAAACCGGGTCGCTGTCGCGATCCATGAAGCCGGTGAACAGCAGCAAGTGGTAGTTTTCCGCAGCCAGCGCCCGGCCGAGTTCTTCGAGCACGTCGGGGTAGAAGAGGTTTTCCAGATAAGCCATCACCACGGCGATGATGCGCGAGCGGTTGGTGATCAGCGAGCGGGCGATGGCATTGGGCCGGTAGCCGAGCACCTTGGCCGAAGCCAGAACCTTCTGGCGAGTCTTGGAGGAAATGGATGCGCCCGGCGTGAAGGTGCGCGAGACAGCCGATTGCGAGACGCCGGCATGTTCGGCGACTTGCGAGGAGGTCACGCCCGCCTTTTTTACTCCGCCGTCCATCCGCCATCCACCAGAAGCGATGTGCCGGTGATCAGTGCTGCGGCGTCACTCGCCAGAAACACGATCGGGCCCATCAGGTCTTCCACTCTTCCCAGCCGGCCAAGCTTGATCTTGGAGAGCACCCAGTTTCTGAAGTCCGGGTCGCTCAGGTTCTTGGCCGTCAACTCGGTTTCGACAAATGTCGGGCACACCGTGTTGACCCGAATATTGTTCGGCCCGAGCTCGATTGCCATGGCCTTTGTGAGGCCCTCCACAGCATGTTTGCTGGCGGAGTAGACCGCGCGCGCCGGCCCGCCTACATGCCCCATCTGCGACGAGATGTGGATTATCGAGCCGGGCAGTCTCGCAGCCAGCAACCGCGCAACGATGGCCTGCGAGACAAAGATCGTCGCGCCTAAATTCAAGTTCATCACCGCCTGGTAGTTGGCGGGCGTAATCTGGGTGAAACTGGAGTGCCGCGCGGTGCCGGCCGAGTTGACGAGGATCTGGAACGGTTCGACATCGTCGACAAAGGTTTTGACAGTGTCGCTGTCGGTGATGTCGAGCGCCACGCCCTCGACCGCAAAATCGGCAGCAGCCATCTCGTTGACGACTGTTTCGATATCCGAAGCGGTGCGGGCGGCGATGGTCACCGCCGCGCCGGCCTCGGCCAGTGCCACCGCCGCACCCAGCCCGATGCCTCGCGTTCCCCCGGTGACGAGAGCACGCTTGCCGTCGAGGCGAAAGCTGGGGGTGCGGGGCAGTGTCATGGCTACTCGGCGGCTTGCGTGCGCGGTGCAGCGCCCGTGCCATAGGGCACGTTGCGACCGCCGTAACGGCGCACGCGGACATTGGCCTGTTCGGCGTGGCCGACAAAGCCTTCCAGCATCGAGAGGCGCGAGCCGTATTCACCGATCATGGCCGAGGCTTCGTCGGTGGTGACCGTTTGCCAGGTGCAGGTTTTCATGAACTTGCCGACCCAGAGACCACCGGTATAGCGCGCAGCCTTCATGGTGGGCAGAGTATGATTGGTGCCGATGACCTTATCGCCATAGGCAACATTGGTGCGCGGCCCTAGGAACAGCGCGCCATAGTTGGTGATGTTATCGCGGAACCACATATCGCGATCGGTCATCACCTGGACATGCTCGGAGGCGATGCGGTCGGCTTCGGCCAGCATTTCTTCGTAGCTGTCGCAGACAATGACTTCGCCGAAATCCTGCCACGACTTGCGCGCGATTTCGCCGGTCGGGAGAATTTCGAGAATGCGGTCGATCTCGGCCATGGTTTCGCGGGCGAGCTTTTCCGAATTGGTCAGGAGGATCGCAGGCGAGGTCGGGCCGTGCTCGGCCTGGCCAAGAAGATCGGTGGCGCACATTTCGCCGTCGACGGTTTCGTCGGCGATGACCAGGGTCTCGGTAGGGCCGGCAAACAAGTCGATGCCGACGCGGCCGAACAGCTGGCGCTTGGCTTCGGCGACGAAGGCATTGCCGGGACCGACAAGCATATCGACCGGGGCGATGGTTTCGGTGCCGATCGCCATGGCGCCGATGGCCTGGATGCCGCCGAGAACATAGATTTCGTCAGCGCCCGCCATGGCCTGCGCGGCGACCACGGCTGGGGCGGGCTTACCGCCAAACGGAGGAGCGCAGGTGATGACGCGTTCGCAGCCGGCGACCTTGGCGGTGATCACCGACATGTGGGCGGACGCAAGCAGCGGATATTTGCCGCCAGGAACGTAGCAGCCCACGGCGTTGATCGGCACATGCTTATGCCCAAGCGTCACGCCGGGCAGCGTTTCGACCTCGAGGTCCTGCATCGTATTGCGCTGCGCCTGGGCGAAGTTGCGCACCTGCGTCTGGGCGAATTCGATGTCGCTCAGATCCTGATCGGTAAGCTGGGACATGCACTCGTCAATCTCGGCCTGGCTCAGGCGAAAGTCCTTGCGCTCCCACTTGTCGAACTTGGCCGACAGTTCCTGGATCGCGGCGTCGCCGCGCTTTTCGATATCGGCGAGAATACCTTCCACGGTGGCGCGAACCTGACGATCCGCCTCTGCCCGTTCCTCGACATCCTTACCGCGCTTGAGCCAGATCGGCATTTTACGCCCTCCCGAATTCTGTTGCAGACAGTTTGCATACGTATGCAAGGTTTGTAAACGGCGACCTGCTGATCGTCGTAATATTCTTAGGTGAGCGCTGGTGGCCGTTGCACGGCATGATCGGTCGCGCGCTCAAAGGCGTCACCGATCTGAACGATGGTCGCTTCATCCCAGTGCTTGCCGACGATCTGCATGCCCATTGGCAAGCCATTGTCGAAGCCGATGGGCATGGCCAGAACGGGATGACCGCTGACGTTAAAGCCAATGGTGCGCATCGGCGTCCACACGGCTTCTTTTTCGAAGGGCGCGGCCAGCAGCGCCGTGGTCAGCGCACCAGCCGTGATCAGGGCATCGTGGCTGAGCAGAAGCCTGTCGACCTCAGCCCGGAACAGTTCCCCTGCCCCGCGCGCTCTGGCGAGTTCATCCTCGGTGACAGCAAGGCCGGCGGCCAGGCTCAAGAAAGCGCGGCGGCCGAAGTCGTCGGGACGATCACGCAGGCTCTGCGCATGATAGTCGAAGCTTTCCTTGTGAAGGATCGCGGCGGCGGCTACTTCGATGCTGTAATAGTCGGGAAGCTCGACTTCCTCGATGATCGCGCCAAGTTGCGACAGGGTCGAAATCGCCGTGTCTATGGCGCTCAGAACCGCCGGCGAGGTCTGGCTATCCTGGGCAAACCAGTTGCGGGCGTAGCCGATGCGCAGCCCCGATATGGACCGGCCAAGCTTTTCCGATGCCGATACCCCCGGCGGGAAATCGGCAATGACATCGAGCGTGGCGGCAGCCTCGGCAACGGTCGCGCTCATGGGCCCAACATGGTCCATGCTGTCCGACATCGGCAACACGCCGCTGCGCGGCACGAGGTCGAATGTCGGCTTCAGCCCCACGACGCCGCAATAGAAGGCGGGTCCGCGCAGCGAGCCGCCGGTATCGGTGCCCAGCGTCGTGCGCAGCAAGCCGCCGGCAACCGCCACCGCACTGCCGGACGACGAACCGCCAGTAATATGCTCGAGGCTCCAGGGATTTCGCGCTGGCGGAAAGGCGCCTCGATTGTCTGGGCCGACAGTGCCCCATTCATAAGTCGCAAGCTTGCCGATGACGATGGCGCCAGCATCGCGCAAACGCCGGACAACCTCGGCGTCTTTTTCGGCGAAGGCGTTCTTGCGTCCCGGGGCGTTCGCCGTCGTCGCGAGGCCCGATACGTCGATCAGGTCCTTGATGCCAACTGGAATGCCATGGAGGTGGCTGATGTCGACGCCTTCGGCAAAGGCTGCATCAGCCTCTTTCGCAGCAGCAAGCGCGCCTTCGCGATCGACCACGTAGAAGGCGCGATAAGCGCCATCGCGCGCCTCGATACGGCGCAAATAGGCTTCCACCAATGCGACCGAGGTCAGCCGGCCATCACGCAGGATATTGCCTTGCTCGAAGAGCGAGAGATCGAGCGCCATGTCTGCGGTCGCGTCGATCGCAGGCTTGGCGTTGGTCTCCACACACGCCAGGCCGTCGCTCATCCAGTCGGCAAGTTTTCGCACGCTTTCGGCCTCGTCAGCCGACAGCTGCAACCCGTGGCGCTGCACCGCCTCGTCGAAGACGGCGCGCTTTTCGTCGATGGTCTCAGCCACTCTGGCTTCTCCGGCAGGCATTTATCCAGCCGTAGCGATACGCTGACCGGTGGACCGGTCAAAGAGGTGGCAGGCACTTGGGGCGATGTTGACGCGCACCACGTCGCCGATTTCGGCGCGATAATCCTTGCCGACCTTGATCGACACCAGTTCACCGGCAACGCGCATCGAGATCATGGTCGCCTCACCCAGAAGCTCGACACTATAGATCGGCGCTTCGATGTGGGAATTGCTGTCGGCCAAGACAGCATCTTCGGCGCGGAAGCCGAGGGTCACCGGGCCGTTGAACTGCGTCGAGAGGCCATCGACGCGGATATGATCGCCGGTAAAGACGCCATTGTGGATTTCGCCGTGCACGAGGTTCATGGCCGGCGAACCGATAAAGCTCGCGACAAAGGTGTTTGCCGGTCGATCATAGATCTCCATCGGCGTGCCGACCTGCTGGATCAACCCATTGCTCATGACCACGACGCGGTCGGCCAGGGTCATGGCTTCGATCTGGTCATGCGTCACGTAGATGGTCGTGCGCTTGAGCGTATGATGAAGGTTCTTGATCTGCGCACGGGTCGAAACGCGGAGCTTGGCGTCAAGGTTGGACAGCGGCTCGTCCATGAGGAAGGCGTTGGGCTCGCGCACGATAGCGCGGGCAAGCGCGACGCGCTGGCGCTGGCCACCCGAAAGGGCCGCCGGGCGGCGCTGCAGGAAGTCATCTAGCTCGACCATTTTGCTCGCCGCCATGACGCGCTCATGGTGCTGCTCGGCCGGCACTTTGCGGACCTTAAGCGGGAAGCGAATGTTCTCGTAGACGGTCATGTTCGGGTAAAGGCCATAGCTCTGGAACACCATGGAAATGTCCCGGTCCTTGGGCTCGAGCTTGTTGACCAGCCGGTCGCCGATCCAGATTTCGCCTTCGGTAATGTCCTCGAGCCCCGCAATCATGCGCATGGTCGTGGTCTTGCCGCAGCCCGAGGGCCCCAGCAAAACAAGGAATTCCTGGTCGGCGATATCGAGATTGAAGTTGTCGACGCCGATGAAATTGTTCCAGCGCTTGGAGACGTTCTTGAGACGGATCTGGGCCATCGGAGTTAGCCTTTCACTGCGCCGGCGGTCAGGCCGCTGACGATCTGGCGTTGGAAGAAGAGGACGAGGATGAAGAGCGGCACTGTGGCCGAGACCACGGCGGCGACGGCGAACATGACATTGCCCTGCTCCTGCACCGAGCCAAGGAAGCTCGATATCTTGGGCACCATGGTCTGGTTGTCGCTGCTGAGCAGCATCGAGGTCACGGCAAAGTCGTTATAGGCCAGAAGGAAGCTGAAAAGGCCCGTGGTCACGACGCCGGGCCACATGACCGGGATGATGACGCGGCGGAAGGCTTCGAAGCGCGAACAGCCGTCGACCATTGCCGATTCATCGAGATCCTTGGGGATCGAGAGGAAGAAGGAATGCAGCATCCAGAGCGTGAAGGGCTGGTTGATCGCGACGAGCACGATGATCGACGTCGGCAGCACGCCCCAGATATTGAGCTCGAAGAAGGGCAGCAGATAGCCCGAAACGAGCGTAATGTGCGGCATGGCGCGGAACACCAGCGCGGCGATCAAGATCCAGAAGGCGTAGCGCTGACCTGAGCGGGCAAGCGCATAGCCCCCGAGCGTGCCGAGCGTCAGTGAGATCACCGTTACGGAAACGGTGACGATCGCGGTATTGGCGACGGCGCGCCAGAACTCGCGGGTCACCCAGGCGCCATAGTAACCGTCACCAGTGAAGGCGCTGCCCGTCTGGCGCTGGGTGAAGGGGCCGGTAATGGCGTTGATCCAGTTTTGCCGGGAAAAGAAGTCCGGCTCGACCTTGAACGAACCCCACACCGTCCACAGGAATGGGAAGGCAGCGAGCACAACCCAGACCACGAGGAAGCCGATGATGACGATGTTGAGGCCAAGCGGCCGACGCTGAGAGACTGCGGTGTCGGACATATCAGACCACCTTGTGGTTGAATTCGCGCCAGGTGCGGACCAGCACCGGGGAGAGCAGAATGATGACGCCGATGATGGTGATCACCGAAGTCGCACCAGCCGAGCCGAAGAGCTGCGCGTCGCCGGAAAGATCGTTGAAGATCAGCCAGCTGAGCGAAGTGGCATTGGCTTCGGCCGAGAAGCCGACGATAGGCTCGAAGACGCGGAAGTTGTCCATCAGCTGCACCAGCGCCACGAAGGTCGCAAGTGGCGCAAGATGAGGGATCACGACGTAGCGGATGCGCTCCCAGCGGCTGGCACCATCGATCATCGCCGATTCCAGCGTGTCGGCGGGAACGGTCTGGAGGCCGGCATAGAAGACGACGAAGCTGAAGGGTGCGTTGGTCCAGACGCCGTAGAACAGCAGGGACAGCCAGGTCAGCAACGGCGACTGGCGCAGCGACAGGGTCGGATCATCGAAGAGCACGCGCAGGTTGGCGCCGATAATGCCGTTCGGCTGGATCATCCAATAAAGGATCAGCGAGCCGATCAGTGGCGTGATGATCATCGGCAGAAGCGAGAAGAAGATGACCGGACCCTTGACCATCTTCGGCACTGTGTTGACCGCGAGCGCGATGATGAAGCCGAGTGCCATGGCGATCGGCGTCACCACGAAGCAAAAGACCAGCGTGAAGGCGAGCGCCTTATAAAGCGGCAGGTTGTAGATGCGGGTGACGATGTCGCCGATGCCATTGTTGTTGGCAAGGATGGCGCCGATCTCGTCGACCGCAAGGTGGCCGCGATTGAGGTAGGTTCCGAACCTGTTGAAGCGCCCCATGGGCTGCTCTTCACGAAGCTCGGCCATGGCAGCCGTGTCGACGCGGGTCTCGGTGGTGCAGCCGCCAAAGGGCTGGCAGCTCTCGACCTGAACCAGAATTCGACCGTGTTCGACATGGAAGCTCTGCACCACGACCGAGACGATCGGCAGGGCGATGAAGAGGACCATCGCGATCAGCGAGGGCAGGATGAAGGCAAAAAATGTCTTATGCGGCATCTGATGCCTCCCATACGCGGCAAATGAATGGAGCGCGGCGACAAGCAGCCGCCAACACCACGGCGTGGCCGCGGCGCGGGGTTGAAGGGGCCCACCACGAGGGAGGAGCAGACCCCTTCGAAGTCAAGTCAAGCCTCGGAAAGAGGCGCCCGACTTAGAGGTAGCCGCCTTCCTTGGCAGCAGTGTCATAGGCTGCCTTGACGTCGGCCAGAGCCTGAGCCGCATCTTCCGAACCGGCCATGTATTCGGCCAATTCAGCAGAGAGAGCGGTGTGGAGCAGGCCCATGTAAGGCTGCATCGGGTAGGCACGGGCACCGGCATTTGCGGTGGCGATCACGCCAACGGCGTTCGGGCCCGGCTCGTAGCCCTTGACCAGCCAGGTGGCAACGGTCGGGTTCGCCGCAACCATTTCGGGGTTGATGCCGTGGACCATGGCCTGGAACGAGGCGGCAGCGTCTTCGTCCGAGATGTTCTTGGCAATGGTGAAACCATCCCACCAGAGCGCCACAGCCGGAGTGGTGCCGCCGTTGATCACGGGAGCCGCCGCCAGAACGGTGTTTTCGACAACGCCTTCGGCAGCGCCTTCACCGTCGAGCATGTCGCCAGCGAGCGAACCCCACTGGACCATCATCGCGACATTGCCGGCTTTGTATTCGGCCTGGATGCCGTTGGCGTCGAAGGTCAGGTAGTCCGGATCCATGTACTGGGTCAGGGCGCGCATGGTTTCGAGCGTCTTCATGCCATTTTCGTTGTCGATGGCAAGTTCAGCCGAACCCGGAGCGAAGAATTCGCCGCCGGTGCCGAGATAGGTGTTGACGAATTCGGCGGCCAGATCCCAACCGGGCTTGTCCGAAGCGGCCAGCGGGTATTCCATCAAGCCGTCGGCCTTGATCTTTTCGGCAGCGGCGAGGATGTCCTCGTAGGACTTGGGCTCGGCAATGCCCGCCTGGTCGAGGATGTCCTTGCGATAGAAGAGGTGCTGGGCATTGCCCATAAAGGCGATGGCCATGGTCTTGCCATCGATCTTGATCAGCTGGTTCGGCTGCAGGTCAGCGCCATATTCGGCAACCAGATCGTCGAGCGGACGGATCAGGTCGTCGTTCATCAGCGGAACGATTGAGTTGTTGGCGACCACGGCAACCGAATATTCGGCCGGGTTGATCGAGAGAGCTGGAACCTGGAGGTTCTTGTGCTCGGCAGTGGCATTGGCCGTGACCGTGATGCCATCGGCAGCGCATTCTTGGGCGGTCGTGTTGATGAGGCGCAGCGCCTCGAAGTCGTTGGAAAGGATACGGACCGAACCGGTACCCTCGATCCCGCAGTCAGCGAATGCAGCGCCGGCGGTGAGGCACAAAACGCCGATTGATACAGTGGTTTTCAGCAAAATATTCATGGTCTCTCCTACCGGTGCACGACGCCCCATCGCGCCCCGCATCCCTTGTTGGCTTTAATTTCCCGTGGCCAAGATTGGCACTTTCGCATCCGCCAAATGGCCATTTGTCTTCCGCACGTCACAATTGCTAGGCCACCTTGCATACGAATGCAATCCTGAATTTAGCTTCGGTTAATGGGGGCAACTGGATGGGTTGCGGTGAAACATTCTGCCGGTGGAAGACCTCTCGCCCACGACGTTCCGGAGCGGCAGTTCGCTTCGCCCTGAACTTGCTGGCCAAAGGCAGACTTCCCTCTTCCCCTCAACAAAACTCCGTATAAACATGCGGCGTAGCCCGGCATGTTGCTGCGGGGCATTGGGGGATCGATGAGAGTTTTTGCGGCAGCACTAATGGCCATGATGTGCCTCACCTTTCCCGCCCTCGCCCAGGACGAAGACGAGATCGCACAGGCGATTGACTTTGCCATGCATGACGCGGCTTTCACCATGTACCACGAGATCGGGCACATGCTGGTGAGCGAGCTCAATCTGCCGGTCCTCGGCAAGGAGGAGGACGCAGCGGATGCTCTGGCTGTCATCATGCTGCTCAACGATGACAGCGACGAGAACAGCTACAATGCGCTGATCGATGCGGCCGATGGCTGGTACTTCAATGCCGTGAAATCGACCGGCAGCACGATCGAGGATTTCTCGTTCTACGACGAGCACAGCCTCGATATTCAGCGCGCCTATGCCATGGTTTGCATGATGGTGGGCAAGGAGCCGGACTATTTCAGCGAAGTCGCAGACGCCTATGAGTTCAGCGAGGATCGGCGGGTGGGCTGCGGCTATACCTATCGCCAGGCCAAGGCGGCCTGGGATGCGCTCCTTAAGCCCCACGCGGTGCGGAGCACGCAAGGAAAGCCGATCGAGGTGATCTTCGAGGACGCGGGGGACTATTCGGACTTCAGCCAAATTCTCAAAGGCCGTCAGGTGTTGGAGCACGCTGCGGACCTTGTGATGGAAAAATATGTCCTCCCCGCGCCGGTCACCTTCGTGGCCACCCAATGCGGCTCGGCCAATGCCTTCTACGATCCGAGCGAACGGCAGGTGACCTATTGCTATGAGCTCGCTAACGACCTCTTCTCGCTCTATGTGAACGACATCCTCGGCTATGGCGAGGAACAGTCCGCCGATGACGAAGAGGAAGAGTCCGCGGGCAATTTCCTCTCCAACGCCGTCCCGATTCAATAGCGCTTACACTCCTCGTGTTTTGAGATGACGCCTGCCCGCGGCGCCGCTATGAGCACTTCGGTTGCGGAAAGGGCCGGCATGCAGTTCAAGGTGAAATGGGCGCGTTATCACCCCGCCCGGACCAGGCTTGAGTTTTGCGCCTCCGGCACGCGCAATGGCGCCCTCTTCACCGTGGTGACCGATGTCCGCTGCCTCAAAGATCCGGTGACGTCCGAAAACATCCACCTCGTGGCCTTGCTCCGCCTCGAAGAGCTGTTCCGCCGGCCGAGCGCCTCGGGCAAATAGCGCTCGACTTACCCCTGGCGCATGGCTCCTTTGAGCAAAGCGGCCCTACACGACGAACCCTTTCGGGACCATTTAGGTGTCATGGAAGCGAACGGGAATTGGCCCGGTTCGTTTGATGGAGTAAGCCATGAGCACCCCGCGCAAGAACAAGTTCTTTGCGACCCTCGACACTTTTGCCACCGTGTTCGGCAGCGCAGCTGCCGTGTCGGCGGCAGTCGAAGCCGGACGGGCGCCCAAGGCCAAGCACCTCGAGAGCCTGGGCATCGACCCGGTCGCCTTCCGCAACATCGGCAGGATGTAAGCCACGCTCGCGGTCCCTTGGGGACTGCTGATGCGCAGGGCCCGAGCCCTCCCTCTTAAGGCCCAGCGCCCGCCTGCCGACACGAAAGCCCGGATGCCGGATCCCTCCCCGGCGTCCGGGCTTTTCTTTTCTATTCCAGATGCGGGTTGACCAGCACTCGCCCGCGCACTTCGCCCTGGAGGATCTCGGCCGCTTTTTCCGGCAGGTCGGCGAGCCCGACCTCCTCGATATTGCTGCGATAGACCCCCATGTCGAACAGCCCGGCCAACCGCTGCCAGGCCGCAACCCGCGCTGCAAAAGGCTGCATGACGCTGTCGATGCCCAGAAGGTTCACGCCGCGAAGAATGAACGGCAAGACATTGGTGTTGAGCGCGATTCCCGCCGCATTGCCGATGCTCGCGACCGACCCGCCATAGCGGATCTGCCGCAACAGCTTGCCGAGAACATCGCCGCCGACGCTGTCGATTGCCGCCGCAAAGCGTGCTGATTCGAGGGGCTTATCGGGCTGCGCCAGAAACTCGGCACGATCCACGATGCTCGTGGCCCCGAGTTCGCGAAGCATATCGCCGTGCTGCGGGCGGCCAGACAGGGCGGCAACCTTGTAGCCGAGCCGCGCCAGGAGCATCACCGCGATGGAGCCGACCCCGCCGGCCGCGCCGGTCACCAGCACTTCCCCGCTTTGGGGTGAGAGCCCCATGCCTTCGAGTCGATCGATGGCCAGCATCGCCGTGAGCCCCGCCGTACCAACAGCCATCGCATCGCGGGTCGACAACCCCTCCGGCAGCGGCACCAGCCAGTCGGCTTTGACCCGCGCCCGTTCGCTGAAACCGCCCCAATGCGTCTCCCCGACTCGCCAGCCCGTCAGCACCACCTTGTCTTCAGCCGTGTAGCGGCCATCATCGCTGCGGCGCACCGTGCCGGCAAAATCGATGCCCGCCACATGCGGAAAGCTCCGCACCAGCCCGCCCTCCCCCATAAGGCAAAGCCCGTCCTTGTAGTTGAACCCCGCCCATTCAACATCGACCGTGACCTCGCCCTCCGGCAATCGGCTTTCATCCAGCGTTTGCACCGTGGAGATGGTCCTGCCGTAGATGGGCGCCTGGGTCACGAGTGCGCGGAAGCTCATGAGTGTCATTCTCCTTAGGTTTGGGCATACTTGCCCAAAGATCGGCCGGATGAAAGGCCGCGCGCCTGTCGAAATCGGGCATTCCTGTTCGTCGTTAAGGCATCAAGGGAGAACACCATGCCGCAGCCATTCAGCGACGACGCGCTCGACATCTTTGCCGCCGACGGCCCGCCGGCGCTGCCGCCAGGCGGCGACACGATCGAGCGTGACGGCACGCGGCTTTGGTTTGCCAGCTGGGGCCAAGGCCCCGCCGTGCTGCTGCTGCATGGCGGCATGGGCAATGCCAACAATTTCGGCCACCAGGTTCCGGCGCTGCTCGATGCCGGTTATCAGGTGATCGTCATGGACAGCCGCGGCCATGGCCGCAGCAGCTGGAACGGCGGCGCTTTTTCCTACACCGATATGGCCGAGGATGCGTTTGCGGTTCTGGACCGGCTCGGCATTGGAAAGGCGGCTGTGGTCGGCTGGAGCGACGGCGCCTGCACCGGCCTTGCCATGGCCAAGCAGCACAAGGAGCGCGTCTCCGGCGTCTTCTTTTTCGCCTGCAATGTCGATGCGACCGGCGGTTTACCCTTCGTCATGTCCGACCGGATCGGCAAGTGCCTCGAGCGGCACCAGAAGGATTATGCTGCGCTCTCGCCCAAGCCCGCGCAGTTCGATGCCATGAGCGCCGCGCTCCAGGTCATGCAGCGCGAACAGCCGAACTATTCCGCCGAAGACCTGAGCACCATCGGGGTTCCCGTGACCGTTGCGCAGGCGGAAGGCGATGAATTCATCCGGCCCGAGCACGCCCGCTATATCGCCGAAACCGTCCCTGGCGCCCGCTTCATCGACCTGCCCGGCGTTACCCACTTCGCCCCGGTGCAGCAGCCCGCCCTCTTCAACAGCGCGGTCCTGAACTTTCTCGGGCCACTCGGCTAGTCGTCGGGCGTCCACACCGGCGCAGGCTCGCGTTTCAGCGGGCCCATGGTCATGATGTCCTCGCCGCGCCGCATGGCTATGTTCATGCGGAACGAATTGCCGACGCGTTCGGAGCGTTCGATGAAGATCGCCGCGATCTCCGGCGGGCAGAGCTCTGTCACCGTTTCGCGGAACAGGCGCAGCCAGCGCATGAAGTGCGCGTCACTGAGCTCCGGGATAGCCATGTGCTTGGGCATTGGCCGGCCGCCATAGCGGCCGCTTCCCAACAGCATCGAGCTCCAGAAATCGGCAATGGTGGCAAGGTGTTTCGGCCAGTCCGGGCCTGCAATGACCCGGTTGAACACCGGCCCGATCACGTCGTCGAGCCGCGCCCGGGCATAGAATTCATCGACCACCGCCCGGATCATCGCTTCGTCGAGGCCTTCCGGCGTGTTCCAGCCAACACGCACATGTTGGGTGCCGACCGGCGGACGATCAGTGTCTGTCATGGTCAACGGCCTTGATCGTATAGGAACAGCGCCGACCACCGGAGACGATGTGGTCGGTGCGCTCAACCTCTGTGTCAGGGCCCAGGACCGAGCGAAAAACGTCGAGTTCGGCGCGGCAGAAACCCTGGCATGCCGTCGCCGCGGCGCAGATCGGGCAGTGATTTTCCACCAGCAGCAGCGAGCCGTCCGGCAGTTCGGTCCAGGCAGCCATATAGCCCTCCTGACTGCGAAGATCGGCCAGCGCCGCAACGCGCCCCTTGAGATCGCCTGCTGGTGCCAGAGCCGTCTCATAGGCGCGGGCGGTCTGCGCCTCGCGTGCCGCGATGATGGTGTCGAGCGCGGCTCCGCCGAGATGGTTCTGGACGATATCGAGCAGTTGCACCGTGAGTGCAGCATGCGTGTCGGGGAAGCGCCCCTGCGCCAAGGGCGTGAGTGCCCAAAGCTGGGTCGGCCGCCCTATTCTTGAGGCTGTGTTGCGCGCCTCGACCAGATTTTCATCTGCCAGCCGCATCAACTGCTGCCGCGCCGCTTCGCCTGATGTTCCCAGCATCGCGCCTAAAGCGGCGGCAGAAAGGGTGCCGTGCATCTTGAGCGCCATAAGCACGCGCTCAGCAGGATTGCGCGGCGACCAGCCGGCATGGTCGCCCGCCGAACTTGACACATCTGGGGAAAGGGTTTTCAAAGCCATTGCTTGGAAATTACCGCGCCGACTGCCAGATGACAAGATGGTCCGATCGGGCCGTAGCCGCGTTAATGCCAAGCCACAACAGCGACAGACCAGCATGAACGCCATGACCCCCGAGTTCGAACTGCCCGATAGCATGGCCCTGCGCCCGCTGCGCCGCCCTGCGATCAGCGATGGCGAGTTCCGCGCGGCAATGGCAGGTCTCGCATCGAGTGTTCACGTGGTTACGGCGCGGCGCGGCGATGAACGCGTGGGGCGAACCGCGACGTCGGTGATTTCGCTCTCGAACCAGCCGCCCACGATTCTCGTGTCCATCGACATCGTCAGCCGCCTGGCCGATATCATTGCCCGCACCGGCGGCTTCTCTATTGCCCTGCTCTCCAACGAGCAGGCCGCCATTGCCGATGCGTTCGCCGGCAAGCTCGACGCACCGGACCGGTTCTCCCTAGGCCACTGGGGCAATTGGCCATCCGGTCAGCCGCAGCTTCATGGCGCTGTCACGGCGCTTGATTGCGAAGTCATCGGCGCCATGGAAACCGGCACGCATGTGCTCTACGCTGGCGCAATTATCGAGGCCGAGACCCACACTGCCCGGGCGCCGCTGATCTGGCATCAGCGCCAATATGGCAGTGTCGGCAGCATCGGCTAAGGCGGGCAACCGATCAGCCGAAGCATCGTTGTCCCGCCGGAACGGGGAATGCCATGCCGCGCTACTACTTCCACTACCGCACCGATGACCGACTGGTACCCGACCGCACGGGCACCGAATTTCCCGATCTTGATGCCGCCGAGCATAACGCTGCCGAAATCGGCAAGGCGATCATAGAACGCGCTGTTGCTGAAGGCGGCGAGGTGGAAGAAGCGCGCTCTATCGAGATAACCGACGAAGGCGGCCAGGAGCTGCTGTATGTGGTGTTTTGGGCAGGTCCGCAGATTGGCTCAGACCCGGCAACGCCGATCGAACCGGCGCGGCTGCACTAGCCGAACGTGGTGACCGCAAAGCCCAGCACGAGCGCCGCGAAAAGAGCGGCGTAGGAAACGTATTGCAGGTAAAGCTTGGGCATGGTGGATCCGCAAAGATGTCCATCAAAGACTACCAGCTTACTGGGGTTTAACAAGCTGTAAACTTCTGTGGCGAGGGTGTGGCGAGAAACGCATTGCTGTCGCGGTGGTCGCTTGTGAAAGAAGCTGCCCGCACCGGTTGTGGCTCACCCGAAAGTCTGCCTTGTCACCGCAGGCGCGTTTCCACACAAAGCCCTCAACAAGGAGCTGCCCATGACCACCCTGCCCGACTGGCTGAGCGCCGAAACCGATGACGCCGCACTCGCCAGCGCGATCGCCTCCATGGCGGCAGCGGGGGTCGACATCGCTGCGGAACTCCGGCAGGCGCCGATCAGCGGGCATACGGGTCTGGCTGGCGCGACCAACGTTCAGGGAGAGGCGCAGAAGGCGCTCGACGTCATCTCGAACGATATTGTTCTCAAGCACTTGGAAGCAAATTCGGTTATTTCGATTCTGATCTCGGAAGAGCTGGATGAAGCGGTTGATCTGGCGAGCGAAGGCCGCTTCATCATCGCTACCGACCCGCTGGATGGCTCTTCCAACCTCGACGTCAACGTCACCGTCGGCACAATCTTTTCCGTCCTGCCAGCCGAGGGCGGCCTGCTGCAAAAAGGCACGGCGCAACTGGCGGCTGGCTATGTCGCCTATGGCCCCGCCACGAGCCTCGTCGTGCGCATCACCGGCAAGACCAGCGTCTTTACATTGGACGAAAGCGGCACTTGGCAGCTGACCGTCGACACGGCCGCCATTCCGACCGCGTCGGGTGAGTTTGCTATCAACACGGCCCGTGAACGCTTCTGGGATGCGGCCACCACCGCCTATGTCAGCGAAAGCGTCGCCGGGGAAACGGGGCCTGCCGGCAAGCGCTACAACATGCGCTGGGTCGGCTCCATGGTCGCCGACATCCACCGCATCCTGATGCGCGGCGGTATATTCCTTTATCCTCTCGACAGCGAAACCCAGAGCAAAGGCGGCCGCCTGCGCCTTCTCTACGAAGCCAATCCCATGGCCTGGCTCGTCGAAGGCGCCGGCGGGCGTTCGACTACGGGGACGCAGTCCATCCTCGACGTCGAAGCCACTGGCATCCACCAGCGCATTCCGGTGATCCTTGGCTCGGCGGACGAAGTGGCGCGCATCGAGGGCTTCTACGCGCGCTGAGCTAAAGCAAATTGCATCGTTTCCGGCCGTTCGCTACAAGCTGCGGACCTGCCGGAGGACACAGCATGAGCGACGCCGCACTTCATTTGCCCAGGACCAATGCGAGCGCGTGGCAGGCCCGGCCTTTTCACCGCCAATACCTGATGCGGCAGGCCAATAACCTCTTCGACTTCTTCGAGTCCGCCTCGATCAACCCGGCCGGCGGCTTTCATGAGTTGAGTGACGATGGCGAGCCGCTGTCGCCGCAAAACCCGATACGGCAGATCCACGTCACCACCCGCATGATCCATTGCTCGGCCATCGGCAGCCTGATCGGCCGTCCTGGCTCGGATGAAGTGGTCGACCACGGCATGCGCTACCTCTGGGAAAAGCATCGCGACCCCCAGCATGGCGGCTATGTCTGGTCGCTCGACGACGACGGCCATGCAGATGCCAGCAAGCAGGCCTATGGCCACGCCTTCGTGCTTCTCGCCGCCTCCAGCGCCAAGCTCGTCGGCCACCCCTTGGCCGATCAGGTGATCGCCGACGTCACCAACATCATCGACACCCGCTTCTGGGACGACAAGGTCGGCGCGGTGCGCGACGAGTTCGGCAATGACTGGCGCCAAATTTCGACCTATCGCGGCCAGAACTCCAACATGCACATGACCGAAGCGCTGATGGCGGCCTACGAAGCGACTGGCAACAAACGCTATCTCGACAAGGCCAAGCGCATTGCCGACCTCATCATTCGCCGCAATGCCATGAAGCTCGACTTCCGCGTGGCCGAACATTTCCACGAGGATTGGCGCGTCGATCAGGATTTTGCCGGCTCCGAAATGTTCCGCCCGTCCGGAACCACGCCCGGCCATGCGCTCGAATGGTCCCGCCTCCTGTTCCAGCTCTTCGTGCTCACCCGCAAGGAGCATTCCTGGATGCCTGAGGCTGCCCGCAGCCTTTTCCGCCAGGCCATCGAGCTGGGCTGGGACAAAAAGCACGGCGGCTTTTTCTACACCCTCGACTGGAACAACCAGCCGATCATGCGTGAAAAACTCTGGTGGCCCGTCGCCGAGGCCATCGGCGCTGCCGGCTTTATTGGTGCGCATGACAAGGACGAGTTTTTTCAGGTCTGGTACCGGAAGCTCTGGGACTTTGCCGAGAACCACGTCATCGACCACGAGCGTGGCGGCTGGCTCAGCGAGCTCAAGGAAGACCTGACCCCGACCTCGCGTCTATTCGTGGGCAAGCCCGACATCTATCATGCCCTCCAGGCCTGTTTGATCCCGCTCTACCCTGCAGGCGGCAGCCTCACGCATGGGATTATGCAGGCGGACCACGTCAAGACGCTCGGTCACTGACCCAACAACCTTTGCGCCGCTCGAAACGTTAGCAGTCTGCTAGCACGGAGACGGCATATGAGCATTCTGGCGGGAAAAGTGGCACTGGTAACTGGTGCCGGATCAGGAATTGGCAAGGCGGCAGCCCTCGCCCTGGGCCGCGAGGGCGCCTCGGTCGTGGTCATGAGCCGCACCAAGGAAGAGATCGACAAGACCGCCGCTGAGATCCAACAAGCCGGCGGCAAGGCCCTCGCCGTCGCCGCCGACACGACAGATGATCCCGCGATGAAGGACCTCGTCGCTCAAACCGTTGAGAAATATGGCCGCCTGGATATCGTCGTGGCAAATGCCGGCATCAATGGCGTTTGGGCGCCAATTGACGAACTAAAGCCCGACGAGTGGGACAAGACCATCACGGTCAACCTGCGCGGCACCTATCTCACCATCCACCACGCTGTCCCCGAACTCGAGAAAAACGGCGGCGGTGCTATCGTAATCGTCTCATCAATCAACGGAACTCGAGCATTTGGCACCCCTGGTGCTACCGCCTATTCCGCAACGAAAGCAGCCCAGGTCGCCATGGCGCAGCAGCTGGCGCTGGAACTGGGCCAGCGCAGTATTCGCGTCAACGCCGTATGCCCCGGCGCCATCGAGAGCGAGATCAGCGACAATACCGAGCAGCGGAACAAGGAAAAATCCGAGGTTCCCGTCGAGTTTCCGGAAGGCGATATCCCGATCACCGGCGGCAAGCCGGGTAAGGCGGAAGACGTTGCAAACCTCATCCTGTTCCTGTCCTCGGACGCGTCGCGCCACATCACCGGCACACCGGTCTGGATCGATGGCGGGCAGGGTTTGCTCCGTTAGGCGCTTGGAGCGTAAAAGCCTGCTCCTATAGGCAATTGCCAGGCGTTGAGCGGCGTCGTAAAGCAGCGCCACATCAACGCCTGGTGCCGTATGACTGCCTCTTCCGCTGAGCTGACCGACCTCTCGGTCAAAGCCGCCATCGCTGCGGCGGAGGTGATCTGCGCGGTCTATCACCGCCCGATCCACGTGGAAACCAAGGCCGATGGCTCGCCGGTGACGGAAGCGGATGCTGCCGCGGAAGCGGTAATCATCCAGTATTTGCAGGGCACTGGCATCCCAATCCTAGGCGAGGAGAGTGTCGCTGCTGGTATCGTCCCGACCCTGGGCGAGCGCTACTTCGTCGTCGATCCGCTTGATGGCACCAAGGAATTCATCAAGCGCAATGGCGAGTTCACCGTCAATATCGGGCTTGTCGAGCATGGGCGTCCGGTCATGGGCGTCGTTCTTGCTCCCACGACCGGCGAGCTCTTCGTTGGAGACAATCGCGGCGCCTGGACTGCCAAGGTTGTCGATGGCGCCCTCACCGAGACGCATGCGATTTCCGTTGGCTGGCTATCGCGCCTGCGCATCGTCGCGAGCCGCAGCCACGGGCACCACGCCCTCGAAAAACTCTGCCAAACGCTTGACGTGGAGAGCGACGTCTCTGTCGGCTCCTCGCTGAAATTCTGCCTGCTCGCCCGCGGCGATGCTCAGCTTTACCCGCGTTTTACCCCCACCTGCGAGTGGGACACTGCGGCCGGTCAGGCCGTGCTCGAGGCGGCCGGCGGTGCCGTCGTGACGCTTGATGGCGAAGCGATGCGCTACGGCAAGCACGACCTTGGTTTCCTCAACCCCTATTTTGTTGCGGCGGCGAGCCTTGAATTAGCGCAAAAAGCTGCAACACAAATGCGGATATTGTTGAGCTGACTTCGCCATAATTTGCTAAGTCTTGGCTGGTAGTGCCAAGCCCCGGGCTGCAGAAGCAATCGCCTCATGCAACCGGCGCTTAACTGATCTGCGTATTTGCCTCTCGCGTATAGCTTGCGAGCGCTGCTCAGGGCATATATACGCCGAGCATATATCGGCTCGATATATGCCGACTGGAATCCAAGATGAACGTCCGAACCCTTTGCCTATCCATCCTCTATGACGGGGATGCCAGCGGTTACGACATCCGCCGTATGTGTACGGAGGAAGAATTCTCCTATTTCGTCGAAGCCAGCTATGGCTCGATCTACCCCGCGCTTGCCAAGCTTGAAGACGAGCAGCTCGTGACGAGCCGCACCGAGCAGCAGGACGGGAAACCTGCCCGCAAGGTTTATTCCATTACCGAGGCCGGACGTAGCGCCTTCGCCGAAGAACTCGGCGGGCCCCTGGGCGAAGACATGTTCCGCAGCCCGTTCCTCCTGTTCGCGCGGTTTGCGCATATTTTGCCCGCGGACCTGGTGGAAGAGCGCTGCATGGAGATGCTGGAGCGCACCATGTCGGGGCGCAAGCGGCTTGAAACCGCTGCCGAACGGCGCGACTGCAGCCCGGCCGACAAGTGGGTTATCGAATACGGACGGGCGATGCTCGAGCTTGCAGAAGAGCACATGCGTTCCCACATGTCCGAACTGATCACAATGGCGCGAGCCGAATCGCGCAAAGACGCGGCCGAGTAAGGGGCGACCTCATGCGAGCATTCTTTTCTTATGGCCTGGCCCTTTGCCTTCTGCTGCTTGCGGGCGGCTGGCTGGCTACCGGCACCCTGGTGCAGGGTGGACAGGGTCCCGGCAATGGTGAAAAGCCCATCGTTTCCGTCATCGAGGGGGAAGAACACGGCCCCATCGCCACGGCACTGAGTGACGCAGGCGTCTTGGCTCACCCCCATGAGCCCGAGGTCGACCCTGCCCTCACCATTGCGCAGCGGATCGAGGAAACGACTGGCGCTTCGGCGCCCAAGCAGAGCGTCCGTACCGCGCGCTTTACCGCTCAGCCCATGCCGATCGAAGTGCCATTGCGCGGCCGCACTCAAGCGCGGGCCACCGTTTCCGCCGTAGCGGAGACTGCCGGCACTGTTGACACTGTGCATGTCACCAAGGGCCAGCGCGTCGAAGTGGGCGATCCGCTTTGCACGCTCGACCAGGGCACCCGTGCCGCCGCCGTCGCGCAGGCCGAAGCTGGGCTCGAACAGGCCAATGCTGCCCTTGCGCAAGCCGAACTCAATGCCAGCACCAATGTCGATTTGCGTGAGCGTGGGCTTGCTGCCGCCAACACCGCAAACGCCGCTGAGGTTGCCCTGGCCCAGGCCCGCGCCGGTGTCACTCAGGCCCAGGCTGGTCTCGACAATGCCCGGGCCGAACTCGACCGCACCGAGATTGTTGCCAAGGTTGAAGGCCTCGTGCAGGACCCGGTGGCTATCCAGGGCTCGATGCTAAGTGCAGGCTCTCCGTGCGCTACCATCGTGCAACTGAACCCGATGGTTTTCACCAGCATGGTTCCCGAGGCACATATCGGCCTCGCGCATACCGGGCTCGACGCAACGATCAAGACCGTGACGGGTCAGACTGTCGAGGGCAAGGTGACCTATATCTCTTCGGTTGCCGACGCGGCGACGCGTGCTTTCCCGGCTGAAATCGAGATCCCCAATGATGACTTCGCTATCCGCGATGGCGTCACTGCCGAAGCGGTCGTCAATATCGGCACTGCTCCGGGCCATCTCCTGCCCCAATCGGTGCTGACGCTCGACGATGACGGCGCCCTGGGTGTTCGCACCGTGGAAGACGGCGTCGTTGCCTTCCATCCCGTGACCATTGTCAACGACACCCGCGAGGGCATTTGGGTGACTGGCCTGCCGGCCGTCGCCGATGTCATCACCGTGGGCCAGGAAAATGTTACCTCCGGACAGGCAGTCGATGCCAGCCCGGTGGCCGTTTCTGCTGAAGCCACCGCCAGCTAAGGATCGCTGTCATGCTCGATTTCATCGAACGAGTTCTCAGGATGCCGCGCGTCGTCCTGACGATCATGCTGCTGATCCTGGGCGCCGGTACGGCGGCATATGTGAATATGCCTAAGGAAAGCTTCCCGGCGATCGACATCCCCTACCTTTATGTTTCGATCACCCAGACCGGCGTGTCGCCCCGCGATGCCGAAAACCTCCTCGCCAAGCCGGCTGAGGAGGAGTTGGCCAATCTTCCGAACCTTTCCAACATCACCTCGACCTCGACGACCGGCCACGCCTCGATCTTCCTCGAGTTCGACATCAATGCCGACAAGGACCAGGCGCTGCAGGATACGCGCGCCCGCATGGACGCGATCAAGGCGAAGCTGCCGACCGACGCCATGGACCCGACCGTTTCCGAAGTCGATCTGGTCGGCGGCGCCGTCATTTCGGTTGCCGTTTACGGTGATGCACCGGAAAAGGAACTCGTGCGCCGCGCCGAGCAGCTGCAGGACGCGCTTGAAGCAATCGGCGATGTGCGCGAAGCGACGCTTTCCGGCGCGCGCGACGAGCAGCTCGAGGTCCGCGTCGATCTCCTGCGCCTTGAAACCTATGGCCTCACCGCCAATCAGCTGTTCGATGCCCTTGCCCGCAATAACATGGTCGTGCCGGGCGGCACGCTCAACACCGGACAGGGCTCGTTCAACATCGAAGTCCCCGGCCTCATCACCAATGCCGAGGACGTCTACAACCTGCCGCTCAAGACTGATGGCAACACCATCGTCACCTTTGGCGACGTTGCAACCATCACCCGCAGCCTGGCCGATGCGACCGAATATACCCAGGTCAACGGCTCCCCTGCCCTGATCCTTGGCGTCAGCAAAAAGCTTGGCACCAACATCATCGACGTGTCCGACAAGGTTCGCGCCACGACCGAAGAGATCGCCAAGGAATGGCCCAGCGGGGTCAGCTACTCCTTCTTCCTTGATCAGGCCGAAACCACCCAGAGCCTTTTCCGCTCGCTCGAAGCGGCCGTGCTGACCGCCGTTGCTCTGGTGCTGATCACCTGCGTCGCAACGCTTGGCGTCCGTCCGGCGATCATGATCGGTCTGTCCATTCCGCTGTCCTTCATGATGGCGTTCCTCGTGGCAGAAATGCTGGGCATGACCATCAACATGATGGTGATGTTCGGCCTCGTGATTGCCGTGGGCGTGCTGGTCGACGACCCTGTCGTGGTCGTCGAATATGCCGAGCGAAAGCTCATGGAGGGCGTGCCCAAGCGCGAGGCCTTCATCATGGCCATGCGCAAGATGTTCGTGCCTGTGGTGGGCGCGACCGCCACGACGCTCGGCGCCTTTGTGCCACTGCTGTTCTGGCCGGGCATTATCGGCAAGTTCATGAGCTACCTGCCGACCATCGTGATCATCGTCATGATCGCGTCCTTTATTTCGGCCTTGATCTTCATGCCGGTGATCGGCTCGATCATCGCCTCGACCCATGTGGACGAGAAGGAAAAGGCCAAGGCGGATATCGTCATGTATCCGGACAAGTTCGACTCCAAGAAGGTCGGCGGCCTTACAGGCATCTATGTCCGCATCATGGAAAAGCTCCTGCATTGGCCACTGCCCACATTGGCAGTCGGCTTCGGCATCATCGCCACGATCTTTGTGACCTATGCGATGAACCCGACCGGCACCGAGGCTTTCCCCGCATCCGAGCCGGAGTTCGCCACCGTCGCCGTCGTCGGCCGCGGCAACTACTCGCCTGAGGAAATCCGCGACCTTCTGATGGAGATCGAGGACGAGTTGGTGCAGGTCAACGGCATCCAGGACGTGATCATGCAGTTTGGTTCGACCGGCGCATTCTCGACGACGCCGCCCGACACGATCGGCAATTTCCAGCTGCAGTTCACCAACTGGAACCATCGCGTTCCGGCCGAGCAAATCTTTGCCGATATTCGCGAACGCGTTTCCGGTTTTGCTGGTCTCGACATCCAGCTCCTCGCGGCCGAAAACGGTCCGCCCGCGGGCAAGGACCTCAACATGCGCGTTGAGAGCGAGAATTACGACGACCTCGTTCCCGTGGTCACGGCCATCCGCGATAAGCTGGCGACCTGGCCTGAAGTGGTCGACGCCGAAGACGGCCGCCCTTCCCCCGGCATCGACTGGCAGATCACCGTTGATCGCGCGGAAGCGGGCAAATACGGCATCGGCGTGCGCGAGCTTGCCCCCTATGTGCAGCTCATCACCTCGGGCGTAAAACTCGGCACCTACCGCGACAGCGAAACCGGCGACGAACTCGACATCCGTGTTCGCCTGCCTGAAGAAGAGCGCACCTTCGACGCGCTCGACTCCATGCGCATTGCCACGCCGCAGGGCCTGGTTCCGGTCAGCAACTTCATCGACCGTACCGCCGTGCCCAAGGTCGCCAATATCGAGCGCCGCAACCAGGTCTATGTGATGAATGTCGCAGCCGGCCTCACCAACCTGCCCGAGGGCGTCTACGCTGCCGACAAGGTCGCCGAGCTCCAGACCTGGATCAGCGAGCAGAACTTCCCCGAAGGCGTCAACGTCGTCTTCGGCGGTGCCGAAGAACAGATGGGCGATGCAAACGCGTTCATCGTACAGGCCCTGGGCATGGCCATGGCCATCATCTTCTTCGTGCTGCTGCTCGAGTACAACAGCTTCTACCAGGTGCTGGTGACGCTCTCGACCGTCGTCATGTCGGTGGCCGGCGTGCTGCTTGGCATGCTGGCGACGGGCATGACCTTCTCGGCTATCATGACCGGGCTCGGCATCGTGGCGCTGGCGGGCATCGTGGTGAAGAACGGTATCGTTCTGATCGATACCTATAACGACTACCACCGCCATGAGGGCGTGGAAGCTGTTAAGGCGATGTTGCTGACCGTCAGCCAGCGCGTGCGTCCGGTGCTGCTCACCGCCTTCCTTACCGCCTTGGGCGTGATCCCGATGTGGGCGAATGTCGAGTTCGACTTCATCCGCCGCGAGATCGTTATCGGCGGCCTCGCCGGATCGTGGTTCATCCACCTGTCGGCCGCGCTGGTGTCGGGCCTCTTCTTCTCGACGCTCCTGACCCTCATCATGGTGCCGGTGATGATCACGGCCCCGACGGTCATGTGGGCGCAGATCAAGTGGCTGGGCTCGATCTTCGCCCGCCTCGGCGGCTGGATCGCCAGCCCGTTCCGCCGCAAGCCTGCCATGGCAACCCCCGCCGGCTTCGACGGCATGGCGCTCGAAGTCCCCGAAGACGCCGACGGTTCGCGCCGCTACATCGTCTCCAAGGACGTGGGCCTCGTGGAGAAAGAAGCCAATGGTGTCACCGTCGTCAGCCGCAGGGATGCGGCAGAGTAAGCTCCGGCCAGTGCCAAATGCAAAAAGGCCCGCAGCAATGCGGGCCTTGTTTTTTGTCTGACCTATGTTAGATATCCAAAATAGCTAATTTAGCCGGAGAGTTCAGATGGCCGAGATTTCCGCAACCGATGCGAAGAACAAGTTTGGTCAGGTGCTGGAGATGGCACAAGCCGGGCCGGTGCATGTGCAGAAAAATGGGCGGGACGTTGCTGTGGTATTGTCCCCGGAGCAATATGCACGGCTGCAAGCTGCCAGCGCCGGACCTCGCGTCAACCCGTTGGTACAGAAGCTTCATAACGACAGTCTGAAGCGCTGGGGGCGGGTTTACGAAGCTTTGGCTAAGTAGCCATGGCCAGCAAGACCTACCTATCGTTGGATGATGCACTCTGGATCCACGAGCAGCAGCTTCTTGAATATGGCGGCGCCAAAGGCGTTCGTGACTTAGGACTAATCGAGTCAGCTTTGTTGCGGCCGCAAACGGGCTATTACTCCGATCTTATCGAAGAAGCCGCTGCTCTTTGGGAGAGCTTGGCCATGAACCACGGATTCATCGACGGCAACAAGCGGGTGGCGTTTGCCTGCACCATCCTGTTCCTGCAGCTCAACCAGACTGAGCCCACAGGGACTGAAGACGAGTGGATCGAGTTCATATACAGCAACCTGGAGGCAGGCACCTTCCGCAAGGAAGTGATAGAGACTTGGCTTCACATGCACACGACGCCGGCCTCATAGCCTACTCCGCCGCCGGGGTACCCCGCTTTACAAAGCCATCCGGGTCTTCCTGGGTACGCGCCAGAAGCTCTGCTGCTTCGCTGGCTTCGCGCTGGCGGTTCCACATCTGGGCGTAGAGGCCGTCCTGCGCCAGAAGCTGGAAGTGGCTGCCGCGTTCGGCAATCTGGCCTTCGCGCAGCACCAAGATTTCATCAGCATTGACCACTGTCGACAGCCGGTGGGCAATCACCACCGTGGTTCGATTGCGCGAGACGACGTCGAGCGCCTGTTGGATGTCACGCTCGGTCTTGGTGTCGAGCGCCGACGTCGCTTCGTCGAGGATCAGGATCGAAGGGGATTTGAGAATGGTGCGCGCGATCGCCACGCGCTGCTTCTCGCCGCCGGAGAGCTTCAGGCCACGCTCGCCCACCGGCGTGTCATACCCCTTGGGCAGCGCTTCGATGAAGCTACCAACCTGCGCCATGGCAGCGGCCTGCCTGATTTCCTTTTCGGAGGCGCCGGGACGCCCGTATTCGATATTGTAGCCTATGGTGTCGTTGAACAGCACCGTGTCCTGCGGCACCATGCCGATGGCCGAGCGGAGGCTCTCCTGCGTCACGTCGCGCAGGTCCTGCCCGTCGATGGTGATGCGGCCGCCGACAACATCATAGAACCGGAACAGCAGCCGCGAGATCGTTGACTTGCCGGCACCCGTTGGTCCAACGATGGCGACGGTTTTGCCTGCCGGGACTTCGAAACTCACGCCCATAAGGATCGGGCGATCGGGATCGTAATGAAAATGCACGTCCTCAAAGCGGATGACCGGGCCAGTGATTTCGAGCTGCCCCGCGCCAGGCTTGTCAGTGATCTCGGGGTCGCGGTCGAGCAGCTTGAACATTTCTTCGATGTCGGTCAGGCCCTGCCGCAATTCGCGATAAACGAAGCCGATGAAGTTGAGCGGCCGGTAGATCTGCATGAGGAAAGTGTTGAGCAGGACAAAGTCGCCCAGCGTCAGCGTACCGTTCATCACGCCCATGATCGACATGATCGAGATGATCAGGAAGCCGGCATAGAAGATAATGGCCTGGCCGAAATTGAGGAAGCCCAGCGAGGTCCAGATGCGGATGGCGGAGCGTTCGTAGCCGGCCATGGCGTTGTCGAAGCGCTCGGCTTCCATCTTCTCATTGGCGAAATACTTCACCGTTTCGAAGTTGAGAAGGCTGTCGATGGCCTTGCCATTGGCATCGGTGTCGCTGTCGTTCATCTGGCGGCGAATGCTGATGCGCCAGTTGGAAGCCTTGATGGTGAAGTAGAGATAGGCCCAGATCATCACCACGAGGACGCCGAGATAGCTTATCCCGAAGAGCCAGACGAATATGACGGCAACCACCACGAATTCGACGATCGTGGGCGCGATGTTGAGCATGGCGAAACGGACAACCGTTTCGATGCCCTTCGTGCCCCGCTCGATGACGCGGGAGAGCCCGCCGGTGCGCCGCTGCAGGTGGAAGCGCAGCGACAGGCGGTGCATGTGGTGAAAGGTCTGGAGCGCCAGTTTGCGCACCGCGTGCTGGCCGACACTGGCGAAGAGAACGTCGCGCAGCTGCTGGAAGCCGGCATCGATGATGTTGCCCAGCACATAGGCGATGACAAGGACGATTGGCACCGCCATGCCGAGGATCATCGCAGTATTTGGGGTGCTGCCATCGAGGCTGTCGATGATGCCCTTATAGGCGAAGGGAACCAGCGTCGTGGCGACCTTGCTGGCCAGAAGCGCCGCGATGGCGAGGCTGACGCGAAGCTTGAGATCGGGCCGCCCCTCGGGCCACATATAAGGCCAGAGATTGCGAACTGTGGAGAATACGGAGCCTTCGTCCGCGCTGACGGACGGCTTCTTTTCAGGACTGTCTAGGGACATCAGGCGGGTTCCGCTTCCTTGCTCGCAACAAGCGGGGCAAGACCTTGCAGGAGCCCGCCAAAAGCGGAATTGAGTTCTCCAAGCTTGTCGTGGCTGATGCAGTAGCGATTGCGGGTGCCTTGCGCCTTGCGCGTGATCAGGCCGGCATCGAGCAGGACCTTGATGTGCTGCGACACGGTCGACTGAGCCAGGGTTAGGCTTTCGGTGACATCGCCACAGCAGCATTGCCCCTGCTGGCTGGCGAGGATCCGCAAGATTTCGAGCCGGACCGGATGGCCAAGAGCCCGCATGATATTGGCAATGTCGTCGTCTCGCATGGGCGCCGCTTGTCTGCGCATGGTCGAGGCGCGAAAACGCCCGGGCTCATGCTTGATCGGTGGATTGCGATGGAACATGGGGAGTTTGCCGGCAAAGGTCAATCCCCATGGGAACGGCGCCCGCAGGCGCCGTTTGGATTATTAAAGGCCTTCGGGCAAATCAAAGACCTGGCCGGGATAAATACGATCCGGATCGCGGATCTGGCCGGTATTGGCATCGTAGATCGTCGTGTACTTGATGCCCTCGCCATAAACACGGCGCGCAATGGTCCAGAGATTGTCGCCGCGGCGGATAATGGCCTTGCCCGAAGCAAAACGCTGCGCCTCCGGATCGCCAAGCGATACGGCAACCATGGTGGGCACATCGGGTTCTGGTTCGGCGACAGGCTCGGGCCGAGCGACGGGCGCCGGCTCGGCCACAGGCTGAGGGATTGCCGGCGCTGGCTCGACGGGTGTGGCCGGTTCAACCGCAGGCTGGGCCGCTGGGGCAGCGTCAGCTGCCGGTTCGACAGGGTCGGCTGGCTCTGCATCAGGCGCAGGCGCCGCGGTGGCCGGCTGGTTGGTTGCTGCAGGCGACCTTGCCGGCTGGGCGGGCACGGACGGCCTGGGCCGAGGTGCCGATTCTGGTTCAGGCGCAGCAGGTGTCGCTGGCTCTGCTGCTGGCGCTGCCGCAAAGGGCTCCGGCTCCGCTTCGGGTCGAGCCTGTGCCGCTGCGGACGGCGCCGGAGTTGCGGCAGCCGGCGTTGGCTGTTCAGCTTGAGGCAAGGGCTGGGGCATCGGCGTTGCAGATGCGGGCTCCGCAGGCGTAGCGGTCACATCGGCCGGTGCTGTTGGAGCGGGCGTGACTGCGTCCGCCGGTGCTGGCTCGTCTGCCGGAGCAGCAGATCGTGCGACCGGCTCTGCCTCCGCAGGCTCTTGGTCCGCTTGGGCAACGACGATCGGCTGGTCGGCCTCGGGAAGTTCAACCACGAAGTTGACCTCTGCGCGGGCGGCAACGTCGGCCGAACCCTGTCGCAGCAGGTCAGCTCGCACCCGCTGGTTGGGCTTGTCGAGCACATCACCGGCTTCCACCAGCCAGCGGCCATCCTCCACTTCGGCATCGGCCACGAACTGGTCGTCGACATAGAGGCGCACCGTGCCGCCTTCCGGCCCGGCGCCGGCAAAGAAGGTGCGATTTCCTTCCTTTTCGATGGCGTCGATGGTGGGCGGCAGCGTATCGGCAACAGCTGCGACAGCCTCTCTTTGAGGAGCTTCTTCCACCGGCTCTTCCACGGTCGCGACCGCGGGCGCCTCGACCTCAGCAGCCGGTAATTGCGCCTGGGCTACGGCAGGGGCTTCCGGCTCACCAGCGACAACGACAGGCTCCTCGGCTGCCACTTGGGGAGTTCCGGCGGGTACTTCGACCTCTGGTTCAGCCGGGCTCGTGGCGTCGGTGGCTTGTGGCGCAGGGTCCGGTTCGATGGCTGGAGACACTGCCGGTTGGTCCGCCTGCGGGAGCGCGGCCACTGTCATGTCAGGGGCTGCTGTTTCCGTCCCTTCGCTTACGGCCGCTTCTGGCTCCTCGGCTGCTGCAACTTGCGGCTCCTCGGGAGTGATGGCAGTTGCGTCGGCAACGTCAGCCGCTCGCTCCGCTTCTGCAGCCTCGGCAATGGCGGCCTCAGATGTGTCTTCAGCAGCAGGCTCAGGTGCTTCTTCAGCAACAGGCTCCGGTGCGGGTTCTGCTTCCGCGAGGGCGAGATCTTCCGGAGCAGTCAGGCCTTGCAGCACTTCGCTGGCTTGCCCAGGCGTGCTGGCGACCACCAGTGGCTGAGTGGTCTTGTCTTCGTCGATAACGACGATAAACGATTCTGCCGCGGTGCCCGGCTTGCCGGTTTCGCCCAGGGTGATTTCAAGGCCGCCGGGTGGCAGTGGCTCATCGGGCACGAAGACCCAGTCGCCGCTCTGTTCCACCGTGGCTACGCCGAGTGGCTCGCCATTGGCGAAAAGCTCGACCTCGCTGCCGGGCGTACCGCTTCCGGCGATGACGATGGAGCCATCGGGCTCCGCTCGCAACAGCCCGAATGTGGCCGCAACCACATCGTTGACGGTGGTCTCAGCCGGTGGTGTCACATCGAGCGATGGCTCAGCGGTAACAGCAGCTTCTGGCCTTTGTGCCGCCTCAGACGGTTCAGCATCGCCGACGCCTTCGGTCGCTTCGGTATCGGCGACTGCGGCAGCGGGCGGCGCGGGGATCAAGCCAACATCGACCATTCGGCCGCGGAGACACTGTCCCATGCCGTCGGGGCTGTTGAAGCAGGTGACGACGGAAGGGCCGGTCAACACGCCAAGAATAACGACTAAGGTGACCGCGGCGGCCCCAATGGTCAGGGCGAGTGGTCGTTTCGAAGCGGTGTCGGCCAGTTTATTCTCCACAAGTCCAGATCAGCCGGCCACCAATGCTGGCCGACGTTGTGCCGTTACCGTCGAAACCAGAGCCGCTTCTGTTTTCAACAGCTTGTATGTGATGGATTCATACAGAGCTTCAAAGGACGCATCAATGATATTGGGCGAAACGCCAATGGTGACCCAGCGCTCGCCGGAACCGTCGCGGCTTTCGACCAGTACACGGGTGACCGCGCCCGTGCCGCCGTCCAGGATACGGACCTTGAAGTCGGCGAGTTCGACATCCTCGATCAGCGCAGAATACTTGCCCAAGTCCTTGCGCAGGGCCTGGTCCAGCGCGTTGACGGGGCCGTTGCCTTCAGCCACCGACATCAAAAGTTCGCCGTCGATGCGCAGCTTCACCACGGCTTCGGTGACCGTCATTTCCTCGCCCTGCGCATTGTGGCGGCGCTCGACCATGGCGCGATAATGCTCGACCTGGAAGAAGCTTGGCAGCGTGCCCAGAACCTCGTGCGCCAGCACGCAGAACGAGGCGTCGGCGCCGTCATAGGAATAGCCGAAGGCCTCGCGCTGCTTGACTTCGGCCAGCAGCTTTTCCAGGCGCTGATCGTCCTTTTCGATGCGAATGTCGTGCCGCGCCAGAGCAGTCAGAAGATTGGATTTGCCGGCCTGTTGCGAGACCATGATGCTTCGCTCGTTACCGACGCTTTCGGGCGTAACATGCTCGTAGGTCGAGAAATCCTTGAGGAGAGCGGAAGCATGGATGCCCGCCTTGGTGGCAAAGGCCGAGGCGCCGACATAGGGCGCCTGCCGGGCCGGGGCACGGTTAAGACGATCGTCGAAGGCGCGAGAAATGTGGGTCAGGCGCGCAAGCCGCTCGGGTGTGATGCCGGTCTCGAAACGCTGCGCATAGAAAGGTTTAAGCACCAAGGTCGGAATCAGCGAAACGAGGTTGGTGTTGCCGCAGCGTTCGCCCAAGCCATTGAGCGTGCCCTGGACCTGGCAGACCCCCATTTCGATGGCCGCGAGCGCATTGGCGACCGCCTGGCCGGTATCGTCATGGGGGTGGATGCCGAGCTTTTCACCCGGCGCATGTGACAGAACCGCGCTAACGATTTCGCGCACTTCCGACGGCATCGTGCCCCCATTGGTGTCGCAAAGGACAACCCAGCGGGCGCCAGCGTCGAGGGCCGTCGTGACGCAGGCCAGCGCATAGGTCGGATTGGCCTTGTAGCCATCGAAGAAGTGTTCGAGATCGATCAGCACTTCCTTGCCGGCAGCGGCGGCAACGCGCACCGTATCGGCCAGGCCTTCGAGGTGCTCTTCCGTGGTTGAGCCCAGCGCCAGCTCAACCTGATAGTCCCAGGCCTTGGCGACGAAGCAGGTCGCATCGGCCTTGGATTGAAGCAGTGCCTGCACGCCGGGGTCGTTGTCCGCCGAGCGCCCTGCCCTCTTCGTCATGCCGAAGGCGGTGAAAGTCGCCCTTTTGGTGCGGCGCTGTTCGAAGAAGGACGTGTCGACCGGATTTGCCCCGGGATAGCCGCCCTCGATATAGTCGACACCCAGCTGCTCAAGCATCTCGGTGATGGCGATCTTGTCCTCCAGCGAGAATTCGACGCCGGCGGTTTGCGCACCGTCGCGCAGGGTGGTGTCGAAGAGATAAAGGCGGGTGCGGGACATGGTCTACTCAGGCCAGACTTGGGTATCGTGGTCGGGATGCTGACGATTGCTGTTGGCGATGGCAGCGGCCCAGGCGGCATCGTCATCCGGTCCGGTCCCGGTCGTTCCGTTGTCGCGAAGGCTGAGGATGCTCTCGAACCAGGGCACCTTGCCCTCGTTGCCATCGCTGGTCCTGGGCGGGAAAAGCTCGGGGTGGTCGAGCGATCCGATGGTGAAGTTGATGCGGTCGCCGTTAATCGTTTCGTAAAAAAGAGGCGTGCCACATTGGGCGCAAAAGCCGCGATCGACGTGATCGGAGCTGCGAAAGCGCCCCGGCGTGCCGCGCGTCCAGGTCACGGCTTCCTTCGGCGCTGCGACCAGGGCAATAAAGATGTTGCCCGCCGCCTTCTGGCACATGCGGCAATGGCAGATATGGGCATTGTCCAGCATTTGCGTCGCATGGTAGCGCACCGCGCCACACTGGCAGCCGCCGCTGACCGCTATATCCACGCGATCCATCAGGCGTCTCCCTTGGGCGGCCAGGCCTCGGTGTCGTGGTCCGGATGCTGGTTGGAGTGGATGCCGGCCATGAAGTCGCGCCACTCGTCGCTGACCTCGTGCCGCACCGGGATGCTGGTCAGCGTATCGAAGAAGGGCAGCTTGTCGTCCGGATTGACCTGGATTTCCGGCGCGGCCACGGTCGGGTCGTCAAAAGTGCCGATCGCCAGTTCGAGTCCGAAGCGCGTTTCATAGGCAAGTGGGGTGCCGCACTCGCCGCAAAAGGCGCGGCGAGCGGCATCCGAGCTCTGAAACCACTTGGGCTCACCACGGGTCCAGGTGGCGTTATGCGCCGTCACCAGCGGGCCAAAGAACCCGCCGAACGCTTTCTGGCACATGCGGCAATGACAGATCGACGGCCGCCCCAGGCGCGTCACGCGAAAGCGCACCGCGCCGCATTGGCAGCCACCAGTATGGGCATCACTGGGGGGCATGACACACTGCTTCGATATTGTTGCCGTCCGGATCGTAGACGAAGGCGGCATAGTAGGTGGGGCTGTACTCGGTCCGGATACCGGGCCCGCCATTGTCCTTGCCGCCCGCAGCAATCGCCGCTGCATAGAAGGCGTCCACTTCGGCGCGGGTGCGGGCAGCGAATGCCGTGTGACGCCCGGGGCCCGCGTCCTTGCTTTCGCTCAGCCAGAAGACAGGCACGTCCCGACCATAGCCGCAGACATGGACGCCGCCGGTATACTCGGTCGGTATCTCGGACATGCAACTGCCCCCGAGCGCCGCGAAAACAGCGTCATAGAAGGCGCGGCCGCGGGTCCAGTCGGAAACGAAGATGCCAGTGTGATCGATCATGGGAAGTCTCCTTGCGTTAAAGAAGGCCACGAAAGCGATAAGTCGCGTCAGCCGATGTCAGGAGCCGCAAAGCGATCATGATTGCTGCTCCTGCAAGCGTGCCCAGATCGCGTCGGCGACGTGTTCGGGCCGCGCGAGAATATCATTGTTCCAGACGCGGAACAGGCGGAAGCTTTGCGACCGCAGATAGTTGTCGCGAGTGGCATCGCCCTTGCTGTCGGCGTGTTGCGAACCGTCTGCTTCGACGATCAGCCGGGCTGAATAGCAAACAAAATCAGCTATATAGTGGTCGATCGGCTCCTGGCGTCGAAACTTGAATGCCGCAAAGCGTCGATTGCGCAGAAGTTGCCAAAGCTTCCGCTCCGCTTCGGTTGGCTCGTGTCGCATCCTGCGGGCGAAGGTCTTGAGCCTCGCGTTTGCGGAAACGTCGTCCCCCTCATCCGCCCTTTGGGCACCTTCTCCCGCAAGGGGAGAAGGGGGCTCCGTGGTTGGCGCGGGCTCCCCCTCTCCCCTTGCGGGAGAGGGTGGCTCGGCCAAAGGCCGAGACGGGTGAGGGGTTGTGTCCAATGTCACCGCTTCACCTCCCATTTCGTCTGCCGCTGGCCAGCTTCATCCTTGTAGTCCATCAAGGCAATCCCTTGCTCGGCCAGATCCTTCCGGATGGCGTCAGCTTTGGCGAAATCCTTGCTGTTGAGCGCATCGAGGCGTTCGGCAACTTTGCTCGCGACGCCCGTGTCCTCGGCCACTTCGCGCTTGATCTGGATGCCCATCAACGCAGCCAGCGAGAGGCCGTCGGCGGCCCTGCCCTCGTCCATGATCAGGGCATGGATGCGGCCGATGGCGCCGGGCGTGTCGAGATCATCGGCGAGGCGATCGACGAGGTCTGGCGACAAGTCGGATGCCGGCTCGGCGTCGCCCGCAGCGCGCTCCCATTTTTCGAGCAGGGTCACCGCTTCTTCAAGGCGCCGCTGGGAGAAATCGATCGGCTCGCGATAATGCGTCATCAGCATGGCCAGCCGCAGCACTTCGCCCGGCCATTTTCGGCCGCCGAAGTCTTGCGTTTCGAGCAGCTGGTGGATGGTGAAGAAGTTGCCGAGCGACTTGCTCATCTTCTGGCCCTCCACCTGGAGGAAGCCGTTATGCATCCAGACATTGGCCATGGCGTGCGAGCCATGGGCGCAGCGGGACTGGGCGATTTCATTTTCGTGGTGCGGAAAGATGAGGTCGAGCCCTCCGCCGTGAATGTCGAAGGTTTCGCCAAGGTAACGCTCCGACATGGCCGAGCATTCGATGTGCCAACCTGGGCGGCCGCGGCCCCAGGGACTGTTCCAGCCGGGTTCGTCGGCGGACGACAGTTTCCAGAGCACGAAATCAGCCGGATTGCGCTTGTGCGTGTCGACAGCGATGCGGGCGCCGGCGAGATTGTCGTCGAGGTTGCGCCCCGAAAGCTGACCGTAATCGGCCATGGAGTCGACCGCGAACAGCACTTCGCCTTCCGCGACATAGGCATGACCACGGCCGATCAGCGTCGTGATCAGCTTCTGCATGCCCTCGATATTGTCGGTGGCGCGTGGTTGCACCGTCGGCTCGAGGCAGCCCAGGGCTGCGACGTCCTTCTGGTATTGCGCAGCCGTGGTCTCGGTCACCCGGCGGATCGCGTCGTTGAGCGGCAGATCGGGAAAGTCGCGCAAGGCGCGGGCGTTGATCTTGTCATCGACGTCGGTGATGTTGCGCACATAGGTGACGTGCTCGGCGCCAAACGTGTGACGCAGCAGCCGAAACAGCAGGTCGAAGACGATGGCGGCGCGGCCATTGCCGATATGGGCGAAGTCATAGACCGTCGGGCCGCAGGCATAGAGCCGCACATTGCTCGCATCCATCGGCGTAAATGGCGCCTTGGCGCGATGGAGCGTGTTGTAGAGCGAAAGCTGCGGCTTTGCCGTCATCGGAAAGTCTCTTGGCCAGACGAAATCGTGCTCTGGCGGGAGAGGTTCTATCCATTTGACTTACGAGGATGAAGAAGACCGCTCCGCCAACGCTTGGGTTAGCAGGTAATAATGAACCAGGTAATGGTGCACGGGGTCTTCATAGCGCGCGAGATTGGCCGGACCAGCCGCAGAAAGCAAGCGCAAAACAAAAGAGGGCGACCCGAAGGTCGCCCAATCGCTTTGGAGGCGACAATCCAAGCGTCTCACGTGCGGGCGTCATCCCCAACGACTACACGGGAATGTTACCGACCTCGACGCGTTGCGCGATGCTGCCGAAAACGGGTGCGCTGCCGCTGTCCACGGCAAAGATGCGGACTTCGTCACCGGCCTTGAGGAAAGGCGTGCGGGCGCCGCCGAATTTGGCTTTCTCGGCGGTCCGCGCCTCGGCGATACAGGCAAAGCCGATGCCGTTCGATTTGATCGGCAGCGTCTCATCGTGGGCATTGGAGATGGTGCCGCCGCCGATGATCGTGCCCGCCGTAAGGTTGCGGGTCCGTGCCGCCTCGACGATCAGGTCGACGAAATCGAAATGCACACCGACGCCGGCATTGGGCTGGCCATAAAGGGCGCCATTGACCTCGACGCGGACCGGAAGATGAAGGCGATTGTCGCGCCAGCGCTCGCCGAGGCTATCCAGCGTCACGGCGACCGGCGCAAAAGCGGTCGAAGGCTTGGAATGGAAGAAGCCAAATCCGTTCTGAAGATCATCGGCCACCAGCCGGCGCAGGGAGACGTCATTGATCAAGGTTACCAGGCGGATAGCGGCGCTTGCCTGTTCGCGCGTGGCGCGCATCGGAACAGCGCCGATGATGACGGCGACCTCGGCTTCAAAATCGAGCGCCAGGTCATCGCCATAGATGGGCAGCGGATCCGTCGGTCCGGAAAGCGAATCAGAAGCACCCTGGTAGAGCAGCGGGCGGACCGATTGCAGCTCGGCATCTTTGCTGCCCTTGAGCGAGCGTACGCGTTCGAGGTGGCTCATGTAACCCGAGCCATCGATCCACTGGAAGGCGCGCGGCAGCGGCGCATGCGCCAACTTGGCCTCGAACACCTGCCCGGCAATCTCGCCGGCTTCGAGCTGCGCCGCCAGCGCAGAAAGGCCCGGGGCCAAGGCATCCCAGCCGTCGAGTGCCGCCTGCAAGGTCGGCGCGATGCGGCCTGCCGAGACAAAGCGGCTGAGGTCATTGGAGACGATCACGAGCTGTCCATCGGGACGGCCGTTGCGGAGGGTCGCGAGTTTCATCTTCGTGCTGCTTCTTCTCGACAGTGACCCGGACGCGCTACCACGGTGTCGCGGGCACAGCTATAATGTTGCCATGGGTCCTAGCGATGTCTTAAGGGCCAAAGGGTCGCGACGGTTGCGGCCCATGGACGGGAATATCTAGTGGCTTTTTCTTCGACCGGCCTGCGCGCTCTTGGCCTTCTCCTGTTGTCGCTGATCGTTTTGGCGCTCGACGTCGAAGCGGCGCATGCGCAAGCCGCGCAATGCGCGCAGTTGCAGGGCGCCTTGGCGCAGTTCGACCGCAATGGGGATTTTCGTCAGATCGACGGCAATACCAATTCGGCGCGCCAGCTGCAGCGCGCGGTGCAGGATGCGGAAAGCCAGTATATTCGCCAAGGCTGCAACGACGATGCCAAGGCCGGACGGGTGCTGACGCAGCAATGCCAGCTCATTGCTCGCGACGTGCTCGACCTGCGCCGCCAATATGCCGAGGTCAGTCAGTCGGTCGAGACTGCCAATGCCGTGGCCGGGCAGCGCGAGGCGATCCTTCAGGAAATGGCGCGCTTTGGTTGCAATGCCGGTTCCAGCGCGACCTTCAGCAGCGAGCGACAGTCGATCTTCGACCGCATTTTCGGCACCACGTCGGAAGGCGATTTCACCGATGGCGATTTCGTCGATGGCGGCGACTATTGGCAGTATCAGGGCTATTCGACCGTGCGCACGGTGTGCGTGCGGCTCAGCGATGGCTACTTCTGGCCGATCAGCTATTCGACGCTGACCGACTATGTCGGCAACGATGCGCAGACCTGCCAGGCGTCATGTCCCAATACGCCCGTCGAGCTCTATTTCTACGACAATCCGGGCCAGGAGCCCGAGCAGATGCGCAACATGTCGGGGCAGATGTATACCTCGCTCCCCCAGGCCTTTGCCTATCGCAACGACTTCGACGAAAGCGCCAGCTGCCGTGCCACGCCGACGTCAAACGGCGCCGTGACCATGGCCAGCACCGGCGATGGCAGTAGCCGGGCCATGCTCGACATCAATGGCCTGAGCTTTCCCATGCCCCTGCGCGATCCGCGCGGCGTGGTGCCGGTACAGGCGGCTGTGGCCGCCCAGCCGGTGACCGATCTCGCCATGGTCGACGTGCCCCTGCCCCGCCCCCGTCCTGCCGGCCCGGGCGAGCCGGCGCGTCCGGCCAATGTGGCACCGGCCGAGACGCTGCGCGTGGTTCAGTTCGGCGACAAGAAGGTCAGGGTAGTCGGTCCAGACACGCCTTACGCCCAAGCAGGACAAGCAGGCTCTTAAGCTCTGGGCCATCGTGGCGGCCGGTCAGCGCCATGCGCAGCGGCAGGAACAGGGCCTTGCCTTTGCGACCGGTCGTGGTCTTGAGCGTTTCGGTCCAATGCCCCCAGGTCGTTTCGTCCCAGGGCTCGGGCGGCAGCAGCGCCTTGGCGAGCGCCAGGAAATCCTGATCCTCGGGCGCGATCACCGGCTCCATCGGACCGAGGAGAATCTTCGACCATTCCGCGATGTCGGGGAATTTGACCAGGTTCTCGCGCAGCAGCAGCCAGATGGCTTCGCCTTCGAGCCCCATGGAAGACAAGCGCGGAGCCGCTTCGTCGTAGGGCATGGCGTGGAGAAGCTTGGCATTGAGGCCATCGAGTTCGGCGGGGTCGAAGCGGGCCGAGCCATGCGAAACCATGGAAAAGTCGAGCCGCTCGGCAATCGCATCGAGACTGGCATAGGGCTCGACCGGAAGGCTGGTGCCGGTGAGCGTCGCGACGGTGGCAATGGCCAGCGGCTCGTAGCCTTCCTCACGAAAGTCGCGGACAGACTGCGAGCCGAGGCGCTTGGAAAAGCCCTGCCCCTGAGCGTCGGTCAGAAGATTGTGGTGGCCGAAGGTCGGGACCGGGCCGCACAGGGCTTCGAAGATTTCGATCTGCGTGCCGGTATTGGAGACGTGGTCCTCGCCGCGGATCACATGGGTGATGCCAAGGTCGATGTCGTCTACCACCGAGGGAAGCGTATATAGGTAGGAGCCGTCGGCGCGAATAAGCACTGGGTCGGACATCGAGGCGGTGTTGACCGTCTGCGGGCCCTTGATCAGGTCGTCGAACTGCACGGGGCGACCGTCGAGCTTGAACCGCCAATGCGGCTTGCGGCCCTCGGCTTCGAGGCGGGCGCGGTCCTCGGCGGAAAGCTCAAGCGCTGCGCGATCGTAGATTGGTGGCTTGCCGAGGAGGCGGGCGCGGGACCGCTTGCGGTCGAGCTCGTCCTCGGTTTCGTAGCAGGGATAGAGCCGGCCGGCGGCGATCAGCCTGTCACGGGCGGTGTCGTAGAGATCGGTCCGCTCGGACTGACGGACCAGCAGGTCCGGCGTGACGCCAAGCCAGGCGAGATCTTCTTCGATGCCGTCGGCAAATTCGCGGGTCGAACGCGCCAGATCGGTGTCGTCCATGCGCAGCACGTAGCGGCCGCCATGGCGACGGGCGAAAAACCAGTTCAGCAAAGCCGGGCGGGCATTGCCCAGGTGAATGCGGCCGGTTGGCGACGGGGCCCAGCGAACGGTGACGCTCATCCGACAACGGTATCCTTGAAGCCATTGGTGATGGGGTAGCGGCGGCCCTGGCCGAACGCCTTGGGTGTGAGCTTGGGTCCGGGAGGCGCCTGGCGGCGCTTGTATTCGGCGATGTTGACCAGCCGCTGGATGCGCAGCACGAGGTCGCTCTCGAAACCATCGGCCACCATGTCCGCAACCGATTGCTCTTCCTCGATCATGGCGGTGAGCAATGCATCGAGCACCGGGTAAGGCGGCAGGCTATCTTGGTCCTTCTGGTCCGGCCGCAATTCGGCGCTGGGTGCCTTGTCGATGATGTTTTGCGGGATGACCATGCCGGACGGGCCAAGACTGTCGCCGGGGAGATGGACATTGCGCCAGGCGGCAAGGCGATAGACGTCCATCTTTAGCATGTCCTTGAGCGGATTATAGCCCCCGTTCATGTCGCCATAGATGGTCGCGTAACCGACCGCCATTTCGCTCTTGTTGCCGGTGGTCAGCAGCATGGAGCCGAGCTTGTTGCTCACCCCCATCAACACCACTCCGCGCATGCGGCTCTGGATGTTTTCCTCGGCAAGGTCAGATGGCCGATCCGCGAAGATCGGCGCCAGCTGTTCGAGTGCATGGTCGACCGGATCGCCGATCGACACCACATCGTAGCGCACGCCGAGCAATTCAGCGCATTCCTTGGCATCCTTGATGCTGGCCTCGGACGTGTAGCGGTAGGGCAGCATGATGCAGTGCACCTTGTCCGGCCCGAAGGCGTCGACGGCCATGGCGGCGACCACCGCGCTGTCGATGCCGCCGGAAAGGCCGAGCACGACATGGTTGAAGCCATTCTTGTGCACATAGTCGCGCAGTCCCAGCACACAGGCGCGCCATGGCGCTTCGTCCACCGAGGTGAGCTCGGTCACCGTGCCTTGCGCGCAGGTCCAGCCGTCCTCGCCGCGCTGCCAATCGCTGACGATGAAATCGGTTTCGAAGGACTTGCCTTGGAAGACCAGCTTGTCGCCCGGCTCCATGCCGAAAGAGGCGCCGTCATAGACGAGCTCGTCCTGGCCACCGACCTGGTTGAGATAAAGCAGCGGGATTTGGTCTTCGCCGGTGCGGGCGCGGACGAGATTTTTGCGCACATGCTGCTTGTTGCGCCAATAGGGCGAGCCATTGGGGCAGAGGAGGATTTCGGCACCGCGCATGGCGAGGTGTTCGCAAACCGACTGGTGCCAAATGTCCTCGCAGATCGGAATGCCAATCGAGACGCCCTTGATGGTCACTGGCTCGGCAAGGGGGCCGGCGGTGAAATAGCGCTTTTCGTAGAAGACATCAGTGTTCGGCAGTTCGCGCTTGAGGCGGACGGCGACGATCTCGCCGTTTTCGGCAACGATCACCGCGTTGTGGAGCCCATTGCTGTCCTGCCAGATGGTTGGAAGGATCAGCGTCACGTCGCTCCGATCGGTGTCCCGCGCAAGCTCCTGGGCCGCCTCGACGGCATCGCTGATAAACTTCGGCTTGAACAGCAGATCGTCCGGGAAATAGCCGGTCAGAAACAGCTCGGAGAACATTAGGATGTCCGCCTTGGCGGCCTTCGCGTCGGCAAGCGCTTTGCGGGCAAGCGCCAGATTGCCTTGGAGATCGCCCACCTTGGGATTGAGCTGGGCGAGGGCAATGCGGAGCTGATCGGTCACGGTGGAGCGGGCCTGATAATCGGAAGATGCTCGGCAGACTTAGCTTCTCGCCCGGGTGAGAGCAAGCCAAGCCAATTGCCCTGGGCTTGCAGCTTTGGTAACCGTTCCCGTCATAAACTGTTCACAAGCGTGCTAGCGCGAGAATTTTCTGCAACCAACGTCGGCAGGTTGAGTTCCGCGTACTCTGTTATTGTTTCCGAAGTTATGCCCTCCTCATGTACCGAATTCTGATCGTCGAAGACGAGATAATCGTCGCAACCGAAATCGAGTATGTCGTGACCGACATGGGCCATGACCCTGTTGGCATAGCGGCGGATCAGAAGTCGGCATTGGCGAAGGCGCAGAATACCGATATCGCACTGGTGGATCTCAACCTGCGCGACGGCCCAACCGGGGCAACCATCGGCAAGATCCTGGCGCAGACGCATGGCGTGACGGTTGTGTTCATGACCGCCAACCCGACCCAACTTGGCGATGGCGTGCCGGGCACGGTCGGGGTCCTGCCCAAGCCGGCAACCGAACGCGACCTGCGCGATGTGCTGAATTTTGCCGTCGCCCGTCACGTGGCGGAAGAAGCCAAGCCTCCCAAGAAGCTCAAGCTTTTCACTTTCTCCGGCAATGCCGGCCTTGCCAGCTAGACTTCCGGCAGCGATCGTAGCCGCGAAGAGCGGCTGAGTGCATCTTTTGGCATGGTCACCTCGACCACCAATCCCTCGGGCAGCCAGTGTCGTTCGACCTTGCCCCGCATCTGACCCTCAACCGACATCTGCACCAAGCGTGTGCCAAAGCCTGAGAGCTTGGCCGGCTGCGTGACAGACGGGCCGCCCCTCTCACGCCATGTCAATCGGTAGTCGTCGTCGCCCTCGGCGCCGGTGATCACAACCATGCCGTCGTCGCTCGACAGCGCGCCATACTTTGCGGCATTGGTCGCCAGTTCATGAAACAAGAGCGCCAGCGGCGTTGCCGTCGCATCGTCGATGGCAATGTCGTCGCCGGCAAAGACCACACGCTGCTCATCTTCCTGACCATACGCCCGCATCAGGCGATCGACCAGCGCCGACAACATCCCCTGCCCGTCCCGCGACCCGGACAAATGGCTGTGCGGCCGCACGAAATCATGCGCTTCGCCCAGTGCGAACACCCGCTGCCGCAGCTGATCGGCAAAAGACCTGGCCTCGGGATGATTGCGCGCCGACAGGCTGATGATGCCGGTCAGAACCGCAAAGATGTTCTTGATGCGATGGCTCAGCTCCTGGGCCACAAGCTCGCGTTCGTTGGCGGCTTGCCGTGACTCATGAATGTCGGTGCAGGTGCCGATCCAGCGCAAAATGCGGCCCTGCGCATCCCGGATCGGCAGGGCTCGTCCGAGCGTCCAGCGATATTGGCCGCTATGGTGCCGCAGCCGGTATTCGATCTGGTAGGGTTTGCCGGTTTCCAGCGACTCGCGCCACACGGACCATGCCCGCTCCTGGTCATCAGGATGGAACACGTTGTTCCAGCCCTTGCCGTCGGTCGTGCCTTCCGGCACGCCGGTGAACTCGTACCAGCGCGCGTTGTAGTAGTCGTGATAGCCGTCCGGGAGTGTCGACCACACCATCTGCGGCATGGTGTCGGCCAGCGTTCGGAACCGCAACTCGCTGGCGGATAGCGCCTCCGAGACCTGCTTCTGCTCGGTGATGTTGACCGAAACGCCGGGAAAGCGAACCGCCTTGCTCTGGGCGTTCAGCCGCGGGCGGCCGGAAGCCAGCACCCAGACCACCCCAGCCTCGGTGACAATCCGATATTCTGAATGGAAGGGCGATCCGTCCGCAAGAACTGTCTGGATCTCACGATTGACACGCTCGACATCGTCGGGGTGGATACCTTTGAAGAATTCTTCGATCGGCAGTCCGCGGACAGCCTGATCCGGATCGATGCCGTAGAGTTCGGCGAAGCTGGCATCGCTGGTGACGCGATTGTTGAGCACGTCCCAGTCCCAGGTGCCCACCAGATTGGTGCCCGACACCGCCATCGAAAGGCGCTCTTCGCTGCGGGCGAGAGCCTGCTCCGCCATGACACGCACCGTCACGTCGATAACAACGCAGATCGTGCCCACCGGGCTGCCGGCCTCATCGAGCACCGGGCTATAGTGAAGATCGAGCCAGACCGTTTCGAGGCTGCCATGGCGATTGAGCCTGAGCTCCTGGCCCAGCATGCTCTTGCCTTCGCCCCTCAACCCGCGCTCGATATTTTCGCGATTAAAATCGGCGACTTCCGGCCAGGCCTCGACGGCGGGTTGGCCGAAGATCTGCGGGTGCTTGGGTCCGGCAAATACCGCGTAGCCGGTATTGTAGAGAAGGATGCCATGCGGTCCGATCAGCATCACCGTGGGCGTTGTCGCCACCATCATATTGCGGACGGCACTGATGACGCTGCTGGACCAACCGGAGAGTGGGCCGAGCTCGGTCTTGGACCAATCAAATTCATTGAAAAGCTTGATCGTGGGATCAAGTTCGAAACGTGCGCCCTCTTCGGCAGTGGCTTGGGGAAAAAGGGTTTTCGGCATTATCTAGTCGGGTACCGCCTCCAAAACCCTACTCTGAACGGCTCTTAGACCGCAGTGGCACTGTCGGGCCGAGCCCTAGAATGCCTCAAGTCGCGCGCATTATTCACCCGCCATCCGGTGTTCGCGCACAGGCTTTTGCGCGTGCACTTCCTCGGCGACGAGGAAGGCCAGTTCCAGCGCCTGGCTGGCATTTAGGCGCGGATCGCAATAAGTGTTGTAGCGGTCTGAAAGCGTCGTTTCGGTGACAGCCGACACGCCACCGACGCATTCGGTGACATCGTCGCCGGTCATTTCGATATGAACGCCACCGGCATAGGTGCCCATGTCGCGGTGGACGTCAAAGAAGTTCTTGACCTCCGACAGCACCCTGTCGAACGGCCGCGTCTTGTAGCCCGTCGAGGCCTTGATGGTGTTGCCATGCATCGGGTCGCAGCACCAGACGACGGTTCGACCGGCCTTCTGCACGGTCTCGATCAGGCGCGGCAGGTGCTCGTGCACCTTGTCGGCGCCGAAGCGGGAAATCAGCGTGATGCGGCCGGCCTCATCGGTCGGGTTCAGCCGGTCCAGCAGGCGCAACAGGTCGTCACTGGCAAGGCTCGGGCCGCACTTGATGCCGATCGGGTTGTGGATGCCGGCAAAGTACTCGACATGCGCCTCGTCCGGGTTGCGCGTGCGATCGCCGATCCAGAGCATGTGCCCGGAGGTCGCGTACCAGTTGTTGGTGATCGAGTCGCGGCGGGTCAGCGCTTCTTCATAACCGAGCAGCAGCGCTTCGTGGCTGGTGTAGAAGCTCGTCTGGCGCAGGGCCGAGGTGTTGTCCGGATTGATGCCGAGGGCCGACATGAAGGTGATGGCGTCGTCGATCTTGCGCGCCACTTCCTCGAACCGGGTCTCCCAATTGGACCCCTTCATAAAGCCCATGGTCCATTCGTGGATGCGGGTCAGCTCGGCATAGCCGCCGGTCGAAAATGCGCGCAGGAGGTTGAGCGTCGCTGCCGACTGGCGATAGGCCTGCAGCATGCGATCGGGATCGGGGACACGGGCGCCTTCGGTGAACTCGATGGCATTGATGATGTCGCCGCGATAGCTGGGCAGCTCGACGCCGTCGATCACCTCGGTATCGGCCGAGCGCGGCTTGGCGAACTGGCCGGCAACGCGCCCAACCTTGACCACGGGCTTGGACGCCCCATGGGTCAAGACCACCGCCATCTGCAAAAAGACGCGGAAGAAATCGCGGATATGGTCGGCGCCATGCTCGGCAAAGCTTTCAGCGCAGTCGCCGCCCTGCAAGAGGAATGCCTCACCGCGTGAGACGGCGGCCAGGCGCGACTTGAGATCACGGGCTTCGCCGGCAAAGACCAGCGGCGGGAAGGTCGCCAACTGCCGCTCGGCGCTCTCAAGAGCCGCCGTGTCGGGATAGGCAGGAACCTGCTTGATCGGCTTGTTGCGCCAGGAGCTCGGGGTCCAGGTGGTCATCTTTGATCTCGCTTGTGCCGGTTCACTCGGCTGCCGGGCGATCTAGCAAGCCGCCGCCCCCCTGCCAAGGGACAAAGGGCTATGCCTTCTCACCATTGCGGTAGACATAGGTCGGTGCTTTGAAGGTCACGAGCTCCTCGGCAGCCGATGGGTGGAGCGCGATGGTGCGGTCGAGATCGGCCTTGTTGGCGCCCATGCCGACGGCAATGGCAACCATCTGGATCATCTCGGCGGCGCTCGGACCCTGGATGTGAACGCCCAGCACCTTGCCGCCGTCCTTTTCGGTGATCAGCTTGATGATCATGCGCTCGGTGCGATCGGACAGCGTGTTCTGCATCGGCCGGAAGCGGGCTAAGTAGACATCGATGTCGCCATGCGTTGCCGCCTCGGTCTCGGTGAGGCCGATGACGCCGATTTCCGGCTCCGAGAATACGGCAGTCGGGATCTGGGAGAGGTCTACAGCCTGCGGATTGTTGTTGAACACCGACTCGGCAAAGTACTGACCTTCGCGAATAGCGACCGGGGTGAGCTGGACACGACCGGTGACATCACCAACCGCATAGATCGAGGGAACGGAGCTTTGCGAATAGCGGTCGACTTCGATGGCACCGTTGTCGTTGAGCTTAACGCCTGCCTCTTCAAGACCGAGGCCCCCGGTATTCGGCCGGCGGCCTGTTGCAAACATGACGGCGCCAAACGGGGCCGAAACGCCGTCACTGAAGGTTGCAGTGATGTCGTCACCGGTCTTGGCGAGGCGCTCGATCCGGGTCTGATAGATGATGCGAACACCGCGTTCGGTGAGGCCGGCCTCAAGCCCGATGCGCATGTCCATGTCGAATTCGCGCAGGATACAGGTGCCGCGATACACCAGGGTCACGTGAACGCCGAGGCCGGCAAAGATCGTCGCGAATTCTACCGCGATATAGCCGCCGCCCTCAATCAGAATCGAGTGGGGCAAGGCCGGCAGGTCAAAGGCCTCGTTGGAGGTGATCGCCAGTTCCTTGCCGGGAACATCCGGAATGAACGGATGCGCGCCGGTGGCGACGAGGATGATCTTGGCCGTGAGTTCGCGATCGGCATTGATCAGCCGGACGCTGTTGGGACCGGTGACCACCGCGCGGTCGCGAATGACTTCGGCGCCAGGCTTTTCAAGATTGGTGACATAGGCGTGCTCGAGCCGGGAGATTTCCTTCTCCTTGGCGGCGACAAGCGTCGGCCAGTCGAAGCTGGCATCGACCTGCCAGCCGAAGCTTTCGGCAATCTCGAAATGGTCCTTGTAGCGAGCGGCATAGACATAGAGCTTCTTGGGCACGCAACCGCGGATGACGCAGGTGCCGCCAACGCGGAACTCTTCGATGATTGCGACCTTGGCACCATAGGTCGCCGCCATGCGCGCAGCGCGTACGCCGCCCGACCCGGCGCCAATGACCACGAGATCATAGTCGAAGCTCATCTGTGTCGCCCCCGTTTCATCGTCAAGTACCGATGAATGTAGTGTCACTGCCCGCATAAAAAAAGACCCCGCACCGGGCGGGGTCATGTCTCGACTGGCTGTCGCTTAGAGTTCGACGCCCTGGGCTCGCAGACCGGCGCGAACCTTTGCAAAAAATTCGGAGCGCAGATTGTTAGTATAGACCTGCAATACGCGGCTCAGATCCTGGTTGAGTTCGTTGTTGGCATTGGCAAGCTTCTGACCCGTGGGGGATTCATAGAAGGCCACGATCTGGTTGAGCTCTTCCATGTTGAAGCGCATGGCATAAAGGCGCGCGAACTGGTCAAGCAACTCGCCCTTGCGCCCGCTATATTCCTTGATGACCTCGTCGATCACTGCAGTCGTCTGTTCGCCCAGTTCAGGGTTGAGCGAGGTGATCTGCTGCAAGGTGGCAACGCCGGTCTCGACGACAGTGGTTTCGAAGATGGCGCCGTTGTCGGTCAGGTCCACATATTTGCGGGCGAGCGCCAGCTGCTCGGGCGCCACTTCCTGCGCATAAGCGGGAGCAGCAAAGGTGAATACACCAGCAGCCATCACCGCGCAGAGCAGCGCCTTGGCACCGCGCATTACCGTCCCGTTCAATGCCATCTTTTCCGTCCCAGATCAGAAATTTCGTTGCAGTGTTTTCACGCCATCGGGCGTCGCCACAAAGGCCTTGCTGCACATATGCAGGAAGAGCCCGTGCTGGACAACTCCCGGAATGTTCAGAAGGTCAATGGAGAGCGCTTCTGGCGCTGAAATGCGGCCAAAAAATGCGTCAAGGATCAGGTGCCCGCCATCGGTCTGGTATGGCGCGCCGGCCGCTTCGCCCCGCAGCTTGATCCCGCCAGTGCCGCCATGGCGGCGCATGGTTTGCTCTACAAGGTGACGCGTGGCACCAAGGCCGAAGCGGTTCACCTCGATGGGCAGCGGGAACTGGCCCAGCGCTTCAACGAGTTTGGAGCCATCGGCAATGACGATCATGGCGTTTGAAGCCGCCGCCACGATCTTTTCGCGCAGAAGCGCCCCGCCAGCGCCTTTGATAAGGTTCAATTCCGGGTCGATCTCGTCGGCTCCGTCAACCGTGAGGTCCAACCGATCCAGGGTTTCCAGATCCGACAAGGGAATATTGAGCTCCCGTGCCTGTTGGGCCGTGACTTCAGATGTGGGCACACAGATGACGTCGAGCCCGGCGGCAACCTTATCGCTAAGAAGGTCGACGAAGTGGCGGGCAGTCGAGCCGGTGCCCAGTCCCAGGCGCATGCCGGACCGCACCTCGTTCAGCGCCATGGCTGCGGCTTGCCGTTTAAGTGCTTCGCTCATCTTCCCCTCCGAGAGACACCGCGCATGGCGGTAGCGCGATCATCCTGTCAAGCTCGAAGGAGTGCGCAGTCAGCATTTGGTAAACATCCACTGTAACCGCGCAGCAACACAATAAGGCGATGATGGGGCAGTCATGGCGGAAACGTGGCGTCTGATCTTCCGTGTTTTCACCAGTCGAAGTAAGTAGCGTTAATTGTCGCGGCATCGAATCGAGCCAGCGCGTTTCCCTGAGGCCAAGTGGAATGAATATTCTCAAAGTTGCTCTGGCGATTGGCATGTCCATCGTGCTGTCGGCAAGCGTGATCGCGCCAGCTGCTGCGGCGCGCTGGTACAATCCGTCGACCAACCAGTTCGAGGACATCGAAGCAACGGCCGCTTCCGGCCGCGGCGGCAGCCCAATCGAAAAGACGATCGTCGACTACGAAACCAACCAGAAGCCGGGCACGATCGTGATCGAGACCGGCGAACGCCGCCTTTATCTCGTGCTCGAAGACGGCAAGGCGCTCAAGTATGGTATCGGCGTGGGCCGCGAGGGCTTCACATGGTCCGGCACAAACCGCATCTCCCGCAAGGCCGAGTGGCCCGGCTGGACGCCTCCCGCCGCGATGCGCAAGCGCGTTCCCGATCTTCCGGCCTATATGCCCGGCGGCCCAGACAATCCGCTCGGCGCCCGCGCCCTGTATATCGGCTCGACACTTTACCGCGTCCATGGCACGTCGGAGCCTTGGTCGATCGGCCAGGCCGTATCGTCGGGTTGCATCCGCCTCACCAATGAAGATATCACCGATCTTTACGAGCGCGTTGCCGTTGGCGCCAAGATCATCGTCAACCACTAGGTCCGACACCAATGTTTGCATCAAGGCCGCCAACAGGGCGGCCTTTTTCATTTCCGCTGCGCCCAACTTGCGCTAGCATATCCCCATGACTGCCCGTCCGCTCATCGATAGCTTTGGCCGCCAGATCTCCTATCTTCGGATTTCGGTGACAGACCGCTGCGACTTCCGCTGCGTTTACTGCATGGCCGAAGACATGACCTTCCTTCCCAAAAAGGATGTGCTGAGCTTTGAGGAAGTGGAAGCCATCGCCGGCGCCTTTATCGCGCGGGGCACCACCAAGATTCGGCTAACCGGCGGCGAGCCGCTGGTGCGCCGGGACATCATGGACCTGGTGCGCAGTCTTGGCGGGCGCATCGGCAACGGGTTGGACGAGCTGACCCTCACCACCAATGGCAGCCAGCTCGCCAAGTACGCCGAAGGGCTGTTCGCTTCAGGAGTGCGGCGGCTTAATGTGTCGATCGACACGCTTGATCCCGTCCGTTTCGCCGAGATCACCCGCCGCGGCAGGCTCGACCAGGTGCTGGAGGGTGTCGAGGCGGCGCAGGCTGCGGGCCTCAAGATCAAGATCAACATGGTGGCGATGCGCGGCGTCAACGACGACGAAATCGAGCCGATGATGGCCTGGGCCCATGGCCGGGGCATGGGCCTCACCCTGATTGAAGGCATGCCGCTGGGCGAAGTCGGCCTCGATCGCGTTGACACCTACCTGCCCCTGCGCGAACTGCATGAACGCCTGTCGCGTCGTTATACGCTGACCAAGCTCGACAAGCGCACAGGTGGCCCTGCGCGCTATGTCCATGTTGCCGAAACCGGCGGGACGCTCGGCTTCATCACCCCGATGAGCCACAATTTCTGCGAGAGCTGCAACCGCGTCCGCCTCACAGCGACCGGGCAGCTCTACCTCTGCCTTGGCCAGGACGATCAGGTGAACCTGCGCGACGCCTGGCGCGAGGGCGGCGCCCAGGGCCTTGATGCAGCGCTCGACCACGCCATGATCATCAAGCCCAAGGGCCACGACTTCGTCCTCGACCGCACCCGCAGCGAACCCGCCGTCGCCCGCCACATGAGCGTGACCGGGGGTTAGGTTGATAAACCCAACCGCTTGGGTTATCAGATGGTGACCGTGTTGCGCGAAGGTGGCCTTCGCTACGTCATCTATCTTAACGACCACGAGCCGGCACATCTTCATGTCTACGGGGATGGCGAGGTCAAAATCGACATTGCGACACTTAAGATATTGTCGGTCAGAAGTATGAGCAGACGCGATGTGTCGCGCGCTCTAGTGATTGTCGCCGCTCGTTAGGGTGAGTTTCTGAGACGTTGGGAGAGTATCCATGGATGACATGCTCGTCGACGAGGCAGACTATGAGGCGGCGCTGCAGCAAGGCGCTGTGGAACGCTCGCTCGCGCCCTTGCCTCTGTCGGTGCGTTATGACGCCGGCTCTAGGCGCTTTATTCTGGAATTCGATAACGGGGCTGCGTTTCTGATCCCCGCGGCACGCTTGCAAAATCTGGCCGACGCCAAGAGAGAAGACCTTGAACAGGTTGAACTCGCCGGCGAGACCGGTTTGCATTGGCCGAACCTGGATGTCGATTTTACAATTGCCGACCTATTGCAGGGCGTATTCGGCACGGCCGCTTTCATGAGTGCGGCACGTAAAGGGGGACAATCACGCTCCCTGGCGAAAATGGAGGCAGCGCGCCGGAACGGTCAGCGCGGCGGTCGCCCCCGCAAGTCCTCCTAGAGCCTCACCCCCGCCCCGGCGCTCGCTCGATCAGTTCCACCAGCACGCCGTCGGGATCGCGCACGAAGGCGACGCGGCGGATCATTTCGGGGTTGTAGGCATCGCGGGGGCGTTCGGCGATCTCGATCCCAGCGGCTTCCAACTTGGCCACCATGGCGTCGACATCGGTGAAGGCAAAGGTGAGGTGCCGCAAACCAGCTTCCGACAGGGGCACATCTCTGAAGCGCCCTGCCCCGGCTTTCGGCGCCACGATTTCGAGCATCCCGCCGCCCGCGTCGAGGAAGGCTAGCTCGCCCGCATCGACGCTTTTCCGAAAAGCGAGCCTCAGCCCCAGAAGGCCACAGTAGAAGGCGATCGAGCGCTCCATATCGCCGGATGTCGTGCCGACATGTTCAAAGCCGAGCAGCATGGGCTTACTTGTCGTCGTCGACGACGATGGCAAAATCGAGCGGCAGCGCCGTCGTGTACTTGATCTGCCCCATGGCGAAGGCCGAGCTCACATCGGTCAGATTGATCTTGCTGATCAGCCGCTTGTAGAATGTGTCATAGGCGTGAATATCTGGCACCACGACGCGCATCAGGTAATCGACGTCGCCGCTCATGCGGTAGAATTCGACAACCTCTGGGAACTCGTCGATCACGCCGGAAAATTTGCGCATCCAGGCTTCGTTGTGCTCGTTGGTCTTGACCGAGACGAAGACGGTCACGCCCACATTGACCTTGGCCGGATCGAGCACCGCGACACGGCGCTGGATCACCCCATCCTCTTCCATCTTCTGGATCCGGCGCCAGCAGGGCGTGGTGGAAAGCCCCACCTTGCGGCCGATTTCGGCCACCGGCATGGTCGCATCTTTTTGCAGAAGCGACAGGATTTTGCGGTCGATCTTGTCCAATGCCACGTGTTCCCCCTGAAATCAGATTGCGTGCAGACTGCTTATGCCCCGCGCCTGCGGCAGGATGAGTGCCATATCAGCCAATCCGGCGCAATAAAATTGCTTGGGCATTTTGAGGTGGACAGGTGGGAAATTCGCCCGCGGGACGAAACCGGGTGTTAACCACGCTCCCCTAAGGTCCAATCCATAGCGTCGCGAATGCGTTTCTTTCGCACTGATTTAGTAACGAGTATGAGTCCCATGGCGTCCCTGCCGGCTACCGATGCCGAGGTCCGTGCGCGTGCCGCCGGCGACGGCAAACGCACCGCACAGAAGACCGTTGTCGAAGCCCGCCAGCGCCTGACCTCGAGTTCAGGCACGCGTGCCGATTTCGATTTCGAACTCATCAACGACTATGCCGCTTCGCGCATCAATGCCGCGCTGCCGATGGCGGCGATCGTGGGCATTCTCGCCATCGTTGCGAGCTTTTGGGTACCGCTGACCATTGCGGCGCTTTGGGCCGGGCTCGTCATTGCCAGCCTCCTGATCGTCGTCCTCACCGCCCAGCGCTTCAAGCGCAGCGATCCTTCCAAGTTCAATGCGGGCCGCTGGACCACCAATTTCGTCGCCGCCGAAGCGCTTGGCGGCATCGCCTTGTCGCTCCTGGCATTCTTCACCTTCTTCGTGAACTCGGGCGGTCTGACGCCGGTGATGTTCGCTATGGCGCTGGTGGGCGTGGCGAGCAACGCCGTCGCCACCCACACGCTGCCGCCGGCAACGCTGATGAGCACGATGCCGGTGACCCTCACCGTCTCCATCGCGCTCCTCGCGCAAGGCGGCACGCTAAATTTCACCCTGGCCGCGGTCACCATCTGCGGCGAAGTGTTCTTCGTTTTCCTCGCCCGTCAGCTGCACACGTCCGAGCTCGAAACCATCTCGCACCAGTCCGAAAAGGACACGCTGATCTCCGAACTCGAAGAAGCGCGCAACATGTCGGACGAGGCGCGCCGGCATGCCGAACAGGCCAATATCGCCAAGTCGCAGTTCCTCGCCACGATGAGCCACGAGCTTCGCACCCCGCTCAACGCCATTATCGGCTTTTCCGAAGTGCTAAAATCGGAGCTCCTCGGCTCCCACAACGTGCCGCAATACAAGGAATATGCCGGCGACATCCATTCCAGCGGCCAGCACCTTCTCAACCTCATCAACGAGCTGCTCGACCTCAGCCGCATCGAGGCCGGTAAGTACGAGCTCAACGAAGAAGCCGTGTCGCTGGTCGACATCGCCGCAGATTGCAAGCGCATGATGGAGCTGCGCGCCAAGTCCAAGGGTATCGAGCTGGTGTTCAGCGTCGGCGACAATCTGCCAAAACTCTGGGGCGACGAGCGCGCCATCCGCCAGGTCGTGCTGAATCTTCTTTCCAACGCGATCAAGTTCACGCCGCAACAGGGCCGCATCGTCCTCGTGGTGCAACGCAGCGGCGATGGCGGACAGCTGATTTCGGTCAAGGACAATGGTCCGGGCATTCCCGAAAACGAAATCGAGACCGTGCTCTCCTCCTTTGGCCAGGGTTCATTGGCGCAGAAAACCGCGGAGCAGGGCGCAGGCCTGGGCCTGCCCATCGTTCAGAAGATCATGGACCTCCACCAGGGCCGGTTCGATCTTTTCTCCAAGCTGCGCTTCGGCACCGAAGTGATCGCCACCTTCCCACGCGCCCGCGTCATGGACGCCCTGGCTCCGGTCGTCGAAAAGCGCAACCGGCTGGAAATCTACTCGGCTACCGGTTAGCTTGCCGCCATGAAGCGTCTGGTCGCCCCTGCCCTTTTCGCACTGCTGCTCGCCATCGCCAGCCCCTCCGCCCAGGAGGCGCCGGCTTTCGACACCAGCTATCGTGTTTCGCCCAGCGTCTCGGCAAGGGTTCAGCGGGCGTTCCTGACGGAGATCAGGTGGTCTCAAAGCGCCGCCTTGCGCGACAGCCTCGCTGCCTCCTTTGCCGAAAAATCGCCGCTTGACCGGTGGCAGGAGCTGGTCGCGCGAGACGGCCTCACCACCGGCAACGTCGCCGATGCGCTGACCTCCTTTTGGGTGCTGAGCTGGATCACCGCCAATGCGGCCTATGGGATCAAGATCGACAATGCTCCGATCCGGCGCCAGCTGGAGCAGGCCTTTGCCAGCGACGCTGCGTTCGCAACCTTGACGGACCAGCAGCGGCAAGAAATGGCGGAGGGCTACATCCTCCAGTTCCTGGTGCAGCATGCCGCGCTCAACGCTGCGGTAGAGCGCAAGGACATCGCGGCCCTCAATCAGCTGTCCGCTGCAGCGGTGCTGACTTTCCGTGAAGAGATGGGGGTAGATCTCCTTGGGCTGGTGCCGGGGCCAGAGGGGTTTCAGCCGAAGACCCCGGCGTCGACGCGGTAGCAGATGGTGCCGGATTTATTCTTCTCCCCCTCGGGGAGAAGGTGGCGCGTAGCGCCGGATGAGGGGAGTGATCCACGGCGTCTAAGCGCTGTGGGTAATCCCCCCGTCACCGTCTCGGCTGCACCGAGCCAGCTCTCCGGATGGGGAGAGGAATAGAGCGACTACTCGTCGGTCCCGCTCACCCCAGCGCTCTCAAAGGTCGCCATGTTGTCATGGAGGTGGAGCGCGGTCTTGGCCATCACCGCCGCCAGGGCAGCGCCGCTGCCTTCCCCAAGGCGCATGCCCAGATCAAGCAGGCCCACCTGCCCCATTTTCTCGAGCACCAGCGCATGGCGCCCTTCGGCCGAGACATGGGCGAAGAGGCAGTGGTTGATGGCAGCGGGATTGACGGCATGGGCGATGGCCGCAGCAGCCGTCGCCACATAGCCATCGATGATCACGGGCACCTTCTGGTGCCGCGCCGCAACGATGGCGCCCAGCATGGCGGCGATCTCGCGGCCACCGAGGCGGGCAAGAATGGCCAGCGGATTGTCAAGCTCTGCGCGGTGTAGCGCAAGAGCCCGATCAACCGCATCAGCCTTCCGGGCGAGGCCCGCATTATCGATGCCGGTACCGCGGCCGACCCAATCGGCGCCGGTGCCACCATAAAGGGCAGCATAGATCGCGGCTGCGATGGTGGTGTTGCCGATGCCCATTTCGCCCAGGCAGATAAGGTCGGGCTTTCCGGCCACTGCTTCCATGCCATAGGCGATGGTCGCGGCACACATGCCATCGTCGAGCGCCGGCTCATGCGTGATATCGCCGGTGGGCAGTTCGAGCGCCAGCTCGAACACCCGAAGGTTGATCTCGTGCAGGGCGCAGATTTGTGAAATCGCGGCGCCGCCATTGGTGAAATTGGCCACCATCTGCGCCGTGACCTCGCGCGGAAAGGCGGAAACGCCCTGATCGGTCACGCCATGATTGCCGGCAAAGATCGTGACCATCGGGTTGCCGAGCCGCGGCTTGGCGCGGTGCTGCCAGCGGGCGAGGAACTCCACCAGCTCTTCGAGCTTTCCCAGCGATCCCGGCGGTTTGGTCAGTTGGCTGTCGCGCTGGCGCACGGCCTCCACCGCCTTGTCGTCGCCATCGGGCACCGCGATCAGCAGCTCGATAATATCGGCAAAGGCGGGGTTGAGAGCGGGCATGGCTGGCTCCAGCATGCTAGGAGAGGTCGGGGCGCCGCCTTGTTGCCCATTCCGGAGCCGATTGCAATTGACGCCAAATGCCAAAAGCCTCGCCCTGAGGTTTCGTGACAACCTGGTGATGGCGCTGCGGTTCTTTTCACGCCTGCCCACCGGCGGCGGACCGCACGAGCGGCCCGAGCTTGGCCGCATCGCCGTGGTCCTGCCCCTTGCGGCGGTGATCATGGGGATCAGCCCGGTTGCGGTTCTGGTCGGCGGGGCAGCGTTGGGCTTGCCAGCCTATTCTGCGGCAACGCTGTCGGTGGCCGCCATGGTGGTGATCGGCGGCGCCATGATGGAGGACGCTTTGGCCGACGCGGCGGACGGGCTCTTTGGCGGCCACACGCGCTTGCGCCGGCTGGAGATCCTCAAGGACAGCCGCCATGGCAGTTATGGGGTTGCGGCGCTCTGCCTCTTTCTGCTGCTTCGGGTCTCGGCGCTTGGGAGCATCATTGCGATCGATCCGCTCCTTGCCGGCCTGGTCTGGCTGTCCGCCAATGTGGCCGGGCGATCTGCATCGCTTTGGCTGGCGGTCGACCTGCCGCTGGCGCGTCCCGAAGGAGCAGCCGCGACGGTTGGCGCCCTGCCCCGGCGCCAGTTTATTGTAGGTGCAGCCCTGGCAGCATTGCTGGTTTTTCTCGGGGCCCCGACGCTTGGCGTCCTGATAGCCCTGCCCGTACTCGCTCTTGTGGTATGGTCCTGGGGTCGGCTTTGTCATCGTCTGGTGGGCGGGCAGACGGGCGATCTGATCGGCGCCGCTGCCGCCTTGGGTGAGATCACCGTGCTCACCGTCTTGTTGATCTTTGTCTGACGCCTTGAAATCGCCGCCGCCACTCCCTTTATCGGAAGGGTCGGCCGAGAGGAGAATTCGAGCATGATCTTTATCGGCATTGCCCTCTTGGTCGCGGCTGGCATCGTCGTCATGATCAGCGCCGATGCGGGAAGCCTCGTCGGCCTTACCCAGACGCAAACCGCGCAGCTGGTGCCGCTTCTTATCATCCTCATCATCTTCGCCGGTGGCCTTTTCACGCGCACTCACCGCTTGCGTGAACTTATGGGCGGCATTTTTCTTTGGGCGGGTCTCTTCGCCGTGGTCATGGTCGGCTACGCCTATCGCGATGAACTGACGGGAATCGCTGGGCGCGTCGCTGGCGAGTTCCAGCCCGGGGTTGCCCTGGTCGATACCGAAGGCGGCACCGCAACCTTCCGCCGGGGCATGGGCGGACATTTCGAAGTCAAGGCCACGATCAACGGCCACACGACGCCTATGGTGTTCGACACCGGCGCCAGCGCCGTGGTGCTGACGGTGGCCGATGCGCAGGCGGCTGGGATCGATACCGCCAATCTGCGCTACTCTGTGCCGGTCTCCACCGCCAACGGCCAAGGCATGGCGGCGCGGGTACGGCTCGATGCCATCATCGTCGGCGGCATCGAGCGCCGCAATATTACAGCCTTCGTCGCCAATGTCGGGGCGCTGGAAACCAGCCTACTCGGCATGACTTTCCTTGAAACCCTCAGCCGCTACAGCGTTACGCAGAATTCGCTGGAACTGGTGGACTAGACGGCCTCTGCCATAGGCTCCACCACCGAAAGCGCCCGCATCAGCACTTCGGGCCCAGCGTTGCGCTTGGCGGCATCCATGCTCAGGATCTGCCGGAACTGCTTGGCTCCCGGCCGGCCATTGGCTAGCCCCAGCATGTGCCGCGCGATATTGTTGAGCCGGGCCCGGCCTGCGCTGAGCTCTGTTTCGGCGTAGCGAGCCATGGCTTCCATGATGGCTTCGAGATCAGGCACCGGATGCACATCGCCGAAAATGCGCGCATCCACATCGCCCAGCAGCATGGGATTGTGATAGGCGGCACGCCCCAGCATCACGCCGTTCATATTCTCGAGATGCGCTTCCGCCTGCTCCAGCGTCTCGATGCCACCGTTGATCGCCATCGGCAGCGGCTGCAAGCGGTCGCGCAGGCGATAGACGCGCGGATAGTCGAGGGGCGGGATGGTGCGATTTTCCTTGGGGCTCAGCCCCTGGAGCCACGCCTTGCGCGCATGCACATAAACGGCATCCACGCCTGCCTCAACAATCTTATCGGCGAAGCGGTCTAGGCTTTCCTCGATATCCTGATCATCGATGCCGATACGGCACTTGACCGTCACCGGCCGGTCCGTCGCTTCGCGCATGGCGCGCACGCAGTCGGCGACCAGGTCGGGCTCCGCCATGAGGCAGGCACCAAACTTGCCCGATTGCACCCGGTCCGAAGGGCAGCCGACATTGAGGTTGTATTCGGCATAGCCGAAAGGCTCGGCGATGCGGATGGCCTGCGCCAGATCGCCAGGGTCCGACCCGCCAAGTTGCAGCGCCACCAGCCCCTCATGCTCACCAAATTGCAGGTGCCGCTCGGCATCGCCGTGCACAATTGCGCCGGTGACGATCATCTCGGTGAACAACAGTGCATTGCGCGTCAGCAGCCGATGCAGCGTCCGGCAATGCCGGTCGGTCCAGTCGATCATAGGCGCCACAGAAAAGCGCCTCGCTCTAGCAAGGTCTTGTTTTTGCATCACAATTTCTAATGCACCACAGGTTGCATACGCTGGCGCTATGCAGTTTTGGGACATTCTCTAACATTCGCAAACACTTGTGGCCACTCAAAGTCCCGTCACGGTCATTTCGCAACTGCACCACAACTGCACCAGAATGATTGGACGAACTGCACCAAAGATATTCCACAATCAGTTGAATAGCGGAATCGGTCTCTGGTACACTTCACTCACACCCACAGACGAGGGCAGCGCCCTCCCAGGAAGATGAAAGTGAGCAGACTTCCAAAATGCCCGTTCTGCAGCACACAGCTTTCAGCTGAACCGAGTGAATGTAATCTTTGCACGCGCTGCGGAGCTTTGTTCGGTGAGCGAGAAGGCATGCTGGAGACGCTAAATCGGCGCGATTGCGGCTCGCCGGCCAGTGTTGAGATCCAAAATTGCGATTTTGAACTTTGGTACAACGAAGCAATGGCTGCGAGCAACGAGGCAGGATACGCCGGCATAAGCGCAGCAGAAACCATTCGGCTTTTGGATAGTGACTGCCAAGAGTTGCGCGGAATAAATAATTCCATGCTGTGCCTACTGCGGGAAGTAGAGAGCGCCTTCCAACTAGACGTGGAGGGCCTGGGCAGCTGCCTCAATCCGGGGAGCGCATTCGCTCGGCCTTGGATAGAGAAATTCACCGGTCTGATTTCGACACTGCAGGAGCGAGGGCGGCGGCACCGTTAACCTAAGTCAGACTCCATCTGACCGGGCTTCCTAGACACCAGCTCTCCAACAGTCACGACCTCGTAGCTCTCGTTCAACCAGGTCTCCGACAACCTGTCGTAGACTTGGTTGACCCTCAAGACCGCACGAAACGCATCGCCCTGTCTCAACGACAGCTGCCGGTTCTCCAGCCGGTCGAAGAAGGTCTGATCCAAGACCGGTGCCGAAATCCTGAAGCCATTCCAGACGAACTCCCACTTTCGCGACGAACGCTCGAAGACGGCTTTGTGCACCGAGAGGATCGCGTTGTGCTCCTGCGAACGCCTGCCGTCGTCTGTTGCCGGAACAGAGTTCTGCCTGATGATGGGGAACAGCCCACGCGGAATGTCGAGCACAGGTTCTGGGTCGGTAAGGTTCCTGGCAATGCCCAGCGACGTGACGGAGGGATCGTGCTCAAGCACCTCCATCGTCTTCGAGACATGCCGGTTCACGGCCGGGCTACGCTCAACCTCGGCTTTGTGGTCGAAAGCCTCCTTCGGAACGATGATCCGATCAGAGCCGTGCTCGATGATCACATAATCTGAGTTGACCGTGATGACCGGTGGCGTATCCGGGTCGATCACCTTCTCCCAGAGGAAGGTGGCGAGCAGAGCGATGACGAGATCACGGGCCGTCTGACCGCTGAACAGATTCAGCAGCGAGCGCTTTTCGGTCTTGAGACGTGCCCTGAAGCTACCTGGCCCCACCGCCTCGATAGCCACCTCAAGCGAGTAGCCCGGATTGACCTCGTGGTTGATGGCGCGGATCGCCTCGGCGATGGAGACGAGTGCATTGCCGAACGTCAACGCATCGACCTCGGCCGTCCTACCACCGAAGTGTAGAACGAACCCATCATCGTCAAACGTGCGCAAATCAATAGTGGTTATAACGCAGGCACTCTGCCCAAGAATCCTTAATGTGTCACCCAACTTGGTACTGCACCACGCTCGCCGTGGCATGGCGGTTTGTGGTGCCTAGGGTGCCTGCGTGACGCGGCGTGGCCGAGGGTTTCGCTGAATCTGCACCTGCACCACAGAGCCAACTGCACCAGAACTGCACCATTGCCCACAGCGAAATAAATTCACTAATAAACACAATGGCTTAAAAGTGATCTGTACACTCGATCATAGGCGCCACAGAAAAGCGACGCGCGCGGTTTATGTCGGCAGTGTTCATGGCGCTGCTCTAGCGCAAAAGCGCTGCGACGCCAAATCTGGCGCAGAGGCGTGATTCCGGTTAAATCCGGCTCATGACCATCCCTCGCCACATCGCCGTGATCGACATCGGCAAGACCAATGCCAAGGTGGTGCTGATCGACAGCACCACCAGCACCCAGTTGGCCAGCCGCAGCACGCCGAACGTGGTCCGCCGCGATGGACCCTATCCGCATGCCGATGTGGAAATGCTCTGGCGCTTCATTTGCGACAGCCTCACCGCCCTTCATGCCGAGCACCGCATGGATGGCATTTCCATCACCACTCATGGCGCCACCGCCGCTCTGATGGCGGGCGACGAGCTCGCGCTGCCAGTGCTCGACTACGAACACCCCATCGTGCCCGAGGGCTATGAGGCCGTCCGCCCGCCCTTTGCCGAAACTCTGTCCCCCCGTCTTCCAGGCGGGCTCAACCTTGGCGCACAGCTTTTCTGGCAGGCGCAGACCTTCCCTGCCGAATTTTCACGCGTCACCGCCATCCTGACCTATCCGCAGTATTGGGCCTTCCGCCTCACCGGTGCCCCAGCCAGCGAATTGACGTCACTGGGCTGCCACACCGACCTCTGGGCTCCCGACCGCAACGCGTTTTCCACCCTCGTCGACACCATGGGTTGGCGCTCGCTGTTCCCGCCGATCCGGCCAGCGATCTCGACCATCGGCACGCTGCGCCCTGAACTCGGCCTACCGTCGCTGCCCGTCACCACCGGCATCCACGATTCCAACGCCTCGCTCCTGCCCCATCTGGGCCGGCACGCCGAGCCGTTTACCATCCTCTCCACCGGCACCTGGTCCATCGCCATGACCGTCGGCGGTCCGACCTATGCGCTCGATCCGGGCCGCGACAGCCTCGCCAATGTGGATGCCCACGGCCGCCCCGTGCCCACCGCCCGCTTCATGGGCGGCCGCGAGTTCGACCTTCTCGTGCCCCAGATCGCCGAGCCGAGCGAAGCGGACATAGAACTTGTAATAGACCAGGCCATCATGGCGCTGCCGAGCTTCACCCCCGGCGTCGGCCCCTACCCCGACCACCAGGGCCGCTGGACCGTCGACCCAGACACACTCACCCCCGCCCAGCGCACCGCCGCCGCCTCGCTCTACCTCGCGTTGATGGCGCGAACCTGCCTCAGCCTTTGCGGTCTGGGACGTTCGATCACCCTGGAAGGCCCCCTCGCCCGCAACCAGCTGTTCGGCGCCGCGCTCACCCAACTTACCGGCGTCCCGGTCCATGCCTCGGGCGATGCGACCGGAACCAGCCTTGGCGCCAGCCTGTTGTTCGGAGGCTCCCTGTCGCAAGGCGAGCCTGGCGCCCCGATCGCGCCGCTCAACATCCCAGGCTTTGATGCCTATAGTGAACGCTGGCACCAGCGTCTCGCGCCCTAGCCTGAAGGAGGCCTCATGGCAGACCGCAAGCACCGCGTCGTGATCGTCGGCGGAGGCTTTGGCGGTTTGCTGGCGGCTAAATCACTGGGTTCGGCCAATTGCGAGGTCGTGCTAATCGACCGCCGCAACCACCACCTCTTCCAGCCCCTGCTCTACCAGGTCGCCACCGCCGCGCTCAGCCCCTCCGAAGTTGCCTGGCCGATCCGGCACCTCCTCCGCTATCACCGCAATGTCCGCGTTATCATGGCGACCGTCACCGGCGTCGACACCGCCAATCATGCCGTTCTGCTCGAAGACGGCTCCAGCGAAAACTATGATAGCCTGATCCTCGCGACGGGCGCGCACCATGCCTATTTCGGCCATGACGAGTGGGAAGCGTTCGCGCCGGGCCTCAAGACCGTCGAAGACGCCACCGCCATACGCCGCAAGCTGCTGCTCGCCTTCGAAGCGGTCGAGCGCGAAACCGATCCCAAGCGCCGCCAGGCCCTCCTGACCTTCGCGCTGATCGGCGGCGGACCGACCGGCGTCGAAATGGCCGGCGCAATCGTCGAGCTCGGGCGCGCCAGCCTTCGCGGTCAGTTCCAGACCATCGACCCGCGCGAAATGCGCGTCGTCCTGATCGAAGGCGGCAACAAGATCCTGGGCAATTTCGACGAAGATCTCTCCGGCTACGCCCTCCAGTCATTGCGCAAGATGGGTGTCGAGGTGGAGCTCGGCAGGCCGGTTACGGCCGTGGACGCAGATGGCGTCACCTTCGGCGACCAGCGCCTCGAGGCCAAGACCATCATCTGGGGCGCGGGCGTCGCCGCCTCGCCCGTCGCGAAGTGGCTCGATATCGAGGGTGACAAAGCCGGGCGCATCAAGGTGGAGCCGGATCTCTCCGTGCCCGGCCATCGCGATATCTTTGTGATCGGCGATGCCGCCTCGATCCTCCAGGAGAACGGCAAGCCTGTCCCCGGCATCGCGCCCGCAGCCAAGCAGCAGGGGCGCTACGTGGCCAACCTCATTCGTCATCGGCTGGGCGGAAACCCGCCGCCGCCACCCTTCCGCTACAAGCATGCCGGCGATCTTGCCACCATCGGCAAGCGCTCAGCCATCATTGATTTTGGCTGGATTAAGCTGCGGGGTGCGCTCGCCTGGTGGGTCTGGGGCTTGGCCCACATCTACTTCCTGGTCGAAACGCGCACCCGCATCTTCATCACGATCAGCTGGCTCTGGATCTACCTTTCCGGCAATCGCAGCTCGCGACTCATCACCCATGGCATGGCCCCGCACCCCAAGCCCCTGGACGAAGTCGACAAAGGCTAGCGTTCGATATCCACGGCGCTCGCCCGTTTTGCCAGTTGCCGCTCGCGCAGCCAGATGTAGAGCCCGCTCGCGATGATGATCACGACGCCCAGGATAAACCACTGGTCTGGCGGCTGGTTGAAGATCAGCCAGCTGGCGATCGAAAGATAGATCAGGCTCAAATAGCTGAACGGCGCCAGTGTCGCCGGGGTAGCGAAGCGGTGCGCCACGGAATTGAGATAATGGCCACCCAGGCCTGCCGCGCCCATGATGAAGAAGGCAACCCAGGAGACCGGCAGGCTGGGCCAGGTCCAGCCGGTAAACGCGACCGGCAGCAATAGAACAACTGGGGTTATCCCGGCATAAAACTGCTGTGTCAGCGCGGTGTCCACGCCAGCCAGCTTGCGCGTCAAAATCGAGAACAGCGCAAGAAAGAACGCGCATCCGAGACTCAGCAGCGCTGCCGGATGAAAGGCTTCCGATCCCGGCCGCACGATGATCAGAATGCCGACGAAGCCGACGCCAATTGCCAGCCACCGCCGCCAGCCGACCTTATCGCCCAGCAGCGGCCCGCACATGGCGCAGATCATCAGCGGCGAGGTGAACTGGATCGCGCTGGTCACGGTCAGCGGCAGGAACTTCATGGCCAGGAAGTTGAGCCCGGTGGTGAGCAGGAGACAGGCCCCGCGCAGCAGTTCCAGCTTCAGATTATTGCTCTGAAACAGCGCCCGGCCGCTGACCGGCAGAAACAACAGCACCAGGAGGATCAGGTGCATGCTGTAGCGCATGAAAACAATCTCGGTCGTCGGTATCCCCTCCACCGACAGCCACTTGGCGGAAATATCGAGCACCAGCAGAACCAGCTGCGAGGCCAGAACCAGCATGATGCCGAAATTGGCACGGCTCTCGATGGGGGAAACGGCGGGCATCAAACTTCCAGGTCGCCTTCAGGGGCGCAGGCGACCGATGGCTGACCGGGCGCGGCAAGTCAACCGGGTTGGAGTGGAAGACGGTTAGGCCCCCACCCCGCCTCCCCCTGCAGAAAGGGGAGGAGCCCTGCCGGTGCGAGACCGCCAATCGAGCCTCAGGCACAGTGGAGCTCCTCCCCCTCCTAAAGGGGGAGGCCGGGTGGGGGTGGGTCACACGCACTGAACCTCAGCTCAGAACGTCTCCGCCAAATGCCGAACCTGCAACGACCCTGCCAGCTCGGACGAACGCACCGTGCCGCCATGGCGCGGGTGGAAAACGAGTTCCACCGGCCGCCCCGGCAGCAGCGTCAGCGCGTTATCGGAAAAATACCCAGGCGCATCGACCGTTGCCGTTGTAAAGAACGCCGGCTTATCCGCCTCCAGCGTCAGAACGGCCTGCCCGTCACGATCCGACCATGTACTCGAAACCGTCGCCGGCACCAGTTCATAAGCCTTGTAGGGCTGCGGAAAATAGTCGTTCTCGCCGAGCACAATGCCCTGCGCGTCGGTCCAGACGAAAAACAGGAATTCGTCGGCCGCCAGGTCACCATAGGGAACTTCGGTCACGGCAATGGCCGCATCGGCTCCCACGGCCGAATTGCCGGCAAAGAGCGTGCGGCTTTCGCCCGAAACCTTGACCGCCTGTACCTCGAGCTTGATCGAGACCGGCCGGCCGGTGTCGTTGATGGCCTTGAGCACGATGCGGTCGGGCAGCTGGTTCTCGACCGGTGTCCCGCGTGAGTTGGTCTTGACCTCGACGATCTCCGGCACGGCGACGACGTTGACCAGGTTGTAGAAGCGGCGCGCCATGTAGTGCATCAGCTTCCACTGCCCGCCGTAATCAAGGCTTGACCAACTCGCTACCGGCCAGATGTCGTTGATCTGCCAATAAAGCGTGCCCATGCAGCGCGGCTTAGTCGAGCGCCAATATTCGATGGCGGTCTTGATGGCGAGGCCTTGCTGGATCTGGCTTAGAAACACCATCTGGTCGAAGTCGCGCGGGAAGCGGAAGTAGCGCGTCATCGTCTCGAGGATGCGCGCATTGCCGCCATTGTTTCGCTGGTGGTTTTCCATCACCGGCGAGGACGGGTTGCGGTCCTTGGGCTCGGCAAACGTCTCGATGACATTCATCGAGGTAAAGCTCTGGAAGCCGAACTCGGAGGCAAAGCGCGGATTGACCGTGCGATAGGCGTCAAAGCTCTTGGCCGAGTGCCAAACGTCCCAATAATGCGTGTCGCCGCGCGTATCGGCATGCCAGCCGTCGGAGAAATCGAGATAGCCCATGGACGGCGAGGACGGCCAGAAGCGGCGGGCCGGGTCTTCATCCTCGACGATATTGCCGAGCATGGAATTGAGCCGGTCGTAATTGGCGACGTAGCGTTCCGGCGCGGCCTTGGTTTCGGGATACCAGCCGAGCGAGCCGATGACCTCGTTGTCGCCGCACCAGAGGGCGATCGAGGCATGGTGGCTAAGGCGGCGAACCTGCTGGGTTATTTCGAGCCGGACGCTGTCGAGGAAGGGACGGTCGGATGGGTAGCTCATGCAGGCGAACATGAAGTCGTGCCAGATCAGGATGCCGAGCTCGTCGCAGAGATCGTAGAAATAGTCCGGCTCATACTGCCCGCCGCCCCAGATGCGCAGCATGTTCATGTTGGCGGCCTTGGCGCTGTCCAGCAGGTCGCGGATCACCTCCGGCGTCACGCGGCTGGGAATGGCGTCGGCCGGGATCCAGTTGGCGCCCATCATGGTGATGTCGCGGCCATTGATGCGGCACTTGAATGTATGGTCGATCTCGTCTTTTTCGACGACCCATTCGAGCTTGCGCAAGCCGATCTTGCGGGTCGTGATCTCGCCTTCAAGATTGGTGGTCAGCTCGTAAAGCGGCTGCTCGCCCTGCCCTGCCGGCCACCAGATGCGCGGGTTCTGGATGGTGATGTTGTGGGTGAAGACGTTCTCGCCCTTTTGCACCGCGACTTTGTCGGTCACGACCTGACCGTCGATCCTGTGCTCAAGTTCCACCTCACCATGAGCAAAGGCAAATAGACGGGTCTTCACAGCGAGTTCGACCGAGTTCTCGCCGTGGGTCTGGTCGACCTGCACGCTTTCCTGCCGCGCCAGCCGCGCCTTGCGCAGGCTCATCGTGCCATAGACGCCGATGGGCATGGTGCAGATGCCCCAGTCCCAACCGGCATGGCAGGCAGCCTTGCGGATGAAGTTCATGTGGATGCCGGCGAGGCCGTTGGTCTGGTAGTTCTTGGTGAAGGGGATCGGGAAAGGATGGGCGTCAGCGCGGGCTTTGGCGACGTCCGGCGCGATGTCGAAATCGATCCGCAGCGTGTTGTCGCCTTCATGCACCTTGCCGGTAACGTCGATGTCGTGACGGACGAAGCTATTGTCGGTGCGGGCAATCTCCTCGCCATTGAGAAGAATGGTCGCGATGCAGTCCACTTCCGCCAGCGTCAGCGTCAAGAAACCGTCGATGTCGGCGGCGGAGGCGGTGAAGCGGCGCTCCACCGACCATGCCGTTTCGTTGACCCACATCACCACCTTCTCGTTCTCCCCGTAATAGGGATCGGGGATGAGAGCGGCTTCGAGCAGTGCGCCGTGCACGTCACCCGGGAGCGTGATTGCGGTGGCGATATCGCGCGTCGGGCTTGTGAGGTGGAACTCGCCGTTCAGGGCTAGGGCAGTGTTGTGGCTGGCAATGGCCATAGTGGTCTCCTCGGCCCGGCTTCCATTGCCGGTGCAATCGATTTCACTGCTTGTTCTAGCGGCAGGTGCCTCGCCTTCCAATGGGTGGCGCAACGTTTTCCCGGGCGCAATATCTCGCACGATTTACGGATAGAATAGGCGGCAGACCAGAAGTTTGCCTTACGGATATATTAGGCATTAACCAGCTACTTTCGGGGGGAAAGGCCTATAGATGTCCGCCCTCCGACAGTATCGCGACATTGCAACGGACTCAGCTTCAGCGCCCGATCTCAGTGTGGCGCAGTGGAAGGCTGTTCGCCGTCAGGTGCCGCTGCTTTATGCCATGTTGGTGGCAAACACGGTTATTCTGGCTGCCACTCATTTCGGCGCCGCCCCGATCGAGTTGACTGTCTATATTCCAGCTCTCCTCGCCTTCGTCTGCATTGCCCGCACGGCCGTGTGGTACCGCAGCCGCACCGACGAGGTCGTGTTGAGCAAGGCGCAAGCCGGTTTGCGTTCCATGGTGTGGGCTGGCGCTGCCCTCGCCATCGGCTTTACGGCCTGGAGTTTTAGCCTTTATCCCTATGGCGACGCTTACCTGCATTCGCAGATCGCCTTCTACATGAGCATCACCACCATCGGCTGCATGTTCTGCCTCATGCACGTGCGAACCGCAGCCCTCGTGGTGGGGGTGTGCGTCCTTGTGCCCTTCACCGCCTTCTTCCTTATGACCGGGCAGGAGACCCTGGTCGCCATTGCCATCAACATGGTGCTGGTGGTGACCGTGCTGTTGGTAATCCTTCTCAACAATAACAAGGATTTCGCGGCGCTGATCGCCTCTCGGGCCAATATCATCGCGAGCCAAGGCGATACGCTGCGTCTGCTCGATGAGAACCATAAGCTTGCCAATCTGGACAGTCTTACCGGCGTGCCAAACCGGCGGTGCTTCGACCGGCGGTTGCAGGAGCGGCTGAGCGAGGCGCAGCAGGCCGGCAAGTCCATCGCAGTCGCCCGCATCGACATCGACAACTTCAAATCGGTCAACGAAATCTTCGGCCAGATTACCGGCGATCAGGTGCTGATCGAGATCGCGCGCCGCATCGAACAGGTGAAGCGCGAAAGCACGATCCTCGCCCGGCTCGAAGGGGGCACCTTTGCCTTGATCATGCTCGAGCCTACAGACGCGGCGGCACAGCAGCGTTGCGCCGACGCTATCCGCGGAGTTTTCCAGCACTCCTTTGAAATGCCGCTCGGCACCGTGCGCGTCACAGCCTCGATGGGCATTGCTGCGTCCCGCCCGGAAGATACCGCCGACACCCTCTTTGACCATGCCGATTACGCCACTTGGGTTGCCAAGCGCGAGGCCCGCGGCGGGGCCGTGATGTTCACCGACCGGCACGCCTCGGAGCTGATCAAGGTGCGGCAGATGGAGCAGCTGCTCCACAGCGCTGACCTCGACAGCGAGATCTACATTTTGCTGCAGCCGCAGTTCGACGTTTCGGCCGGCGTCACCACCGGGTTCGAGGCTCTTGCCCGCTGGCGCAGTCCGATACTGGGCGAAGTCTCGCCGGGCGAGTTCATCCCCATGGCCGAACGCATCGGCCAGATCTGCCGCATCACCCAGATCGTCCTGCGCAAGGCGCTCGAGGTCAGCGTCACCCTGCCTCGCGGCCTGCGGCTTTCGGTCAATCTTTCGGCCCACGATATCGGCTCGCTCGCCGCCATGGAGCAGCTGGTGAACGTGGTGAAAACCTATCCGCGGCCCTGCCGGCTTGATTTCGAGATTACCGAAACCGCCATCATGCGCGATCTGCGCCAGGCCAATGTTTCGCTTCTTGCCCTGCTCGGCCTCGGCGCCCGCATTGCGCTTGACGATTTCGGCACCGGCCATTCAAGCCTTACCCACGTGCAGAAACTGCCCCTGCACCGCATCAAGATCGACCGCTCATTCGTCGCCGAAGTCACCACCGATCCGGCCAGCCGCGCCATCATCAAGACCATGATCGACCTCTGCCGAAACCTTGGCATCTCCTGCGTTTTCGAGGGCATCGAGACCGAGGCACAGCTTGAGGCGCTGGTGACCCTGGGCGGTCACGTCATGCAGGGCTACCTCTTCGGCCGCCCCATGCCCGTGGCCATGCTCGACAGCTATCTCGCCAATGAGAGCAGCAGGCGCGCCGTACGCAACCCACAATTCAGCGCCGCAAGCTGAAAGGGCGGGACTCTCGCCCCGCCCTCCCCATCACTGCGCCGCGTCGAGATCAAGGAAGCCGCCCGACTGCCGCTGCCAGAGCATGGCATAATGCCCGCCCCGCGCCAGCAGCTGGGCATGCGTCCCCTCCTCGATGATCCGACCCTGCTCCAGCACCACAAGCCGGTCCATGGCCGCAATGGTCGAGAGGCGATGGGCGATGGCGATCACCGTCTTGCCCGCCATCAACTGCGTTAACTGCTCCTGGATCGCCGCCTCGACCTCGCTATCGAGCGCCGACGTCGCTTCGTCCAGAACCAGGATCGGCGCGTTCTTGAGCAGCACGCGGGCAATGGCGATGCGCTGCCGCTGCCCGCCGGACAGTTTGACGCCGCGCTCGCCCACCTGCGCCTCGTAGCCCCGCCGGCCCTCGGGGTCGGAAAGGCCCATGATGACGTCATGCACATTGGCCTGCACGGCGGCGCGGATCATCTCCTCCTCAGTCGCATCCTGGCGACCGTAGATAAGGTTCTCCCGCACCGAGCGATGCAGCAGCGACGTGTCCTGGCTGACCAATCCAATTGCCGCCCGCACGCTTTCCTGAGTCACGTCGCGCACATCCTGACCGTCGATGCGGATCGAGCCTTCCTGCACATCGAACATTCGCAGCGCCAGGTTCACCAGCGTCGACTTGCCCGACCCGGACCGCCCGACGAGCCCGATCTTTTCGCCCGGTGCCACCCTCAGCGAAAAGCCGTCGATCACCGAGCCAGCCTTGCCGCGCCAATAGTTGAAGCTGACATTGTCATAGACTAGCTCCCCCTTGGTGACCTCGAGCGGCTTGGCCGCGGGCGCGTCGAGCATGGTCAACGGCTGCGCAATGGTCTCCATCGAATCCTTGGTGGTGCCGACCTGGCGGAACACGTTGGAGCCGATCTCAAGGATCCAGCCGCTCATGTTCATGATCTGCAGCACGAAAGGAATGGCCGTCGCCACTGCCGCCGCGCTCAGCGTGCCCTGGTTCCAGCCCGCCAAAGCCAGCCAGGTCACCGAGACGACCAGGCCTGCATTGAGCAGAAACAATACCGACCACATGTACGTAAAGACCCGCATCAATTTGCGGAACTCGACCACATGCAGCATGACGCTTTCGGCGACATACTGGTCCTCGTGCTCGCCACTGGCAAAAGTCTTGAGCGTCTGGATATTGGTGTAGCTATCGACGATGCGCCCCGTCATCACCGACTTGGCTTCCGAAAGCGTTTCGGAATAGCGCGCGATCAGCGGCATGGTGATGGTGAAGAGCACGGCATAGACCAGCAACCAAAGCGCGATCGGCACCAAGAGGACCGGATCGAGCTGCGCCAGGACGATCACTGCCACGATGACAAAGACCAGCGCGTACCAGGCGGCGTCGATGGTGAGGTTGACCCCGATTTCGATGGCTTCACCGGCTTGAATGACCTTATTGGCGATGCGCCCAGCAAAGTCGTTCTGGAAATAGGTCCAGCTCTGCCGGATCACGTGCCAATGGCTTTGCCAGCGGACGATGTCGACGAGATTGGGCACGATGGCATGGTTGCGGATCAGCGTGTCGAGGAGAAAGGTTGTCGGCCTGACGAGGACGACGACTATCACCATGAACAGCAGGGTCTGGCCGTGCAGGTCGAAGATCTGCCCTGGCGGCGTGGTTGCCAGCATGCCGACCACGAGGCCGACAAAGACAGGCATCAGCGCATCGGCGACGGCACCGATGGCGACACAGATGATGCGAAGGATAAAGGCGCCCCGGAATTGGCTGACGAAGTAGCCAACAAAGGCATTGATGCCCATGGGCGGCTGGCGATCCTGAGCCAGTGCGGTGGGGGCATAGAGGTTGTCGAAGTAGTTGATGACGCGGTTGAACATTGTTCTGAGCTCTTAGCTGAGCCGCGCCTGATGGGACTCCCGTGGGTCCGGATCAGGTTCGGTATCGGTCCGATTTGGTGTGCCTGGCTGCGCTTGCGCCGGAATGGGAAAGGTCTCGGATCGTGATGATGTCACCCATCTGGGTTCTCCTTGGTTTGTCTAGTCTTCCTTCTCCCCTTGCGGGAGAAGGTGCCCGAAGGGCGGATGAGGTTGGGAACCATCCGCAACTTCGAAATGATTGATAGTCCACAACCCCTCACCCGTCTCGCGCTGCGCGCGAGCCACCCTCTCCCGCAAGGGGAGAGGGGAAGGCGGATTACTCCGCCGCATCCTCGGCATCGTCCAGCTCCAGGAACCCGCCGCTTTGGCGGCTCCAGAGCTGGCTATAGATGCCACCGGAATTGACGAGCTGGGAATGCGTCCCCTGCTCGACGATCGCGCCCTTGTCGAGCACCACCAACCGATCCATCATGGCAATGGTCGACAGGCGATGCGCAATGGCGATCACCGTCTTGCCATGCATCAGCATCTGCAGCTGGCTCTGGATGGCGGCCTCGACTTCGGAGTCCAGCGCCGAGGTCGCTTCATCCAGCACCAGGATCGGCGCGTTCTTCAGAAGCACGCGAGCGATGGCGATACGCTGCCGCTGACCGCCCGAGAGCTTGACGCCGCGTTCGCCAACATGGGCATCGAAGCCCGTGCGGTTCTGCAGGTCGGTGAGACCGCCGACAAAGGCGTGCGCCTCGGCCTGCTCGGCTGCCGCCAGCATCATTTCTTCGGTCGCGTCTGGCCGGCCATAAAGAATGTTGTCGCGCACCGAGCGATGCAGCAGCGACGTGTCCTGCGTGACGACACCAATATTGGCGCGCAGAGAGTCCTGCGTGACATTGGCAATGTCATGCCCGTCGATGAGAATGCGCCCTTCCGCGCGGTCATAGAACCGCAGCATCAGGTTGACCACGGTCGACTTGCCGGCACCCGACCGTCCCACCAGGCCGATCTTTTCACCCGGACGGATGTGAAGGTTGAGGTTCTCGATGACGCCCGACTTCTTTCCGTAATGGAAGGAAACGTTTTCGAACTTGATGTCGCCTGTAACCGGCGGCAGCGGCTTGGCGTCCGGCTTGTCGGCGACGACGCGCGGCAGCGAGATCGAGGAAATGCCGTCCTTGACCGTGCCGATATTCTCGAACAGCGAGGACATTTCCCACATCACCCACTGGCTCATGCCCTGGAAGCGCATGACAAGACCCAGCGAGACGGCGAGTGCACCCGGCGACATCAGCCCGTTCAGCCAAAGCCAGATGCCGGTCGCTCCAACCGAAAACAGCAGCAGCGCATTGCTCCACAGCACCAGCATGTTGAGCATCGAAAAGAACCGCATTTGCCGGTAGACGGTATCCAGGAACTGGTCCATCGCCTCCTTGGCATAGGTCTCTTCGCGGTTCGAATGGCTGAAGAGCTTGACCGTCGCGATATTGGTATAGCTGTCGACGATGCGGCCGGTCATCAGCGAGCGCGCGTCGGCCTGCGCCTGGGAAATCTTGCCCATGCGCGGGATGAAGTAGACCATGATCGAGATATAAGCGACGAGCCAGCCGATGAAGGGTATGGCCAGGCGCCAGTCGGCAGACGCTGCCAGGATCACGGCGCCGGTGAAATACACCGTCACATAAACCAGCATGTCCAAAAGCTTCATCACCACTTCGCGGACGGCGAGCGAGGTCTGCATCAGCTTGGCGCCAATGCGGCCGGCAAACTCGTCCTGGAAGTAGCTCATCGACTGACGGATGAGGTAGCGATGCGCCATCCAGCGAATGCGCTGCGGAAAATTGCCCAACAGCGTCTGGTTCATCGTGAGCGTCGAGACCAGCGCAATGCCCGGCACGATGAAAACGATCATCGCGCCCATCAGCGCCAGCTTCCAGCCGTCGGTCTGGAGGAACGTCTCCGGATTGGCATCGGCCAGCCAGTTCACTACGTCGCCGATAAAGCCGAAGACGATGATTTCGCCGATGGCGACGCCAGCCGCAGCGGCGGCCATCAGCGCCAGCCACTTCTTGGCGCCATGGCTATAATGAAGACAGAACGCCAGGAGCCCCTTGGGCGGCTCAACCGGTTCGCCGACTGGATAAGGATCCAGCCTTTGCTCAAACCAACGAAACATCGTCGCTACCTTGTTTTTCCTGCAGTCGTCGGAACATCGCACCCGGCCGGCTGCGTCCGCTCGCAACAGGCAGGGCTTCTCGTATGACGAACGAGACTGCTCAATTTGTTCAGTCGAGCGCTCGTGCCGTCGCAGTTTCGAGGCAGAGGAGCGGTGGGCGCATGGTCCTTCCCCAATCCCGTCTTAATTGACGGCGAGAACTGGGCTATGCAGCCAAGAGCCGCGTAGAATACATGGAACGGCGGAGTCGGCTGTAACCTTCCGGCCACAGATTTCACGCTTCCGTGTTCTTCACCCACGATGCAAAACTGGACCTTTCATGCGCACTGACACCGAACAGACCATCTACCTCAAGGACTATGCGCCGACCCCGTACCGCATCGTGTCAGTAGAACTGGACTTTCGGATCCTCGAGGAAGCGACCCGCGTACGCGCGCAACTCACTATAGAGCCGCGCGAAGAAACTGCGCCGAGTACGCCGCTGGTACTCAACGGCGATGGCCTCAAGCTTGAAACCATTGCCATCGACGGGCTGCCACTCGTTCTCTCGGCCTACGCGGCAGATGCCGATACCCTCACCGTGGTCGAACCGCCGAACCGCCGCTTCGTGCTCGACACCGAAGTCATGTTACAGCCAGAAGCCAATACCAAGCTTATGGGCCTCTACCGCTCCTCAGGCACATGGTGCACGCAGTGCGAGCCCGAAGGCTTCCGCCGCATCACCTACTATCTCGACCGGCCCGACGTGCTGGCTCCGTTCAAGGTTCGGATCACGGCACCTATGGCCGTCGCACCTGTTCTGCTCTCCAACGGCAACCTGATCGACAAGGGTGATGCCGGTGACGGGCTGCACTTCGCGCTTTGGGAAGATCCCTTCCCCAAGCCGGCCTACCTCTTCGCGCTGGTCGCCGGCGACCTCGGGTCGATCACCGACAGTTTTACCACGCAAAGCGGCCGCAAGGTCGATCTCGCCATCTACTGTACCCATGGCAAGGAGAACGAGTGCCATTACGCCATGGACAGCCTCAAGCGCTCCATGGCCTGGGACGAGCGCCGCTTCGGACGCGAATACGACCTCGACGTCTTCAACATCGTCGCAGTCTCCGATTTCAACTTCGGCGCCATGGAGAACAAAGGCCTCAACATCTTCAACGACAAGTTGGTGTTTGCCGAGCCGAACACGGCAACCGATGCCAACTATCATTCCATCGAGCGCGTCATCGCGCATGAATACTTCCACAACTGGACCGGCAATCGCATCACCTGCCGCGACTGGTTCCAGCTCTGCCTCAAGGAAGGCCTGACGGTTTATCGCGACCAGGAATTCACCTCGGACGAACGCAGCCGCCCCGTGCAGCGCATCCACGACGTGCAGAACCTGCGCAGCTCGCAATTTCCCGAAGACGGCGGTCCGCTTGCGCACCCGCCCCGTCCCGACAGCTTCCGCGAGATCAACAACTTCTATACGACCACGGTCTACGAAAAGGGCGCCGAGATCGTGCGGATGCTGGCGACGCTGCTCGGCGAGGCCGGTTTCCGCAAAGGCATGGATCTTTACTTCGAGCGCCATGACGGCGAAGCGACGACCATCGAGGCCTTCCTCAAGGTCTTCGAAGACGCGACCGGCACCGACCTCTCCCAGTTTGCAACCTGGTACCTGCAGGCCGGCACCCCGCAGATCACCGTCTCGGACAATTACGATGCGGCAAGCCAGACCTATTCGCTGACCCTTACCCAGAAGGTCGAGCCGACTCCGGGTCAGCCGGACAAGCAGCCTCTGCTGATCCCGGTGCGCTTCGGTCTTGTCGGCCCGAACGGCAGTGAGATGAGCTGGAGCGGCGTCTCGGGCGGTACGGCCAAAGACGACCTCATCCTCCTTGATCAACCCAGCGTCACCCTGCGCTTCACGGGCATCGCCAACAAGCCGATCCCGTCGCTGTTCCGCGGCTTCTCTGCGCCGATCAAGGTCAGCTCCAGCCTCAGCCAGTCCGACCTGCTGTTCCTGGCCGGTCATGACAGCGATCCGTTCAATCGGTGGGATGCATTACAGACCGTCCTGACCAATCTGATCGCCGGAGCCGCCCAGGGCCGGCCTTGGGCAGGCAGCGACCTCGACGCCCTGCGGCAGGCGATCGTGGATACGCTGGAGAACCCGGAGCTCGACGAGGCCTTCAAGGCCAATGTCATCGCCATTCCCGGTGAAAGCAGCATCGGCCGTCACATCGGCAAGGATGTCGACCCTGACTCCGTCGCCAAGGCGCGGCAAGCGCTGCTGGTCGCGCTGGTCAAACCGATCGAAGCCAGGCTCGAGGCCCTTTACCAGTCGCTCGAGACTTCCGCCGCCTATAGCCCCGACGCGCAACAGGCTGGAGAGCGGTCGCTCCGCACCGGCTTGCTCAATCTCCTGGTGGCTGGCGCCGGTCGCAGCGACTTGGCAGAGACGCAATACAACGCCGCCACCAACATGACCGACCGCTACGCCGCCATGGCGCTCGCGGCCCGGCACTGGACCGGCAACGCTCAAGCCCTGCTCGGCGATTTCCGCACGCGCTTCGCGGGTGACCCGCTGGTCTTCGACAAGTGGCTAACAGCCTGCGCGCAAGCCTCGGACGACGGCGTCATCGAGCGCATGCGCGCCACGCTCGCCGCGCCGGATTTCCCCAAGACCAATCCGAACCGCCTGCGCTCGCTGCTCGGCAGTTTCGTCATGACCAATCCCAGCCAATTTGCGCGCGCCGACGGTGCCGGTTTCCGCTTCATCACAGAAGCGGTCGCTGAAATCGACAAGGTCAACCCGCAGGTCGCCTCGCGCGTGCTCACCGGCTTCCGCGTCTTGCCTACGCTCGAAGCGGGCCGCCGGGAGAGCGGGAAAGCGGCTTTGGAGGCGCTCAAGACGCAGCATCAGCTTAGCCGTAACGTGAGCGAAATTTTGGATCGCATTTTGGCCAGTTAGTGCTGTCGTCGATCTGGCGCGTGGACCACCTGCCGCGCGCAAGTGAGTAGAAGAATTTTTCTTTCGGCTTAAGTGATTCAGCCGACTCCGCTTTTTCCGATGGGGCCCAAAACGGCCCTTTTGGAGCTCTGGACAGCCTGCCCCAAACCGATTCATAACTTGTTCAGGGTTAGTTTGGTTTGGGGCTAAACCCCCTTCGATAATGGAGAATTTCATGCGGTGGTCGGAGGTATCCGGCGCCGGCGCGCTCGGATTCCGCGCCGGCCTAGGAACAAAACGCCGCCTTAGGCCGCACAGCTTCCTCCTCCACCGCCTCGCCCCCGTCGCCACCACCGCCTTCCTCGCCGCCACCCTCTTTCTCGCCTACGACACGGCCACAAGTCTCAACAATCTCAGTGACTTGGAAGGCGTTGCAGGCCGCGGTGCCATCGCCTTCGCCCTTGCGGCCCTTTATACGATCCTCGCCACCCGCCGCCGCAGCAGCGCCACCGACCCGGTGCAGCGCGACAGTTATCTCGAACTGGCCGCAGCCATCCCGATGGGCGTCGCCTGCTGGACCAAGGCGGGCCAACTCATTGTTTGCAACGATCAATATCGCACGCGGCTCGATATCGACGATGCCGACATCACCTATCATCAAGCCGTCAGCCGCCTGATCGCCGGCGGTTACATGAAGGTCGTCGGCGAAGACGACCGCAGCCGCCTTCTCGAACTGCACCGCGAAGACGGCTCCTGCCTCCGCATCGACGAGCGCCCCCTTGGCGACGGCGCCTTCATGACGCTGGTCTCCGACGTTACCGAACGCAAACGCACCGACGCGCTCCTCACCGCAATCCGCGAGGACCAACGCCAGCTCGCCCGTCGCTACCACGAAGAAAAGCTCAAGGCCGAGGCTGCCAGCCAGGCCAAGACCAACTTCCTTGCCCATCTCAGCCACGATATCCGCACGCCGCTCAACCACATCATCGGCTTCGCCGACCTCATGAAGCACGAAACCTATGGTCCGCTCGGCGACCGGCGCTATGCCGAATATGTGCAGTCGATCAAGTCGTCGGGCGACCACTTGCTTTCCACATTCGCGGCCATCCTGGACCTTACGGAACTGGAAAGCGGTCAGCGGCCACTGCGGCAGGACCCGATCCTGCTCGACGAAGTGCTCGACACGGTGGTTCGCCGGTTTCAAGGACAAATGCAGCGCTCGGGCGTTCAGCTGATCGTTGGCAATAGCACCGGGGCCGTGCTTCGTGGCGATCGGCTGGGGCTGACGCGCATGCTGGGCAATATCGTCGACAATGCGGTGCGGTTTACCAAGGCGGGCGGCTCCGTGACCCTTGCCAGTTTTGCTGCCGAAGACGGCGTGGTCATCGAGATCAGCGATACGGGCATCGGCATGAATGAAGAGCGCCTTGCGAGCCTAAGCCAGCCTTTTGCCCTGGGCGACGCGACCTTCACCAAGGATGGCGTGGGGCCAGGCCTTGGCATCTCCATCGCTCGCGCTATCGCCGAACTCAGCGGCGGTCACATTGCGATCGACTCGAGCCCCCTGCTCGGCACGACGGTTGCCATCTCCTTGCCCATTGAACCGGCTGCCGCGGCTCTGGTCGCTGCCGAATAGCTAGAGCGTCCGTGCCTTTGCGTACCAGGCAGACGCGGCTGCGGCCACTTCCCCCTGCATGGCCCCAAGATCCAAGGCCAAGCGCTCGAAATCGGGATAGTGCACGAGTTGCGCCAGAAGCTCCTTGAAGGGCTGTGACCAGGCTTCTTCCTTGAATGGGCTGATCAGGGCCGAACTCATCACCTGCAGGATGGTGGAGTAAACCCCATGGATTTCTGCAAGGCGTTGTCCTTCGGGAACCAGGCCCTCCCGCCCGGCCTGTGCAAGCACTCGTGCGGTCGGCGCCTGTGGGAGGTTTATGGTAGCACCGGCTACTAGTTGCGCCGATTGGGCGATGAACTCCAGATCCACTAGCCCACCATGGGCAAGCTTTAGATCGAAAGCATGACGCGGCTTGCGCTCGCGCGCCATCAAGGCTCGCATGGAGACCACATCGTCGATGGTCTTGTTCGGGTCCCGCTGGCGCTGCATGATTTCAGCGATAGCTGTGTCCACCTCAGCGCCGAAACTGCCGGTGGAGGCGATAACCCGGGCACGGCTGAGCGCAAGATGTTCCCAGGTCCAGGCATTGTCGCGGTGATAGGCCTGAAAACCAGCGATGCTGGTCGCCAGGGGACCGGCATTGCCCGAAGGCCGCAGGCGCATGTCGGCCTCGTAAAGGACACCTTCGGAGGTCGGCGCGGACACAGCTGCCACGAGGCGCTGCGTCAGGCGGGCGAAGTAATGGGCCGGTCCCAGCCCTTTTTCGCCATCTGAGTCCATCTCGGGCGCGTCGTAAAGCAGGATGAAATCGAGGTCGGAGGTGAAGGTCATCTCCCCACTAGCCATCTTGCCGAAGCCGAGGAGGGCAACCTTGGCGCCGGGAATACGGCCATGGCGAAGCGCAAACTCGTCCTGCACTTTGTCGAACAGGCGCCGAAGCAGCGTTTCGGCAAGAGCGGTGAACTGTTCCCCTGCCCCGGCCGCACTCACCGTGCCGGACAGAAGTCCAGCGGCGATCAGGAATTTCTGCTCCTGGCCGATGATGCGGGCGCGGTCGATCAACTCTTCATAGGAGCGTGCGTCGCCTAGAAAGGTGTCGACTTTTGCGACCAGCACGTCACGGTGAGTGACATCATCGGCAAAGGCGGGATCAATCAGGCCATCCACCACATGGGCGCGGTGGATCACGGCTTCCGCCATGCGCGGCGCCGAGGCCATGAACTGGACCAGCAGGGTACGCAGCTGCTCATGATTGCGGAGCAGCGCGAAGAGCTGAACACCGCCGGGTAGTCGCGACAGAAAGTTGTCCATACGCGCCAAGGCTTCGTCCGCATTGCCGGCGCGGCCGAGTGTCGCCAGAAGCGCTGGCAGCAACTCCGTCAGATGGGCGCGCGCCGCGGCCGTGCGCGTCGCGGCGTAGCTGCCGTAGTGCCACTTACGGATTGTGTCGATCGCTTTGGAAGGATTAGAAAATCCCATGGCGGACAGCGTCTCGACCGTGCCCGGGTCGTCGTCACTGCCGGTAAATACAAGATTGCCTTCGCCTGAGCCGAGCGTGTCCCCTTCGGTGAAGAGCTCGGCGTAGTAGCGCGCCACCAGTTCCAGTGCCGCGCGGTAGCGACGTTCGAAGCGCGGTCGCTCGGGCTCACCCATCAGGCGGCCGATGACCGAAACACCCTCGGGGTTGTCGGGCATGATGTGCGTCTGTTCATCCCTTAGCATCTGCAGGCGGTTCTCGACAGCGCGAAGAAACCAATAGGTTTCGGTCAACTCCTTGGCCGCTTTTGGCGCAATCCAGTTCGCCCCAGACAACGCTTCCAGGGCCTCTACTGTTGGGCGAACGCGCAAGGCCTTGTCGCGGCCGCCGGCAATCAGTTGCTGGGTCTGGGTGAAGAACTCGATCTCGCGAATGCCGCCGCGGCCGAGTTTGACATTGTGTCCCTCGACGCGAATATCACCGACCTTTTTGGAGACGTTGATCTGGCGCTTCATGGCCTGGATGTCGGCAATGGTTGCAAAATCGAGATGCTTGCGCCAGACATAGGGCGCCAGTTCCTTGAGGAAGGCCTCGCCCACCGCCTTGTCGCCGGCGCAAGGCCGCGCCTTGATCCAGGCAGCGCGCTCCCAGTTTTGGCCGCGGACCTCGTAATAGGCCAGCGCCGCATCGACGGAGAGGGCGACGGGTGTCGAACCCGGGTCCGGTCGCAGGCGCAGGTCGGTGCGAAAGACGTAACCTCCGGCCTGCTGGTCCTGCATAAGGCCCACAAGCTTCTGCACGATGCGAGAATAGATCTTGGTCGCTTCGCCCGGATCCTTCAGCACCGGCTTCAGGGGATCGAAGAAGGCGACGATGTCGATGTCGGACGAGTAGTTGAGCTCCCGTCCACCGTGCTTGCCGAGTGCAAAGAGGGCGAGGCCGGAATTTGCGGCGCTCGCAAGCTCTGCGGGGATCGCGAGTTGGCCCTTGTCTGCCGCCTGCCGCATCAGGACGTCGAGCGCGGCTTCCAGAGCGGCGTCCGCGAGATCGGAAAGTGCCTCGGTCGCGCGGGCAGTCATCCAAAGACCACCCGTTTCTGCTACGGCTGCAAGAAGGGCAGTGCGCCCCTTGGCGCGGCGGAGTGCTTGGCTGACTTGGGCTTCATCGGCAGTCCGCCCGGCGAGTGCCACTTCGTCGAGCAAGTTGCCAAAGGCTATCTCTATGTCGCTGTCCAGAGCGGCAGCCAACCAGGTAGCGTGCGCTCGGGCGAGACTCAGAAGATATGGAGCCGACTCCAGAAGCGGCCCGAGCAAACCGGAAGCCTGGCGAAACGCCGCCGCTTCACCCGGTCCAAGCTCTGCCAGCAGGGCGTCGAACGAGGGGTGGTCAACGGAGGGGAGAGGCGACAGGAAGGTGCTCATTTTTGAGGCATACCCTGCCCATATAGTGCCGGCAAGGTGGCCTAGCTGGCCGGTAACTCCAGCACTGCGCGCACCCCTGGTGCGTTGTCCACGATCTCGAAATTCCCGCCATGCAGCCGTGCCACTGCATTGACCAAGGCAAGCCCGAGACCCGAGCCTGGCTCAGACCTGCTTTTCTCGAGACGAACAAAACGCTCAAGCACGCGCTTACGGTCAGCCTCGGGAATGCCAGGACCGTTGTCGGCAACGACAATCCGCACCAGATCGCCGAGCCGCTGCAGTTCCACCAAAATCTTTCCCGCGCTGCCGTCTTCGGGCCTGGCGTATTTGATAGCATTTTCGAGCAGGTTCACCATGGCCTGGCCGATCAGTTCACGGTTTGCCTTGAGCGTCACGCCGCCGGTAACTGCGCTGACCACTTCTATGCCTTCGTCTTCGGCCAGCGGTCCGTAAAGCTCAGCAACGTCCGCAACGATGCTGCTGACGTTGATCTCCGACAACGTACCAGACGGTGCACCGGCCTCGGCACGTGCGATCATCAGAAGGGCGTTGAACGTTTGGATCAGCCGGTCGCTTTCGCCGATCACGGTTTCCAGCGCCCGCTCCCGCGTTTCCTGGCTCGCCGTGTCCCGCAGAGCCGCTTCTGCCTGGTTGCGGAGGCGGGTCAGCGGCGTCTTGAGGTCATGGGCGACGTTATCGGTGACTTCCTTGAGGCCTTGCAGCAATTGCTCAATGCGATCGAGCATAGCGTTGAGGTTGGTGGCCAGGGCGTCGAATTCGTCGTTGCGCCGGGTCACCGGCACACGTTCCGAGAGATTGCCGGACATGATCTTGGTGGAGGTCTGCTGGATCGTATCGATGCGGCGCAGCACGCGTCGTGCAGTGATGCCGCCGGCAATCAGGGAAAACAGGATGATGCCGACGACACCGACCAAAAAACTCTGCAGGATAATGGCGGAATAGCCGCGCCGCTCGACGACATCGCGGCCGACAACAAGGCGCATGCCGTTATCGAGTTCGATCGAGCGAACAACGGCAATGCCGCCGCGCGGCCTGGAGGCGCCATCTGGCCCGGGCGGGCCGGCACCAAGAGGGTCTGGACGCTCATAATCGAACGTATAAACGCCGGGCTCGATCAGCACGTCGGCAGGGACATCGGTCACGTTGCCGAGCAGGTAAAGACCGGAAGCATCCCCCAAGAAGTAGATGCCGGGACCGGGATTGCTCGACAGGCGCCCCACCGCAAACGCTAGCGCACGAATGCCCTGATTGGCCTCGATGCGCTGGAACTGGCGCACTTCGCGGTCGATATCTTCGGCCTGCTGGCGCTGGATCTGGATGCTCGACTGCCAGCCGATAAAGGCCATCAGAAGGATGGCAAAGACGATGAAGATAGCGATGAACGTCGCCGTCAGCCGGACTGTCGATGTGCGCCAGACCTGGGCGAAGCGGCTCACCGCATCAGTCCCGGATCATGTAGCCGGCACCGCGCACAGTGTGCAGCAAAGGGCTGGCGTGCCCCTTGTCGATCTTGGAGCGAAGGCGCGACATATGAACGTCGATGACATTGGTCTGGGGGTCGAAATGATAGTCCCAGACATTTTCCAGAAGCATGGTGCGCGTCACCACCTTGCCGGCATTCTTCATCAGATATTCCAGCAGCCGGAATTCGCGCGGCTGCAGCAGGATCGTTTCACCGTCGCGTTCGACTTTGCGGCTCAGCCGGTCGAGCGACAGGCCGCCGACGCTGTAATTGGTTGCCGCTTCCGATGGACTGGAGCGGCGGGCTAGAACTTCGACGCGCGCCAGAAGCTCGGTGAAAGCATATGGCTTGGTCAGGTAATCGTCGCCGCCAGCGCGGAGCCCGGTGACGCGGTCGTCGACTTCGCCAAGAGCAGACAGGATGAGTACGGGTGTCTGGTCGTCTTCAGCGCGCAAGCTTTCGACGATGCTCAGGCCGTCGCGTCGCGGCAGCATGCGGTCGATGATGAGGACCTCGTAATCCATGCCCGATGCCATAGCGTAACCGGTTTCACCATCGGCGGCGTGGTGGGTAACGTGGCCGGCTTCGTCCAGCGCCTGTATCAGATAGCTGGCGGCTTCTCGATCATCCTCGATCAGTAAAATCTTCACGGCCGACGCTCCGCAGTGACTTACGCACAGAAAGCGGCCCCGAACCGAAGTCCGGGGCCGTGTTGTTTACTCGGCGATCGGCAGGCCGATGAACTGCACGTCACCGCTGCGCGACACCTTGAGCAGCACCGTATCGAGACCCTTGCCTTCGACGCCGGCCAGAGCCTGGTCGAAGTCGGCAGCCGAAGCGACGGGCTTGTTGTCGACTTCAAGGATCACGTCGCCGGTCGCCAGGCCACGCTGGGCCGCCGGAGTGTCTTCCTCAACGCTCTGGATCAGGAGACCACCCGAACCGTCACCGTTTGGAACTACGGTCATGCCGAGGCTGGTCGCGGCTTCCGGAATGGCTTCCGGCGGGGTCGGTTCGGCGGGCTGTTCTGGAGCCGCGGCGGTTTCATCGAGAACCTGGAGCTGGACCGAGACGGTGGTCTCGGCGCCATCGCGCCACAGGGTCAGTTCGACCGTCGAGTCCGGAGACTTGCTGCCAATGGTGCGGCTGAGATCGAGAGCATCGGAGATGTCTTCGTTATCAACCTTGAGGATGATGTCGCCAGACTTGATGCCGGCAGCGACCGCCGGGCCATCCGCAGTCGGTTCGCGAACAATGGCGCCGCTTGCCGTGGGAAGACCAACGCTATCGGCAATGTCCTTGGACACGTCCTGAATGGACACGCCCAGGTAGCCACGAGTCACCGCACCGTCCGTCACCAACTGATCGACGATCTGCCGGACGGTCCGCGCGGGGATCGCAAAGGCGATACCGACATTGCCGCCGTTGGGCGAGTAGATTGCAGTGTTGACGCCGACCACTTCGCCATTGGTGTTGAAGGCCGGGCCGCCCGAGTTGCCGGTGTTGACGGCAGCGTCGATCTGCAGGAAGTCACCATAGTTTGAGCCGCCGATATCGCGGCCGGCACCGGAAATGACGCCCACGGTCACGGTACCACCGAGGCCGAACGGGTTACCAACGGCAACCACCCAGTCGCCAACGCGGCTTGGCTCTTCGTCGCTCTCAAAGGTCACGAAGGGGAGGTCCTCGCCTTCGATCTTGAGCACGGCAAGGTCGGTGCGCTCGTCGGTGCCGACGACTTCAGCAATATGCTCGCTGCCATCATCGAAGATCACCGTCACCTTGGTCGCATCGGAAACAACGTGATTGTTGGTCACGACGTAACCGTCAGCCGAGGTGATGAAGCCCGAACCCGCTGCCATGAAGTGGCGCGGCCGACCCTGGCCACCCGGAGCGCCGCGGGGACCGTCCTGACCGAACTGGTCAAAGAAGTCGCGGAACGGATGGTCTTCCGGAAGATCCGGGAAATTGAACTCGAAGTTGCGGCCACCGCGCTGCACGCTCTCGCCGGGGGCTTCAGCCTCAACGAGAATCGAAACGACGGCGGGCTTTACGGCCTCAACGAGATCGGCGAAGCCCTGCTGCACGGATGCCTGCGGCACAACGATCTGTGCGGCATTCTGCACCTGGGCATTGGCTGCCTGGCCAGTCATGACGAAAGCGGTGGAAACGCCGCCCACGCCGACCATAAGGGCCAGCGCGGAAGCGCCAAGCCAACGACGGGTACGGGTAAGGATAGTCGAACGCATAGGAACTGGTCTCCTTGGATAAGCTCTCAACAGCTTGTGCCTAGAGATATGGAACGTCCCGCCTTTCTGTGAAGTTGCGCCGACATTAAACCTTGGCAATGTTGGCGGCGGGATTGCGGCGGGCTATGGCCGCGGTTGCTCGCGTTCCAGTTCGGCCAGCGCAGAAGCTTCTTCCGCGGACAGCTCGGACGGTCCGACAGAGTGCGTTTTCCGGCGGGCAAGAAGCAGCGCCGCAAGTCCGGCCAGCAACAAGATGGGGGCAGCTATCCACAACAGGACCGTGTGTGCTCCCAGGCGAGGATTGAGCAGCACGTATTCGCCGTACCGGTCTACTAAAAACTGCTCGACCTCGGCATTGCTGTCCCCCGCGACCAGCCGCTCACGCACCAGGACGCGCAGGTCTCGCGCAAGATCGGCGTCGCTGTCATCAATGGATTGATTCTGGCAGACGAGACACCGCAGGCCCGCCGAGATTTCGCGGGCACGCTGTTCGAGTGCTGCGTCGGGCAGGATCTCATTGGGGCTCAACGCAAGTGCCGGACCCGACAGCGCCAGAAAAGCGCATAAGATTACTATGCGCAGCTTCATTCTGCCGCCTTCGGCATGGCTTTGCGGGAGGGCTGCGGAGCACCAACGCGCAGGCGGCGGTCGGTGAGCGACAAGACCCCTGCCCCAGCCATCACCAGCGCCCCAAGCCAGATCAGGAGAATATAGGGCTTATGCCAAACTCGAATGACATGGGTATCGTCCAGCGGTTCTCCGAGCTGCAGGTAAAGCTGCGAGAGGCCATAGCTCTGAATAGCCGCTTCGGTGGTGGGCATGCCGCTTGCCACATAGGTGCGCCGCTCTGCGTCGAGCTCCGCCGTTCCGCCGCCGGGCGCCGTTACGGTGAAACGGCCGGTGTCAGCGATGTAGTTAGCGCCGGTCGATTGCTCGAAGCTGTCAAAGGCGATGACATAACCCGAAAGTTCCGTCGTCTCGCCCGGATTGAGCGTAGTGACGATTTCGGTTTCCCAAGCGCTGACGCTGACGATGCCCAGCACCGTCAAGCCAAGCCCGAGATGGCCGAGTGCCGTCGACCAGATGCTGCGCGGTAGGCCGATCAGTCGCCGCACGCTTTCGGCCGCCGGAATGCGCCCGATACGCGCTCGCTCGATCACCTCGGCCAGCGCGCCGAACGTCACCCAGAAACCAAGCAGCAGCCCAAGAGGCGCAAGGGAAATTGAGACGCCGCCTAGAGCGGAGATCAAGATGGTGAGGAAGATCGCCAAGGCCGCCATGCCGATCAGCCGCTGCCCGGCCGCCACGAGATCTGCGCGCTTCCAAGGCAGGAGCGGCCCGAAAGGAAGTACCAGCAGGAGCGGCGCCATCAGCGCGCCGAAGGTCAGGTTGAAGAACGGCGCACCCACCGAAATTGTCGTGCCCGTCAACGCATCGAGCACCAGCGGATAGAGCGTGCCAACCAGCACCGCGCCGACCGCCGTGGCGAGAAATAGATTGTTTAAGATCAGCGCCCCTTCGCGGCTGATCGGCGCGAAGAGCCCGCCTTGCCGCAGCGCCGGGGAGCGCAAAGCAAAAAGAAGAAAGGCACCACCAATCAGGATCGCCAGGATGGAGAGGATTACCAGGCCACGCGTAGGATCGCTGGCGAAGGTATGCACCGAGGTCAGAATGCCCGAGCGAACGAGGAACGTGCCCAAGAGCGACAGCGAGAAGGTGATGATGGACAGAAAGACAGTCCAGATCTTGAGCGCATTGCGCTTTTCCATCACCAGCGCCGAATGGAGCAGCGCCGTGCCTGCCAGCCAGGGCATGAAGCTTGCATTCTCGACCGGGTCCCAGAACCACCAGCCACCCCAGCCGAGTTCGTAATAGGCCCAGTAGGAGCCCATGGCGATGCCGAGCGTCAAAAAGATCCAGCTCAGCATCGTCCAAGGCCGCACCCAGCGGGCCCAGGCCTGATCGATGCGCCCCGACACAAGCGCAGCGATCGCAAAGGAGAAGCAGATCGAAAAGCCGACATAGCCGGCGTAGAGCAGCGGCGGATGGATCGCGAGACCGATGTCCTGCAACACCGGATTAAGATCGGCGCCTTCCAGCGGCGGTTGCGCCAGGCGTTCGAAGGGGTTGGACGTAAAAAGCGTAAAGCCAGCAAAGGCAGCCGTCAGCAGGCTCTGCGTTCCAAGCACCAGATTGTTGAGATCGGATGGCAGGCGCCGGCCAAAGGCGGCCACTAGCGCGCCGAACAGCACGAGGATCAGGATCCAGAGAACCATCGATCCTTCATGGTTTCCCCAAACGCCCGAGATCTTGAATATCAGCGGCTTTAGCGAGTGGGAATTGTTGGCAGCGAGCGCGAGGCTGAAGTCGGAAACAACAAAGGCTTGCACCAGCGCCAGGAAGGCGACGGCCACGAGCACGAATTGGAGCACCGAAGCTTGGCGCAGCACCATCGAGAGCCGGTCGCCCCTTTGCCACAGCAACAGGCCACCGATCGCCGAGACCATCGATATGGCGAAAGCCAGGATCAGCGAAAAATGGCCGAGCTCGATACTCACTGGCCGCCCTCCGGGCGCCACTCACCCTGTGCCTTGAGCGCCTCGACCACTTCCTTGGGCACATAGTTCTCGTCGTGCTTGGCGAGCACGTTGGTGGCGGTGAAGCGTCCGTCAGTGCCCATGCTGCCTTCAGCCACCACGCCCTGCCCCTCGCGGAAAAGATCAGGCAAAATACCGCTATAGTGGGCGGTGATGTCCATGCCACCATCGGTAACGACAAAGGTGTTGTCCTGCCCGCTACGCACCCAGCTGCCGTCCTTGACCAGACCGCCAAGGCGGATTGCCTGACCCGGCGCGACATCTCGAGCCGTGACATCGCTGGGCGAGTAGAAGAACACGATCTGGTCGCGCAAGGCCGTCAGCACCAGAGCCGTCGCGATTGCCAGGACCACAGCTAAACCGGCGATCACCGCTAAGCGCTTCTGCTTGCGAGTCATGCCCTTGCGGCGGGCGGGAGCAGGTGCGGTCACTGGCCGCCTCCATTCAGAACAAGGCCCGCGCCAAGCGCAAGCGTATCAAGGTCACCCCGATCAAATGCAGCAGGGTAAGCGGCAACGGCATCATCGTAGGCGTCTTGCGCTTTGTCGAGGTCGTTGAGCACGATGTAGGCCCGCACCAGCTGCGTCCATTCTTCGATGGTACCGCCGTCAACCGCCAGTCGCTCGGCCAGCCCCGCGACCATGCCGCTGATCATCTGCTGCTGATCGTCGGCAGTTGTCTCGACGCCGCCGTTTTGCGCCACGGCGAGCCCCTGACGCGCGGCGGGCAGCCAGCCTTCGTCGCCGGTCGAGAGGTCGATCGCGGCCGACCAGAGCCCTGCCGCCTCGTCATAGCGCTGAAGCCGCATCAGTTCGGCCGCCAGATAGAGACGAGAGCGCACATGAGCCGGATCGCTCTCGACCGCATCTTGCAGCAGTTGCAGCGCTTCCTCGGAGCCGGCATCACCGGCGGCCAGCATGAGTGCCTCGGCAAGGTCGGTCTGCAGTTCTGCTGTCGGCTCCGATAGTGCAATGACCCGACGATAGGCCTCGGCAGCATCATCGAAACGGCCAAGCTCGACATAGGCCGGCGCGATCACCGTCCACCCTCTGACATCGTCCGGGTCTGCAGCCAGTCGCGCTTCGATCTGAGTGATGGCAGCGTCCAGATCAAGGTTCTGCGCCGCAACTTCGGCACGCCCGGCAAGCGGCTGGGCCGACATTTCCGGGTGGCCCATCGCGGCGTAAAGGCCAAGACTCAGGGCGGCGATCGCGCCCAGACCGATCAGGATCGTACCTTGCCCAAGAGACTTTGCATCTGTGCGGACATCACCCTTGCTGCGCAACACTTCGCGCGCGAGTTCCGCCCGGGCTGCCAGCGCCTGATCAGGGCCGAGCTTGCCGCTGGCAACATCGGCATCGATGCCGGCAAGTAACAGCTTGAAATGGTTGTTTGTATCGCCTGAATCCGGGCTGGCTGCGTTGACCTCACGCCCAGCTGCCGCGTAGAACAACGCAGCGCAGGCGACGGCGGTAACGGCTATGGCGATCAACCAGAAAATCATGGGCCCCAAACGCTTGTCTGCCACGCGCGGCAAGGCATGGTTCTCTATAGGCCGAATGCGGCAGAAAGCCATCAAAACCAAGCGTGAACGGCCGGACGCATTGCCACAGGGGCCGCTTGTCGCAGGTTTTTGCCGCCCATGAGCGACACGCAGGCCGATTTCGCCGTCTTCGGGTCCACGCCTTTGGCGCGCCTCCTGGCAGGCCTTTTGGCTAGTGTGCACGGTCGCAAGGTCATCTTTGTCGGCGAAAGCCAGTCCGGGTACCGCCTCCCGCGCAGCATCGAACTTTCCGTCGCCCCGGTAACAAGGCCAGAAACCTGGGCGCTCCTTGCCGAGGGCGTCGCCGAGACCATGCGCCTGATCGGCAAAGTTGCAGGCAGAGCCGCATCCAGCCGCGTCGATCCTATCTTTTTCGCGGAAAGTGCGTGGGGCATCGAGGCCCTGTCCCACATCCGCCACATGGCGATGGGCTTCCGCATCGCTGCAGAGCCCGTCGCGCCATCGCTTCTGGGCGCCGGCCGCAGCGGCATCATTCTCCGCGACGCCATCCGGCTCAACCGGCCTGTCCTCGAACCTGCCCTGGACCTCTGGCTCGACCGCCACAAGGTGCAGCGGCTTGCTCCGGACCGCGTGGAGATCGCCCTCGACGGCTCGGTTTCGATCCATGCGGGCGGAAAATCGTCCGCAGCGCAACAGGCGGTCCTCGTTGACCCCGAAGCCATCATGGCCTGGCTACCCCTGCGGCAGTGGCCGACCTTGTTCCGCCGCCAGCCCGCCGCAACGATCCTCACGACGCCAACGCAACCGATTGCTGCTCCAGTCATGCTGGAAGTGGGCGACGGCACGGTTCTGCTGCAGCAGGCCGAAGGGGGCATCGCTGGGATCGGGCGGGGTGACCTTGCTGCATTTTCCGCCTCCATGCGCAGCCTCCTCGGTGCCGAACGGCAGGTCGAGCAAGCCGGGCAAACGGCCTTTCCGGCTCTTGTCACGGCAGACGGCGCCCCCGCCGTGGGACGCGCCGGCGGAACCGGCGCGGATGTCGTCGCCAATCTGGGTATGACTGGCGTCTTCTTGGCTCCGGCTCTGGCGCGGTGGCTCGCGGGCGACGCACAGCAGCATCAGGCCAACTGGTTTGCCGCGCGCCTTGTGACCCGCAATGTCCGGTCCGCCAGCGTCTCCGAATTCGCGCCCCCTCTGGAGGATCGCGTCGCATGAGGCCGCAGCACAATCGTCTGCCCGCCGACACCCGCCGCGGCTTCGCCGGCTCCGCAATCGACCGCTCGCGCCCGCTTCAGTTTCATCTCGATGGCCGGCAAGTTTCGGGTTTCGCCGGCGACACGGTGCTAAGCGCCGCTATTGCTTCGGGCATAGATACGATTGGCACCCACGCCGATCAGCCCATCGGACTCGCGTCCCGCTCCACCCCTGTCATCAGTCCTGCGAGCCTCGCCAACGATCCGCAGCGTGCCTTGCCCATGGCGCGAACGCCCGCAACCAATGGCGCCGAATACGTAACGCTTGGGGGCAAGACCATCAGTGCTCTGGGCCGCCTGTTCCAGCCCGGACGAACCCTGGGCTTGCCCCTTGATCAGCCCAAGGCCCTCGCCCGCCCGTGGCGCGCCATGCCGGGCACCGTCGAGCCGGCAGGCGATCTCATCATTATCGGCGCCGGCGTCGCAGGCCTCTCAGCCGCCCTTGCTGCCGCTCGTGCTGGTCTGCGCGTGACCGTCGTCGAGGCTAACCCCTATCTCGGCGGCCATTCTGGTCTGTTCGGCACCCAGGAGGGCGAGGACAGCCCAGAAGACAGCATGTCCCGCCTGACCGGGGAAGTGGCAGCCAATGCTGCAATCACCGTGCTGCGCTCCACCCATGCCTTCGCGATACGGGCCGGATCGGTACGCGTTCACCGCGTCGAACTGGTTAATGGCTCGCCCCAAGCCAAGGTCGTCGACCTCGAAGCACCGCGCATCATCCTTGCCACCGGATCACTCGAACGCCTGCCGATCTTTGCCGGCAATCGCCTCCCCGGCGTCACCGGCACACTCGACGCCTATGAGCTGGCTTTCCGCTTCGGCGTTTGGCCAGGTCACTCCGCTGTGGTCGCGACAACAAGTAATCCAGCCTATCGCCTTGCCATGCTGGCCAGCGACATCGGCGTATCCGTTTCCCGCATCGCCGACAGCCGCCCTGCTCCGGCCTCGCGATTCATCGAGTTCTCGCGCGCCTATGGCATCGTGCAGGCGCCCGGCGCCGTTCCGTCCATTGCCACCATGACCCGCAAAGGGGGCACGCTTTCAGTTGAACTCGAAGGCAGCACCGCCCACGCTCTCACGACCGAGCGCCTCCTGTTTTGCGGCGGGTGGCAACCGGACCTCACGCTCTGGCACGTCGCCGGTGGCGGCAGTCGCTGGAATCCTCTGCGGCACCGGCTCGAAGCCATCGGCATGATGGACGATATCGCCCTTGCGGGCAGCGCCGCAGGGTTTCTCACCCGCCGCGGCTGCATCCAAAGCGGTGCCGACGCCGTCGATGCCCTCCTCGGCCGCGAGCGTCACCCGATCGAAGATCCGGTGATCGACGCACTCTATGAAACTCCGGACGGCACTTGCCCGGTCGGACCCATCCGCCGCGACCCCGAAAGTTATCTCGATGGCGGTGCGCAGCTTCTCACCCGCCCGCATCCGCCGCGACGCCGTTGGCCCTTCGGCAAGGCCAAGGACGTCAGCGGCGTCACCGCGCTTTCTGAAGCCCCCCAGCCGCTCAGCATCGCCGAAGTTGGCGCTGGCGTCGATCTCGAGCTTATCCCGCACGAAGCGGCTGGCGTTGTCGCGCAGGAGCGCGTGGCGCTGGTGCCGCTCAGCGCCCCGTCCTCCGAGGCTCCGGTGGCGAATGCTTCCCCAGAGCCCGATCACATACCCGCATATTTGCACGGACGGTTTGGACCTGAAGCGCAGGTCGTGCGGCTGATCCCGTTCGAGCAGCGGCGCTTCAGTCCCGGCGCGCTGATCTATCGCACCGCCGACGCCGACCAACCGCTGCTGGCCATTGGCGTAGTGCTGCGGCAGGCCGACACTGCCGCCACGGCGCTGGTCGAGGCGGCAGCCGCGCGAGCCAACCTGCCGCTCAGCGTTCGCGACCATGGCCGCGCCATACCGGTCAAGATCGTAAGCTAGACCCGCCGCTCCGCCGCCGTCCGAGCGCGCTTCAGCGTTTCGGCATATTCGGGGTTGAAGCGGATCTCGGCCATCTTGATCGCCGCATCGAGCCTTGCGCCACTGGTCACATCGCTCGGGTTCTGCCGGATCAGGTCCAGATTGCGCTGAATGTGGATCTCCAGCGCCTGCCCGGACTGGCTCCAGGTCTGGTCAAACACGGCATTGAGCGCCAGCGAGTCGCGGCTGTCCCGCACCGCCGAGAGCAGATACATGCCGTTGATCGCCGCCAGCAGCCGATCTTCATCAATCCTGTCGATGCCTTCGCGGGGGCGGCGCATGGCTTGGTTGAGGTCGGTCACGACTTCCTTGAGCCGCGGCTCGATCCGGTCCGAGACCAGCTTGGTGATCGTCGACAGCACCTGCGTGGCCCGGCTGCCGCGCGAAAACTCGATATAGCTCGTCAGCGCCCGCACCAGCCGGTGGAAGCGTTCGAGGCTGCGGCAGACTAGGTCCGTGTCGGCAAAGGTGCCACTAAGCTGCAGGTGCTGCAGTTGGTTCTGCGCATGCGCAAGATAGGCGTCCACCAGCGGCGCAAAACCGTTGCGCGCGATGGCCGCTTCGCTGGCATTGCCGGACAGCTTGATCACCGCCGCGATCAACCGCGTCGGATTAGCCACCTGCCCCAGCGCCGCATGAAACAGGAGCGCTGCGATCTGCGCGTCCAGCAGCGGCATGGATTGAAGCGCCACGCCCAGCGCTCCGTCCTCGGTGATCGTGTTGATTGCCTTGCCAAAGCCCTGAGCCTTGGTCAGCAGCGCCCGAGAGCGAAGCGCCGCCAGCACCACGCCCACTTCTTCGCGCGCATGTTCGCGTGCGAACTGGGCGCGAAAACGGCGCATTGTTTCGGTGTCGCCGTCGATCTTTTCCAGCGCCGCCTTCATGCGCGCCAGCAGTTCCGGCATCAGCGGCTCGAGATCGGAAGCCTTGAAGGCGCCATTCGACACGCCCTCGGCCGAAATCAAGTCGGAACCGACGTCGCGCAACACCCATGTCCAGGCCGCTACCGCGCCGGCGCGGTCGACTGACCCGGGAAAACTGAAGGATACTGGACCTTCCACCAGAACAGGATCGATCAGGCCGCAAAATGGCTTGCGTGGGGCGGCCGAACTACGGGCCGCCGGCCGGGTGACTTGGGCAGCGGCGGCGGCTTTGCTCTGAGCGGGCTGGTTCATAAGGCTTTAAGGTCGGGGACTATTCATCCTCGACCCTATAGCGCCCTGGTAAACAAACCTTTTTGCGGTCCTCAGATACGGGTTATGCCGCGCCCTGGACCACGTTCCAGTTGCCGTTTTGCTCGCGGCAGGCGGTACCCTTCTTGACGAAATCGGTGCCGCCGATCTTCACGGTATGAGTGAAATCACGGCAGTCGAGATTGTTGACGCGCACATAGGGACCCACGGCAACCGAGCCGGTCGTGCCCTTGTCACCCGCCCACTGGCGCGGCGCACCCGGGCGGCCGAACTGCAGCGCATAGAACTGGGCGCTGTTCGCCTCGTTGGAGTCCTTGGCCGTCATCTGATTCAGCGCCGAGGCATCGACGAAACCATTGGCGATGCTGGTGGTCAGCCGCGCCGTTTGCACGGTCTGGGCCGAAGTGGCCACCATGGGCTGCGCCACCACAGGCTGCTGCTGCACGACCACCGGCGCCGCGGCCATCTGCGTGGTCCCGGCGCTGGTGCAGCCGGCAAGAGCCAGGGCAAACAGGGGAAGGGCGAATAAGGTCGAGCGATTCATATCGATTGTGGCCTTTGGCTGCGGTCAATTGCTTCTTGTGGCGTATTACGGCGAAAGTGCGTCACTCCGGGGCCGGCCGCGCCAGCCCTCCCAGGCGCGCCGTCGGCAGCCGCACTTCGACCAGCAGCCCGCCAAGCGCGCTGCGCTTGAGTTCCAGACTGCCGCCATAGACATCGACCAGTTCCTTGACGATATCCAGTCCCAGTCCGGTGCCCGGCGTTTTCTCGTCCAGCCTGACACCGCGCCGCAACACTTTCGTCGCGTCTTCCTCGCTGAGGCCCGGTCCATTGTCCTCGATCGCCAATACCAGCTGGGTCCCCTTGGCGCCGCGCTCGCTCACCAGCTTCACCCCGACCGCTCCCCGCGACCACTTGCAGGCATTGTCGAGAACATTGCCGGCCACTTCTTCAAGGTCCGCTTCATCACCCCGGAACCACGGAAGCGACGGATCGGGCGTATCGAACGCGATGTCGATGCCCGGATGAATCTTGCGCATGACCCGCGTCAGGCGCTGCAGGATCATCGCCGCATCGGCCTTCTTGCCCACCACCGAGGTGCGTGCTGCCAGCCGCGCGCGCTCGAGATAGGTCGAAACCAGGCTGCTCATCTTTTCGGTTTCGGATGTGACGACGTCTGCCAGTCCATCCTTTTGCGCCACCGCCTCGTTGCGCAAAACCGCGATCGGCGTCTTGAGCCCATGCGCCAGGTTGCCGACCTGGTTGCGCGCCCGCTCGATGATCTGCGCATTGGAGCGCAAGAGCTCGTTGACCTCTTCGGCCAAGGGCGCAATCTCGGTCGGATAGGTGCCCGACACTTCGGCCGCATCGCCCTCGCGCACCTGCTCGATCGCCGTGCTCAGCCGCGAAATCGGCCGCATGGCAATGCGCGCCACGATGGCGCTCATGATGGTCAGCATCACGCCCACTGCGCCCAGAACGATAAAGGCCTGGCCGCGGAAGTCGTCGACCAGCTCAAGTATTTCGGTGAGGTTGCCGGCGACCGTAATTGCGTAGCGGCCGCTTTCCAGCGTCACGCTCCGCTCAACCACCCGCAGACGCGTTCCGAATGGGTCATCCACAACTTCGGTGCTGCGCCCCCGGGCATCGGCGCTGGCCGAAACGCCTTGGAGGTCAATACCGACCACCGACGTTGAAAGATTGACCAGCCGCCCCGCATCGTCGCGAATGATCCAGTACCAACCCGATCGTGGCCGCTCGAAGCGCGGGTCGGCCAGGGCAATCCCGGGGTCTTGGGGATCGCGCGTGTCGAGTAGCGCTCCGGCGAGGCTTTCGACATGAAAGTCCAGCGTCTCGGAGAGACTGGTATCGAGCGCCCGCGAATAAAGGTCCGACAACAGATAGCCCGTCGTCATCATTGCCAGCACGAGAAAGCCGGCTGTCAGCCAGAACAGCGACGCCGCGATCGAGCCTTTACGCACCTCGACGCAACCTCATGGCGAAATGTTCGGCTCCCCTCCCCCTTGAGGGGAGGGGCTGGGGGTGGGGGTCCATCAGTGGGCCACTCAGCCACCCCCACCCTCGTTCCCTCCCCTCAAGGGGGAGGGAGGCGCGAGGACAGCCCCCTCTGAGTAGGTTCTGCATTCCTAATCTTCAGCGATCTGGTAACCGAGCCCGCGCACGGTCTGGATACAGTCGTCCGGCAGTTTCTTGCGCAGCCGGCCCACGAACACTTCGATCGTGTTGCTGTCGCGGTCAAAATCCTGGTCGTAAAGGTGCTCGGTCAGTTCGGTGCGCGAGATCACTTTTCCCTTGTGATGCATCAGGTAGCTCAGGAGCCGCAACTCGTGGCTGGTGAGCTTTACCGACTGTCCGTCCACCGTGACCTTGCCCGAGCGCGCATCGAGCCGCACCGCGCCGGCAACGATCTCGTTGCTCGCATGGCCAGCCGCCCGGCGGACCAGGGCGCGCACGCGGGCTAGGACTTCTTCCATGTGAAAGGGCTTGGCGACATAGTCGTCGGCGCCGGCATCGATGCCTTGCACCTTGTCGCTCCAGCGATCGCGTGCCGTCAGCAGCAGTACAGGCGTCGTCCTGCCCGCCCGCCGCCATTCTTCGAGCACCGAAAGCCCGTCCATCTGCGGCAGGCCAATGTCAAGGATAATGGCATCATAGGGTTCGGTGTCGCCAAGGAAGTGCCCTTCCTCGCCATCGAACGCGACGTCCACCGCATAGCCAGCTTCGGTCAGTGCATCCTTGATCTGCCGATTGAGGTTCGCATCGTCTTCGACAACTAAAATACGCAACGCTCAGGCCCCCACCCGATCAAGTGTTCAGCTTCTATTGTGCGTTCAGCACCAGGTTCTGCGCCTGTCCGTCGCTGCTCAGCACGCCGATAACATATACCAGCGCACCGCCTTCGTCACAGACCTGAACATTGAGGATATCGGTACTGGAGTCGACGCCAGCCGAGGCCAGGACCGCATCGAGCGACATGATCTCGCCCGATGCGACGGCTTCCTGGATCTGCCGTTTGTCGAGGCATGCCTGCGCCTGCGACTGGCCGGTACCGGCCAGTGCCAAGGCAAGAGCCAGTGCCATCGCGGCCACGGCTGAAGGTTTTGGTGCTTTGAGTTTCATGATCCCAAATCTAGCGGCAGGTTGCTGAATGGGACATGAATGGGGCGGAGACCCAACGGATCCGCCCCTTCGGCCCTAGACTTTGCCGATATCGGTCTTGAGGCCCTGCCGCAGGAAGATAATGGCCAGCGCCTCGAGCACGAGACTGCCGGCCGATCCGCCTTCCAGCGAAGGAACTTCGAGACCCATAATCTGCGCGATGCCTGCCAAAAGCATCAACGCAGCGACGATATAGGTTTTGTAGCCTGAAAGTGCATCCATCGTCTTTTCTCCTTTAGTGATTGTGATCGGCCGAACCGCCTTGAGCGCAACGGCACGCACTGCGGCGACCCGTTTGGTCCAGCCGCGCCCGAAGGTCGGAAAGGTCGCAAGATTGCGCAGGAAGCTGAGCCGCCCATCGCAAAGGGCATTGACCGTGCGCTTGCCGTCGGCCTGACGCACAGCCGCAAGGGTCACCGGGCCGACGACCCCGTCGGCGGCGACACTCAAAACTGCCTGCAAAGCTCTGATCGCCCGGTCGGGCCCGGAATTGACGGCATAGTCGAAGACCGCGAGATCGATGCCAATGGGCAGGCGGTCGGCCCCGGACGCCTCCCAGTAGAGCGCTCGATAGATGCGCCCGGCCTCAGCCCGGCCGAGTTTTCGAACCTCCTCCTTGGGCAGCGCCGTCCAGGGCGAGACCTGCCGCCATCGCGCCAGCGTCTTGCGAGTAATCCCCATATTGGTGGCGCCACCCGGATCGGTCGGATGATCCGAGTAGCCGCCTTCGTGTTTGAGCACCTCGGTGAGGCACGTCTCGAACCGGTCAGCCATTGAACCTTCCCCTTCCCCAATATCCTGCGCCGAGCACGGGACTGACCTGCGCTACGGCAAAGTCGAACGCCACCGCCGGCCCAGCGAAGTCCGCGAGCTGGTCGGCAACCAGATAGCTGGCGACATTCTCCGCCGTCGTGATCGTTCGTTTGAGCGTCACACCATCATAGATATCGACCCGCCAGGTTTCTGGTCCGGATTCCTGGCCTGGTTCGGCCACGCCCCAGCCATCGCCATTGGCGCGGCTGCGGCGCATCCAGCGCAACAGCACCGACCCATCTGCCTGCCGCTCCGCCGCTAGGTGAACCGGCGCTAGTGGCAGGGCCGGCCCGGGATCGAGGTCGACGACCAATGGTCGCCCGGCCATGTCGGCAGCACCCGCAAACACCCGGAGTGTGCGCCTTTCGCCGATGCGGTGCGCTTCGACCGGCAGGCTTACCGTCCCAGCGCCCAGCACCATGACCCGTCGCCCGCCCGAAATTGCCGCAGTTTGCGAGCCTTGCAGCCCCCTCAGCAAACGCGTCAGGCGGTAGCGGCCGGCGCTGATCAGCTCCGCATCGGCAAAGCCGATCACTTCCCAGCCGCCGCCATCGGTTTCCACGGCCAGCCGATTGCTCCCGGCCAGCGCCGCAGCCTCCTTAACATCGGCGAGATGCCCCGATCGCAACTGCACCTCGAGCACCGAAGCAAGGTCCCAAACTGCCTCCAGTCCCGCCCCAATGCCCGCCACCACGGTGCCGATCACCGCCGGGCGCGCCAATCCTGCCAGCGTCGCGCCAGTCACCTCGTCGGTCACGCGCACCGGGCCCGGCCACGGCTTTGCGAAAGCGCCCAGCACCAGCCGCGTTTTGTTCGGATCATCGGGCAGCGGCGGCAGATGCGTTGCCACCAAGACCGGCACCACCGCCGGCATCGGCACCCCGCCGCCACCGCGCGGCCGGTCCACGCCGGTCGCCACGGCATCTCCCCGCGCAACTGCCGTCGCCGACACCCGCCGCACCGCTCCGTCCCGGATTTCCGTGACCTCGAACGGCCCCTCGGCCAGTTCCGGCAAGGCAATGCGGTCGCCCGGCTCAAGCGCCACCCTGTTCGGTGGCAGCGCCAGCTCGACGCGATCACCGGCCACCCCCTTGGCGTCCAGCAGCCGCTCTGCGGCCAGTCGTGCACCGGCTCCATCCAGCACCATCGGCAGGCTCTGGCTTTGCAGCGGTCCATTGCCCGGCCGCAATGCAGTTGCCGTCGCCGTCAGGTAATCGCGTTCGCGATCGAAGTAACCCAGCCCTAGCCGCCCGGCCTTTTCCGCCCCATCACCCCGGCGACGCGTCACGACCGGTGCATCTAACTCCGCCAGGAGGTCATGCTCCAGCGTCACCACCGCGCCGCGCACCAGGCCGACCAGGGTCCCATTGCGCGCCATCAGCTTCTGTCCGGTAATCTCCAGCACCGGCTCGATCGCCTCGCGCGCCGTACCCGGCCCGCGCACCAGCACACCGCCGATCAGCGGCGCTGCCGGGGCTGCCTCGACCGCGATGCCATGATCGGCCGCAATCGCCCCGATCAATTCGTCGCTCGACGCGCCACCCAGCCGCCCGGTCAGCCAGTGCCCGGTGCGATGGTTCGGCCCATCCGACCACACCTCCTCCAGCGCCGGAAAACTTGGAAATGGCCGCGCATCCCAGGTCCAAAGATAGACCCGGTCGGTATCGACCATCCCCGCCGGATTATTGGCCGGATCGCGCCAGAACTGCTGATGCGCTCGCAGAAACTGCCGCTGCATCAGTCCGTCCGGCATGCCGCTCGAAAAGTACGGCCGCCCGCCCTCGGCGCTCTTGTCGTCACCAAAAATGTTGGGCTGGTTCGCCCCCTTGTCAACGGCGCCGCAACCGAGTTCCGTCAGCCAGATCGGTTTTGACCCCGGCACCCATGCCGTCGGCACCGCGCTTCGCACCCCGCCCGGCCGGTCAAAATGCTGCTGGCTCCAGAAGGCGCGGATATCCTTGTAGCGCCACACCCAGGGCTCGCCGTAAGCCCCGTCGGTGATCGGCGTCCTCACCTGCGCGCGCCGGTCCGCGTCGCTGGCATAATACCAGTCGAAGCCCTCGCCTCCCGCGACATTGCCTTGAAGATAATCGAGCGCATAGGCAGTCTCGGCCAAAGCCGCATCGAGATGACCCTCGCCGTCGCGCCAGTCGCTGAGCGGCATGTAGCAGTCGATCCCCACCGCATCGATCGCAGGCGAGGCCCAGAGCGGATCGAGGTGAAAGAACTTCTCCCCGGCCGCCTGATAACCCGAATACTCGCTCCAATCCGCCGCATAGCTAAGCTTTACGCCCGGCCCCACCACCGCCCGTACATCGCCTGCCAGCGCCACAAGCGCATCGACGAACGGGAACGTGTTCCCTGCTCCGCGCACGGTGGTCAGCCCCCGCATCTCCGACCCGATCAGCAGCGCATCCGCCCCCGCGGACGCCGCGATCGACGCATAGTGCAGAACCATGGCCCGATAACCCGGCACGAAGGCCGCAACTCGGCCGCCGATGTCCCAGTGATCCGCCCGCGCCAAGGGTAAGCTGCCTGCTCCATCCCGCCATACGGGTCCGGCAGGCCATTCCCCGCCGGCACATCCATCATCAACAGCGGATAAAGCGTGACCTTGACGCCCCGCGCCCGCAAATCCGCAATCGCCGCCAAAACCGTCGCATCCGAAGGCGTACCGCCATAAGCCGGCCCGCCATTGTGGTAGGAAACCACCGGCACATCGCCGCGCCCCAGCCCCGCGACGCTCCAGCTTACGCCCTCGATATCACGCCCCGCCGCCTCCACCCGCGGGCTCACCTGGCAGTGGGCGCACCTCAGATCGTCGCCGAACCAGCTCACCACCAGCGCCACATGCTCCAGGTTGGGGCATAGCGCCATCAACTCGTCGATGGACCAACTCCAGTTGCTGACGCCGGGCAGGAGATGGGCGTTCTCGCTCACCCCCTCGCCCTCGCCCAGCACCCGCACCCGCGGCACCGGGTCATAGCCGAACTCGGTCGCCCCCGGGATCACCGTCACCGCGCGAATGGAGGGTTCGAGGTCGCCCACCACCCGGCAAAGCTCCACCGAAAGCTGCGGAATACGATTGCCGAAGCGGCTCAGCGGCAGGTTCTCGACCACAAGGTAACAGAGCCCGCGATAGGCCGGTGCATTGCCCACCCCCTGCACCGCCTCGATAAGACTGTCCGGCAGTTGCCCTTCGTCGCCGTGATAGAACCGCAGGTTCAGCCCGCGCGTATCGAGCAACTACCCGTCCGCCCAGATCCGACCCAGCCGCGCCACCCGCCCTTCGCAAAGGCCCACGGCAAAGCTTGCCAGCACCTCCTCGTGCTGTTCGGGCTCCGGTTGCGCGAACCCCTTCGAGCCCGCCGTTTCGGTCACCTGTCGCAACAGCTCGCGCGCCCAGATGATATTGCCCGAAAGCCGCCCCCAGCCATAAAGCCGCGGGATCGCGGCCCCTCAGTCGAGCCGCCCAGGCGCACGTCGGACATCGGCGCCTCGCCCGCCTGGCGTTTGTCGCCAAACAGCATGCCGTCGACCGCCGACCCCGCCAGCGCCCCCAGCGCCCGACCAATGGTCGCCCCGATCGGCCCGCCAAACACGCCGCCAACAAACTGCCCGGCAACCGACAATGCCAGTGTGGCCATGTCTTATTCCTATCTTTGGTAAGCGCACAGGACTGCTCCCCTCCCCCTTGAGGGGAGGGGTTGGGGGTGGGGGTCCATCAGCTGGCCACCCAACCACCCCACCCTCAGTCCCTCCCCTCAAGGGGGAGGCAAGCCGAGCCTCAGATGTTCGGAAACTCAAACCGTCCGCTCACCCGCCGCGCCCAACCGTCGGTCAAATTCGCCTCCACCACGCCCAGATGCTCCTGCGCATGGATGAACCGCTCGGCCGAAACCATGATGCCGCAATGGCGTGCCTCGCTCATGCCGCCGAGCCGGAACAGCACCACCTGCCCCGCCCCCGTCGGCCCATCGACGAGCAGCAAAAAGCGCTCGGCCGCCGCGCGCAGCGCCCCATCCGCTTCCCCGCGCCAATCCGCCCGATAGGCCGGCACCGCCACTGGCTCCGCGCCATAAAGCGCACGCCAAACCCCGCGCAGCAGCCCCAGGCAATCGCACCCTGCCCCCAGCGTTGACGCCCGATGCCGATAGGGCGTGCCCAGCCATTCCCGCGCCGCTGCCAACACAAGATCGGCGTTCACGGCACCACCGCCCGTCCGTCCATGGCATCGCCGCTGCGTGGATGGCGCAGCACGTAGTCGCTGCCCGGCACATGCGGAAAGCCGCGAAAATTGACCCCATTGCCGAACCGCGCCTTGCAGGTTGCAAAGCGCCGGTCGCAGCCAACCGTCACCTCGAGCACATCGCCCGGCTCAACCCATTCGCCGACCTTGGTGGCAAAGCCCAGCACATCGCCCTCCGGCACACGCCGATGCGTCAGCACCGGATCGGCGAGGCCCTCGCGCCTGCCGACACTCCAGTGCCCCACCCCAAAGGCAAACCAACCCTCGTCGAACCCGCCCAGCCCCGCCACCAGCACCTGAAACGGATCGATCACCGCCAGGACGGTCGCCATGCCCCGATGCGCCGGCAGCGTTAGATCAACGCCGCAGCGCCCATCCCCCACCACCGCATCGCAGAGCCCCTGATAAAGCCGGCCCCGCACCGCGTTCAGCGCCTGCTGCGGCGATCGGAGCTCGGCCCGAAACACCCCGTCCTCGCGCACGATCTCGCCGATCGTATCGACCCGCAGGCGCAGTCGCTGCTCCGGCGCTGCCCAGTTCACCAGCCAGGTTTCCACCTGCGCGCCGTCATAACGACCGAGCAAAATATCGTCCTCGGCGATTGCCGCGCTGGCTAGCACGCCCAGCACCTCGCCCGTCTCGACCTGTGCCCCCAGGCGCGCCGGGCACCTCGCCGCCATCGAACCCATGCATCGGCGCGCAGCGCGTTCCCTCGACCACCAGCGCCCGATCATGATCGGTAAAACCCAGGACCACGCCATCGCTGCGCAACACGCGCCAGCAATGCGCCGTCGTCGTCTCGCCCTGCGCCAGGTGCGCGGCAAAACCGTCCGCCACTGCCCTCATGGCAAAATCTCCACCAGCGGTATGCTCGGCGCCTCGGCTCCATCGAAACTCGTCAGCTCGATGTCCAACCGGTCGGTATCGAAGCGCACCGGCACATCGAACAAAAACCCCGCCGTCACCGCCGCGCCACTGGCCGGCGCCACCGCAAAGCCGACGACCCCGGTGGTCACATCCACCGTCCAGCCACTTAACTCGACGCCCCCGACCGCGACCCGCACGCTGCCCGCCACCGGCTTGGCGATCGTCCGCAGGTACGGGTCGAACGCCGACCCATAGCGCTTGCTCAACTGAAACTGCGTGCGCACGCCATCGCCGGTGCCGATCAGCTGGTCGGTCGGCAGCGGCACCGTTCCGCCCGAAGAATGATCCAGCCCGTCGCGCCACAAGAACCCATGCAGCCGCCCGCGCCTTTCCTCGAAAAAGGCCAGCACCGCCTGCATGTCGGCCCGCGATTTGACGCCATAGCCGGCATTGTAGCGCCGCCGCGAATGATGCCACCGCCCATTGCGCCGCTCGCCACCGCCCGCCAGCTGCACGACATCGGTCTTGCGCTCCGGCCCACCCCGCGCCCCCAGCGCGATATCGAGCGGAAACCTCGTATGATGAAAGGTCATGGTTTTGATCCTGGAAGACACCCCCACCCGACCTCCCCCTGCAGCAGGGGGAGGAGTCAAATCGGGGCTGTCGAAAATCGTGCCGCACACGCGATCAGTCCCTCCCCCTCCTGAAGGGGGAGGCTAGGTGGGGGTCTTCAACTCCCCCGACTTCCTCTGCGCACCGCCCGCAACAGCATCGCGCTCACCTCCGCCTCGCTGGCCGCAAAGCTCCGTGCATCGCTCGCCGTCACATTGAACGTCACGTTCACCGCGCCTCCACCGCCCGCCACGCCCAGCCTTCCGTCTGCCCCACGCTGCAGCGGCATGATCGCTTCCGGCCCCGCTTCGCCCGCCAGTCCCATGCCCTTGCCCAGCGGAAAGTAACTCGGGCTCGCGATCACCCCGCCCTTGGCAAAGGCGGTGACCCCGCCCAGCGCCGGGTTGGTCGCGGTGAAAAGGTTTTCCACCAGCCCGACGACCAGCGTGCCCAGCGGCTTGAACGCCGCCTTGAGCGCGATATCGGCAAAGGCTCCGGCGATATCGCCCAGCACCGATCGGAACGACTTGCCGTCCGTCACCGCCCCGCGAAATGCCCGGCTCACCGAGCGCGCGACCCCATCCGCCAGGTCGCCGATGCGGCCCAGCTCCACCGAAACGTCGCTCAGTTCGTCGCGGAAGCTTTCGCCGAAAAGATCAGTGGCCATCGGGAAAACGCTCCATCAGTTCCTCAAGCCCCGGCCGATCCAGCGGCCCGGCCCGCTCGCCCATGACCGCGCCCCAGGCGCACGCGAGCTCGCGCGGCGTCATGCGCCAGAACTGGTCCGGCGGCAGGCGCAAGACGCCCAAGCCAAACCCCATCGCGTCTTTCCAGGGAAAGGGCTTCATTCCCCATCCCCAAAGGTTGCCTTCAGCAGCCGCACCGCAATCTCCGCTGCCCCGCGCAGTCCGCCCTCGATGGTCAGCCGCGCCAAATCGTCATCGGTGATGTCATTGCCACCGCCCCGCAGCCCCGCCCCCAGGATCGCCTTCAGATCCCGCGCCGAAATCCTGCCGCCCCCAAACCGCTCCGCCAGCCCGGCGAGGTCACCAGCGCCCAACCGCGCCTCCAACTCCGCCAAAGCCCCTAGCGTCAGACAAAGCGTCACCCGCTCGCCGCCAATCTCGGCCGCGATCTCGCCTCGATGAATGTTCGTCATTTCGTTTTCCTCGCACCGCACTATCGGCTCTTTTGCTCCCCTCCCCCCTGAGGGGAGGGGCTGGGGGTGGGGGTCCATCAATGGACCACAAAACTACCCCCACCCTCATTCCCTCCCCTCAAGGGGGAGGGAGGCGACAGACCAACCGTCAGGGCAACTTAAACCGCCACAAACGTCACTTCCCCAGCGCTTTCCAGCGCCAGGTCGAACGTCACTTCGCCCGCATGATCGGCCGAAAATTCCAGCGCCACGATCTGAAACGGCCCCGCCACGGTACCAAAATCCGGCAGGATCAGCTGCCAGTTCCGGATCGTCCCGGCAAAGAACAGCGCCCTGATTGCCGCGTCCGAAGCGCCGTCCTTGAACACGCCCGACCCCGACACCGAAGCGCGCTTCACGCCGCCGCCCGCCAGCAATTCCCGCCAGCGCCCGGCACTTTCCTGGTCGGTCGTATCGACGCTTGCCGCATTGAAATTGAGGCTGCGCGTCCGCAGCCCCGCCACCGTCAAAAAGCTCCACGACCCCGTCTGGTCGAGCTTCAAAAGCATATCCTTGCCGCTCTGCGCCGCCATGATTTCTCCTTTAGGAAAGACCCCCACCCGACCTCCCCCTGTAGGATGGGGAGGAGCTCTATTGTGTTTGAGGCACCATCGAGCCTCCGCAACGGCGGGACTCCTCCCCCTTCTGCAGGGGGAGGCGGGGTGGGGGTGCCCCAGCACTACTCCGTCAAAAACCGCAGCATCACCGCTGCCTTCGCCTGCCCGGTCTTGCCGTCGATCACCGTCTCGGTCCGTACATGCTCGGCATGGGTGACCACGAGCCCTGCCGGGCTCGCGTCCGACCCCGCCGCCACCACGCGCTCCACCATCTCCAGCGCCAATTTCCGGCTCGGCTGGTCGCTCCAGCAATGGATCAGCACCCGATGCTCCTGGCCCTTGGCCTCGTCGCCATCGGTCTGCCGCATGTCGTGCCGATCGATCACCAGATATGGCGCCGGCCGGCCACGCGGCGGCGCGTCGAACACGCCCCCGGGCCCAATCAGTGCCGTCAGTGCCGCATCGCCCTCCAGCGCCTCGACCAGCGCCGCCTGCAAACTTGCAATCGGGTGCATGACCTACCCCGTAAAACTGGTTTCGCTGCAGGCGCAGCTCAGATATGCCCGCCGCCCGTTGAGGTCCGCCGCGCTCACCACATCGAGGTTGCGCCCGCGATAAACGATGCGGTCGCCGGCCGAGATGTCGCTGCGAAAGCGCAGCACCACGCTGTGCGACACCGCCACCGCCTGCCCATCGGCATTGGTACCCTGCCGCCCAGCTAGGCTGCGCACGCGCGCCCAGACCGCGTTCAGCGGCACATAGATGCGCTGGTGCCCGCCACCGCCATCACCCAGGCTTTCGCGGCGCTTGAGCTGCACCCGATCGGTCAGCGTGCCGATCGGCGGCACCTTGTCCCCGCTCATAGCCGCACCCGCTTGTGCCGGCTGACGAGGCGGTCGAAGCCGCTCGGCACCACCGCGCCCGAACCGGCAATGATCACCGCATCGCGGTGCTCGTGCCAATGCGCCACCAGCGCCAGCACGGCCTGGCGCAAATCGGCCGGCACTTCATGCGGCGCCGTCGCCAGACCCGCAACATAGTCGATCTCGATGCCACCCCGCTCCTGCAGAAGCGGCATGCCGACAACCACGCGCGGCACCAACAACCGGTCCCGTTCCGAGCCGAACTGGCCAAGCGCGATATCGTGGCTGCCGCCATTGTCATCGGTCGCCGTGATCGCCGTTACCGATTGCAGCGGCGCCACCGGCAGCTTGACCACGCCATTGGCCGGCCAATCGTCCAGCACCACGCGCCACGTTTGCGGCATCATCGCCTGCCCCGTCACGCCTTCCACATGCAGCCGCGCCGCGCCGATCAGCGTCGTGATCAGCCCATCTTCGGCCGCATCGTCGACCTTCAAGAACAGCTTCGCCTCGGCAAGCGAAACTGGCTCCGCAGCGGGCCCCGCCAGGAGATAGGACGTCATGTTTTCTTTCCTTACTTCGAATGGCACCGCGGCCCGAAGGGAGGGCCGTCAGCCTGGATCAGATGGAGTGGAAGCCCGAGCACCGGAGCGCAGCGTACTGTGAGTACGTGAGCACCGGAGCACAGGGCTTTCGCTTCAGATGACCAGGATCACGGCCATCACGAGGTGCCGAACTTGAGGAGCTTGATCGCGTCGTAGTCCGCAATCCCGCCCCCCACGCGTTTGGTCGTGTAGAACAGCACATAGGGTTTGGAGCTGAACGGATCGCGCAAGACGCTCACCCCTTGGCGATCCACGATCAGATAACCCCGCTTGAAGTCGCCGAACGCCACCGAGAACGAATTAGCCCCAATGTTCGGCATGTCCTCGGCCTCGACCAGCGGGAAGCCCATGAAGCTGGCCTTGCCATCGGCCGCCGCTGCCGGCTGCCAAAGGTAATTGCCATCCGCATCCTTGAGCTTGCGCAGCGCCCCTTGCGTCTTGCGGTTCATCACCCAGCTGGCATTCTGGCGATAACCGGCCTTGAGTGCATAAACGAGGTCGATCAGGATGTCGGAGGCATTGCTGGCCGGCAGCGCGCCGGACTGGCCGGTCGCCAGATACCCCAGCTTGCCCCAGGCCCAGCTCGTCTCCGCCACCGTATCGGCATGGAGGAAACCTTCGGGCTTGTTGACCCCATCGCCGGACACGAATGCCGTGGTTTCCTGCGCCGCAAAGGCCGCATTGACCTCGTCGGCAATCCACTGCCCCACATCCACCGCCGCGTCGTCGAGAAAAGCGGTTGTCGCCGCCGGCATGGCATAAAGTTCGGTGGTCGGGTAGCTCAGCTCCGCCAGCGTCGGCGAATTGGTGGTCGGACGGCTCGCCGCCTCCCCCACCCAGCCGGTCTGCGGACCCGATACGGTGATCGGCCGCTTATAGACCGCGCCCGACACCTGTCGCACGCCGGCAATGGCGCGGATCGGCGACAGATGCGTCATCAGCCGCGTGATCTCGCCTTCGACCTCGGCCGGCACGACATAGCCGCCATCGGCCGCGACGCCTGTCTGCAGCGCCTTTTCCTCGCCGCGCTTCACGTAAGAAGAAAACGCCTCCTTGTATTCTCCATCCGGCAGGCCCACGCCCTTGCCCTCGATCGCCGGGCGCCCCCGTTCGGCCTGCGCGCGGTCCAGCGCCGCCTTGTGCCCGTCGAGCACGCGGTTCAGCCGGTCCAGCTTGCCTTCCAACAGGCCGTCGGCCGTACCGCGCTTTTCGATCTCATGGAGGCGCTGGTCGTTGGTGCGCTTGAATTCTTCGAACGCGGTCGAAAATTCGCTGAACAGCTGGGCAATATCTCCCCCTGCGCCGGCCTTGATTTCAAGGCCGTCGTCGATCCGATCCATCATCGGTGTCCCCTATCGGTTGCGGATTTGTCGTGTGGCGGCGGCAATCGCCGCGCCGGCCGTGAGGGGGGCGGCGATGCGCGCGTCCTCCATCATCGGAAAGGTCACGATCGACACTTCGTAAAGGTCGATCTCATGAAGCATGCGATAGCCGGTTCCCGGCTCGCGGCTGGCCTTGACCGTGCGAAAGCCGATCGAGAGCCCATCGAGCGCCCGCGCCTCGATCAGCCGCCGCAGCGCCTCCGCCCGCGGCACGCCGCCCGTCAGCTGCCCGGAAACGAAGAGCCCGTGGCTGTCCTCACCCAGGCTTTCCCAGATGCCGACCGGCTCCTTGGGATCGTGCTGAAACAAGAGCCGAATGCGCCCGCGCTTTCGGCTGAGGCTTTTGCTGAAAGCTCCCGGCAACACCACGTCGCCGCCGCCGTCGAGCCGGTTAAAGACACTGGCATAGCCCGAAAAGCGCCCGTCGCCATCGATCGGGATCGCCCCCATCAGCGCTTGCCCCCCGCCGACCCGCGCCGCGTCTGCCCTTTGCCCGCACCGCGCTTCTGGTCGGCGATCGTCCCCGCCAGGTTCCACGCAAACTGCTTGAACGTCTGCTGCGCCGCTTCGCGATTTCCCTTTTCGGTCATGTTCTTAGTCCTCCTTCCGGAACAGCTGATTCAATGCGGCAATCTCGCGCACGAAGTCGTTGAAGTGCCGGTTCACCTGCGCCATTTCCTTGAGGCTCCACACCAGAAGCGCACTCGCCCCGCTCGCCCACAAAAACAGCGCCAAATGCGCCAGATCCCCCCGCTCGATGATGGTCTTGGTCAGGTCATTCACAGGAAATTTCCCCCTCCGTTAACCTGGCGGCGGCTAGGCCAAGACTCTTGGTGCAGCCGCACGCTAGCGTCATGCCAAATTGGACAGGAGGCTTCATGCCCACGATCCTTCGCCTGGACGGCTACCGGTTTTATTTCTACAGCGGTGAGGGCAACGAGCCGCCCCACATCCATGTTGAATTCGGTGACAAGCTCGCCAAGTATTGGCTTGAGCCCGTGGAACTGGCATCATCGAAACGGTTCCGCGCTCATGAGCTTGGGCCGTTGCGCGAGGTAGTGCTCGCCAATCGAGATGCATTCCTGAAGGCGTGGCATGAACACCTTGACCCTCGAAACTGAACCGCTCGCAATTGACGTCTCCGTTGACGACACGACGCTTCATGTCAGTCTCGACGACGGCCGCGGGCTGTCGGTGCCCGTTGCCTGGTTCCCGCGGCTGCGCGATGCGTCGCAGGCCCATCGCGCCAACTGGCGCTTGATCGGCGTCGGTGAGGGCATTCACTGGGAAGACCTCGACGAAGATATTTCCGTCCTTGGGCTTCTGGCTGGCTATCGCCGCCAGTCACGTGCCGCCTAGCCCCACCAGCTCCCGCTTCTCAGCGTCGGTCAGAAAATCCGCCGCGCTCACCCGTGCCCACAAGCTCGCCTTGTCGTCGGCCAGTGCCTCGACCCCGTCGAAATCAGGTACCACCTCAGCCCCATCAAACGCGGGCCCCAGCCATCCGCTCAATTCCTCGGCCACACGCACCACGAGCGGCACCAGGGTTTGGCGCCACAGCGCCCGATTGGCTTCGGCGAGGTTGGCATAGGTATTGTCGCCGGGGATGCCGAGCAGCATGGGCGGCACGCCGAAGGCGAGCGCAATGTCGCGCGCCGCCGCATGGCGCGCCTCGATGAAATCCATTTCGCGCGGGCTCATGGCGATGGCCTTCCAGTCCAGCCCCCCATCGAGCACCATGGGCCGGCCCGCATTCGCCGCCCCCGAAAACTGCTCCTCCAGCTCGCCCTTGAGCCGGCTGAACTGGTCTTCGGTTAGGTTTCCGCCCGCCGCCGAATAAACCAGTGCCCCGCTCGGCCGCGCCGCATTGTCGAGCAGCGCCTTATTCCACTGCGCCGAGGCATTGTGGATATCGAGGCTCGTCTGCGCGGCCTCGAGCGGCGCCATGCCATAGTGGTCGTCCAGCGGGTGGAACAGCGCCAGGTGCAAGACGCCCGGCACCGGCAGCGGCTCCTGCCCAATCCGCGTCGCCCTGCCCCCGGCCTTGTAGTCATAAGCCACCGGCCAGCCGTCGCGCCCGGCCACCACGCTCATTCGATCCGGCCGCAGCACGAATAGGGTGCGCACCGCGCCATCGACGATCCCGGCCTGGAGATACGCATTCCCCGCCGTCTGCAGATAGGCATAAACCGCTTCCAGCAGTTCCGCGCCGGACTGCCGGCCGTTGGGCCGCGCTAGCAACTCCGCCAGCGGATGATCGGCGACCTTCTGCCCGTCCGCCACCACGGTGAGCGGCACCCGGTTGGCGGCCTCGGCAATCAGCCGTATGCAGCGATAAACCACCGGATTGCGCATGAACCCCTGGTTGACGAGGCTGGCATAGCCGCGCCCGCTCCATTGCGCCGGCCCCAGCTGGCTTAGGGTCAGCATGGTGTGGCCCGCAAAAGCCTTGCTTTCACGAGGCGTGTTCGATCGCCCGCCCAAAAGGCGGTTCATCCAGTTAGCCATCTAGTTATCCTCAAAGTCCGCGGATGCGCGGCCGTCTTTCGTTCAGCACCAGCTCGGTCAGCGCCCAGACCAGCGCATCCACGCGATCCGGCGAATGCCCGTCCGCCTTACCGTCCGGGCCAAAGGCGCAAAGTTCGTCTTCGAGCGCTGTCAGCCCCTCGACATGGCGCACCAGCCCCCTGGCATAAAGCGCCGCCACCGGCTCAGTGCGCACCCAATTGCCGCGCGTCGCCCGCGCCTCGCGCACCGGCACGCTCGGGTCTTCCCCATGCAGCATTTGCTTCACCAGATCGCCGCCCTGGTTGACCTCGACCACGATGCAGTCGGCGTCATGAGCATGAAACGCCGCCACTGCGCGCTTGGCCCAAACCGTCGGCTGCACGCCGCGCAACGTCGCGTCCTCCAGCACCACGGCGCCCTCCCCGCTCCGTCCCGCCACGACGATGCCACAGGCATCGGAGCGCGCCGTGCCGGTGACTGCCGGATCCACCGCCACCACCACCCGCCCGTCAGCCCCCTCGCTGCCGTGCCGAAACATCGCGCGCTGCCAGAGCGCATCCTCGCGATCCTCGATCAGCTCGCCCTCGAGTTCCTGCCGGCCTAGCAAGGTTCCCCGATAACGCCCAACGACCGCATCCATGAAAGATGGCGCCAGATACTTATAGTTATCCTGGGTGGTCATCCGCACCACCCGCGTTTGATTGTCCGAAACGAGCCGCTTTATCAGCGGCGTCGCACGCGGCGTGGTGGTCGCCAGCTGCTGCGGCCGGTCCCCCAGCCGGAGGCCAAACTGCAGCTGATCCCAGGCCTCCTCTGCCCGCGGCCATTTGCCGATTTCATCGCACCAGGCCGCAGCAAACTGGGGACCGCGAAATCGCTCCGGATCAGAAGCCGTCATGATCATGGCCTCGACCTTGTTGGGCCATACAAGGCGGTTATTTCCCTTGAGCACTGGCCGCTCTTCATCCGGACAGGTTGCGAGAAGTCCGCTTTCCCCGCGCACCATGATGTCGAGCGCCTCGCCCATGGTTTCGCCCACCAAAGCAATGGGCCCAATCTCTTGCCGGGCCAAGCCCCGAACCCATTCGGCGCCGGCCCGCGTCTTGCCCGATCCGCGTCCCCCCATGAGCAGCCAGGTTGTCCAGTCTCCCTCGGGCGCCAGTTGTTCGGGTCTTGCCCAATCAGGCCACGAGAACAAAAGCCGATAGGCTTCGTCATCGCTCTTGAGGGCCACTTCGCGCTCGGCTTCCTCGCGGTTAGCGCTTTGATTGGGCAAGGCGATCCACCAGTTTGGCGCGGATATCTGCCATATTGCGGCGTGTCACCGGCTCGACATTGCGTTCCGACGCGCCCAGTTCGATCAGCTTGTCGAGTGTTTTGACCTGCGTCGCCAGGGTAGCGGTCTGTTTGTCGATCGGTTCGTCCACCGCTTGCTCCAATTTGGTTACCTGTTGATCGAGGACACGCAGCATGCGCGTCACAAGTTGGCCCTTGTCGGGTGGCTTGGTGCGGTTGCTCTTCCAATGGTGGCGCTCTCGCTGGTAGCGAAGTTGTGCCAGCGTGATCCCATAGCGGCTGCAAATCACCTTGGTCTGGAAGTGCCGCCCCTCATATTCCGCACGGATGCTTTCCCAGTCAGGCCGGGCTTTGGTCGTTTCTGCCATGTCGTTGACTCATATGTGAATCCCGCCGCCGGAACGCGCGGGAATCGAGCGGGATTCGTCTTTGCGGAGTCACATGGGAGAACCCCGATGTCCGCAGGAATCCGCAAGATCCATTACAAACCAGACCTCGAGGAGCTCTCGATCTGGTTCGGCCCGAACTTCCGCCGCTACAAGTATTTCGGCGTGCCCGAACACATGTTCGAAGCCCTGCGCGACGCCCCGTCCCGCACCGGCTTTTTCAACGCCTTCATCAAAGGCCGCTTCGACTGCGCCCTCGCCGACCCCTCCGCCCTGCGCAACCAACGCTGGCAAGACATCCGCTCGGCTTCCTAACCCAATTCTTCGACTATGCCTGAACTATAGCCCAAGGCCGTGACGGGAGGATAAGTGGGATAAGTTTAGTGCCCGTTTGCTCTTGTACGAAGTGAAGCCCCCCACCCCGCCTCCCCCGAAAGACGGGGGAGGAGCCCCTCTGTGCCTCTCCCCAGCCGGCGGCTAGCACCGGCCAAACTCCTCCCCCTCCTAAAGGGGAGGCCGGGTGGGGGTCTCTCAACCAACCCTAATCCCTCTCCCCAACCCACCCCGCCACCACCCTCAAATCCCCTAAATCACTCTCCGCCGTCATCGCCGCCTCCGCCCGCGCCACCACATCCTTCGCCATCTCCCGCGCCGCTGCGGCAAAAGTCGGCTTCGTCGCGGCCACGGTCTCGAGGCTCTTGAGCACCCGCGACACCACCTCGATGATCCCTGCTCCGTCCCGCGCCAGCGGCCGGTAGAAGTCCACCAGCACATCGCGTGGCACCAGCGGCGCGACCAGCACACGGTCGTTCTCGCCGCACTTGCGCTCGTCGTGCCATTCCAGCAGCAGGCGCGTCACCGTATCGATGACGATGATCGCTGTGCCCGGATCATTGATGCCGGCGGACATGGCTTTGTCGGCAATTTCACCCAGGACGATAAAGCCAAAGCGCGGATCGCTGTCATAGGCCCGCTGTTCGCCAAGAACGAAGCAGGCGAGCAGCGCCTTGCCCAGATCCTCGTCGAACGTTCCCTCGACCGTCAGCAGCGGCCGCACCGGCGTGGCATAGGTCCCCGGCCTCCCCAGCACGCTGATGCGAAGGTCATGTTCCTCCGCTAGCTTTTGCAAGGCTTTGGCATCGCAAAGCTGCACATAACCAGGCCGCTCGGCACTTAATGGCTGCCCCTGCGCTTCGCCATCGAGCCGCCCGCAATCGAACAGCGGATGTTCGCTCATGGTCTTCAGCGATTTTCGCGTCGCCTCTTCGACCACTCCGATCGTGTGACCAACCCGACCGATCACCGAGATATGGCCGATCCAGCGGATCAGCGACGCCACGACCAGTACTAGAACGCCCAGCGTCATGACGAACAGGAAGACCCGCCCCGTATCGTTGTAGAGCCCCGCCGATAGCCCGATAATGCCGACGATCGAATACAAAAACGCGCCGATAAAGACCGAGATCGAGGTCTGAGCGCGCATGTCCCCGGCGATCAGCGGCACGGCGCGCGGCGTCGTCGCGCTCGATGCAGCCGAGAAGGCACCGACCACGGTCGAGAGCGCAAAGACCGCCACCGTCAGCAGGCTCGATGCCAGGATTTCAAGGATCGTCTGCACGGCATTGCTGGGCAGGACGAAGGGCAGTTCGTCGGGCGCATAGCGCGCCAGAATATAGGCTATCGCCACCGTCAGCACCGCGAGCAGCGAGAATGCCGCCGGCAAAAACCACATGCGCTGCAACAGCTGGCGCAACTTGAACTGCAGATATGTCATCGAACCCCCATGCTTCCATCGCTAACGCATGGAAGTCCTGGGAGATGCTTAGTCGCCGAAGATGCGCCTTGCCTCCATCGCCAGCCCCAGCCCGACGCTCCCCAGCACGTCCGTCCGCACCACCTCGGCGCTCCTAAACATCGCCTGCAGCCGCCCGGCGACGGCCGGAACCAGGGTCGAACCGCCGGTCAGGATCAGGCTGTCGACATCGCCGGCTGCCACCCCTGCCCGCTGCAAGGTTTCGGCAATCGTTGTTTCCAGCCGCAGCACCGATTGCTCCAGCGCCTCGCCCAACTGGCCGACCGTGATCGCGGTCGCAATCTCGCGCTCGCGCACCGGGAAAGCGAATGCCGTCCTTTCCCGGTCCGACAGGTCTATCTTGGCCGCCTCGACCGCCCCCACCAGCCGGTGCCCCAGCCGGTCCTCGACCAGCATGACCATGGTCTCGACCCGTTCTGCTTCCACCGCCTCGCGCATGGTCGAGCGCAGGTCGCGGATCGCCTGCGCGTCATAGAGGCGGTTGATCCGGTGCCAGGTCGAAAGATCGTAGTAGGGCGCGACAGGCAGGTGGCGCTTGCCGTCCCTTGTTCGCGATCCAAGTCCCAGCTCGGGCATGACCCGGCTCATCGCCAGCAGTCGATCGAAATCGGTGCCGCCGATATGGACGCCCGCCGTGGCCAGGATATCGCCCGACCGATCTGCCTTGCCGGCCCGATCCGGTGATACCCGCACCAGTGAAAAGTCCGACGTGCCGCCGCCAAGGTCGACGATCAGCGCCAGCTTTTCACCGCTCACCTGCCGCTCGTAATCGAGCGCCGCCGCGATCGGCTCGAACTGGAACGCGATTTCGGCAAAGCCTTGCGCCCGCACCGCTGCTTCGAGCTGATCCTGCGCCGCACGATCGGCTGCGGGGTCATCGTCGACGAACTGAACGGGGCGGCCCATCACCACCCGCGTCAGTTCGGCGCCAAGCCGCGCCTCGGCCCGGCGCTTGAGCTCGGCGACATAGATGCCGATGATATCGCCAAAGCCCAGCCGCCGGCCCTTGATCCGCGTCGTGTCGGCAAACAGCGCCGTTCCCAGCACGCTCTTGAGCGACCGCATCAGCCGCCCTTCGGCGCCGGTCACATATTCGGCCACCGCCGCGCGCCCAAAATAGGTGCGATTATCCTCGAAGCCGAAGAACAAGACGCTGGGCATGGTCTGGTGCTCGCCTTCCAGCGCCACGAGAAGCGGATGTCCGTCCGCCGCGACACGGCCGAGCGTGGAATTGGACGTGCCGAAGTCGAGGCCGCAGGCAAGGGTCATGAGGTCCGTCCGAAAAATGGGGACGGCCCTCTTAGGGGCTCAGGGCAAAAGTGGCAACCCGGCGTCAGGCGGCTTTGGCGCGCTTTTCGTCCATGCCGCGATAGTCGACGATTTCGAGCCGCCCGATGCCGCGGCGCTGCGCCTTTTCCACCGCTTCGGTGGCGCCGCTGAGGACGGAGCGGTCGAGCGGGCCCTGGGGGTTGACCACGCAAAGACCCATGCTCAGCGTCACATGCCCGGCATGGCTGCCCCGATGCGCCAGGCCCTGGCGGCGGACGGCCACGGCGATGCGGGATGTTAGTTCGCGCGCCATCAGCCGCGGCATGTCGGGCAGGACGATCACGAAGCCGGCCTGTTCGCCGCGCACGCAAAGATCGCCATGGCGCGGCAACACGGCGTTGATCGCCGCCTCGAGCGTCGTCAGGCTTTCCTCGACCGCCTCGGCGCCATAGGCGGCAAAATACTCGGCATAAAGGTCCATTTCGAGTGCCAGCACGCAGAGCGAGACCTTGTGCTCGGCGGCCTCGTTCCAGCCCTTGCGCAGTTCTTCGTCGATCCGCTGTGGCGGCAGCATCTTGCGGCCGGTCGCGTCCGCACCCTCGTCGCCACGGCCCAAAGCCGCGCGCACCCGGGACCAGAAGCCGTCCTTGCCGCTTGAGATGGAGTTCATCGAGCCTATCCTGGGCCGTTCGCTAAGCGCCGATCAGGCCACAGGAGTGGTTAACGCCCGGTAACCACCACCCTCACAAATGGTCGGGCGGCTCGTATTCCGGCCAGTCCACGGCATGGGCTTCCCATTCTTCGGGATCGACTTCGGTTTCGAGAAACGTCCGCCCCTTGATCGAGACGCCCACATCCACCACCGTCTGCGGATCGCCCGAAACCAGCGGGTGCCACCAGGCCAGCCCCTTGCCCTCCGCCATGCGGCGATAGGCGCAGGTGGTCGGGATCCAGGGAATGGTGCGCACATTGACCGTATCGAGCTTGATGCAGTCGGGTACCTTGGCCTGACGGTTGGGATAATCGGTGCAGCCGCAGCCATTGCCGTCCAGTAGCTGGCAGCGCACGTCCGAGGTGATCAGCGTCCCCGTGTCCTCGTCCTCGAGCTTGATCAGGCAGCAGCGGCCGCAGCCGTCGCAGAGCGCTTCCCACTCTGCTGGCGTCATTTGTTCGAGGGTTTTTTCTTCCCAGAAAGCCATCCGAAACCGTTCTGCATTAAGTTGTGGCCGGTTTGCGCTTGCCCGGGCGGGAACGCAATCATATTCCAGCGATTGTGTTGTCCTCGATCCAGCGGCGGGGCAACATGTGAGCTGGTCGAACTGGGTTGGGGCAAGACGTGCAGGATCCGTTCTACACCAAGGAAAAGCGGCGCAAGCCGGCCGGCATGCTGGCCGCCGACGCCTGGCTCGATTCGTCGCTCTACGAATTCTGGCAGACCGCCGGCCGCGGCTATACGCGCTACCAGGACTTCATGTCCCGCTTTCACGTTTCCGGCATAAAGCGCCTGTTTGTCGAGGTTTTATCTGACGCCTTCAGCTTCGCCGCCATCGGCGTTGTGCTGGTCGTCGCCCTCGCCCTCCCCGCCTTCGACATCATCGACCGTGGCGCCTTCAACAAGGCAGAGGACTATTCCGTCGTCTTTCTTGATCGCTACGGCACCGAAATCGGCCGCCGCGGCATCCGCTCTGACGACAGCGTCGCCCTCGACCAAATGCCGGACTATCTGATCAAAGCGACGCTCGCGACGGAGGATCGGCGCTTCTACGAACACTTCGGCATAGACGTCGTCGGTACGCTTCGCGCTGTTGCCACCAATGCCCAGGGCGAGCGCGGGACGCAGGGCGGTTCGTCCATCACCCAGCAGCTGGCGAAAAACCTGTTCCTTTCCTCGGAACGCACTATCAACCGCAAAATCGTTGAGGCCTTCCTCGCCGTCTGGCTCGAATGGCATTATTCCAAGGACCAGATCCTCAAGCTCTACTTCGACCGCGCCTATATGGGCGGCGGCAATTTCGGCGTCACCGCCGCCTCCGAATACTATTTCGGCAAGCGCGTGCAGGACATTTCGCTGGCGGAAGCTGCCATGCTCGCCGGCCTTTTCAAGGCTCCCGGCAACTACGCGCCGCATGTCGATCTTGCTGCAGCCCGCGGCCGTGCCAACCTCGTTCTGACCAACCTCGTCGCCTCGGGCTTCCTCACCGAAGGCCAGGTTACCGCTGCCCGCCGGCACCCGGCTTCTGCCATCGATCGTACCGCCGATATTAATTCGCCCAACTACTTTCTCGATTACGCCTTCGAGGAAGCCAAGCTCCTGATCGAAGCCAACAATGCGCCGGGCAACAATTTCCAGGTCCGCACCACGATCGATACGACGCTCCAGAGCTATGCGGAGGAAGCGGTCAATTCCGTCATCCGCGAGCAGGGCGAGCAGTATCGCGTCGAACAAGGCTCGATGGTCGTGACCGACACCGAAGGCGCCATCCGTGCCATGGTCGGCGGCACCGATTATGCCAAATCGCAGTTCAACCGCGCCATCGTGTCGACGCGCCAGCCGGGCTCGGCCTACAAAGCCTTCGTTTATGCCGAAGCCTTCGAGCAGCTCGGCCTCACGCCCTCCGATCCGATCACCGACCGCCCGGTCTGCATCGGCGACTGGTGCCCGCAGAATTACGGCCGCAACTACAAGGGCACGGTGAGCCTCCAGAGCGCGTTCGCCCAGTCGCTCAACACCGTCCCGGTCACCCTCTCGATCAAGACCGGTCGCGACCCGATCGCCGCGCTGAGCCATCGCATGGGCCTGCGCGCAGAATACCCCGTCACCCGCTCGCTGGCGCTGGGCGTCGCCTCGGTGTCGGTCATCGACATGACCTCGTCCTATGCCGTCTTTGCCAACCACGGTCTCAAGACACCCGCCTATGGCATCACGCGCCTTACAACGCTCAACGACCAGGTCATCTGGGAGCATGATATCGAGGCACCCAAGGAGCGCGTCCTTTCCGAGCAGACCGTCGCCTATATGAACCAGATGTTCCGCGCCGTGGTCACCGGCGGCACCGGCACCCGTGCGCAGATCGAGGGCGTGCCGACCCTGGGCAAGAGCGGCACCACGACCTCATATCGCGATGCCTGGTTCTGCGGCTTCACCGGCAATTTCGTCGCCGCCGTCTGGTTCGGCAACGATGACTACCGGCCCACCAACAACCTCACGGGCGGCACGCTTCCAGCTATTGCCTGGCAGAAGTTCATGGCCTACGCCCACACCAATGTCGAGGTGCAGCCGGTCTTCGGCATCGACTTCGAAATGCCGGAAACCATCATCGCCGATGCGACGGATGAAGAAGTCGAAGAAGTGGTCCAGCGTCCCCCCAGCCTCAAGCCTGCCGCCGCGCGCAAGCTGCTGGACCTCGCCGGCCGCCTCGAAACCACGCTGGCCAATGCCCGCCCGGTTACAGACACAGCTAGCGCCTCGACACCGGTTGCCACGACGGGGCTCTAAGTTACCCCCTTCCGAGCGTGGCTAGGTCCGAAGCGCTGTAGCAAAGCTAGGGAGGGGTGTCTTCCCGCAACCGCCCTCCCCCCTACTCCCGCCGATACTCTCCGGAAAACGTCACGTTCATCCCCCCGCACATCATATTGTCCCCCACCCGCAAGACCTCGCCATCAAGCATCATCTCGATCAAACACGCATAGTCATCGGCCACCATGCCGACCGGCTCCGCCCCTTCATCGCCCGCGATGAAAACCAGCCGGTTGTCTTCGATCCAGCTGCGCGGCACTGTCACGCTGAACTCGCCGACATTGACCCCGCCGCGCTCCACCCGCTCCGGATCGCTCGCACCCCAAGTCGCAAAGCCTTCGATGCCGAGCGACTTCTTGTTGGCTACGATTGAGATTTCCTGCTCCTCCCCTGCCGACCAGGTGCCCGCCCAATCGGTGAGCACCGGCTGCGCCCGAACCGCGCTGGCTGACAGCGCCACCACCAGAACCGCGATAACCCCGCGCGTGCCAATCATCCGAGCCTCCTCACGTCCGCGACTTTCCCGGCAGAATCGCTTTCGCCCCGCCCGAGCCATTGGTATAGCCATAGGTAACCGCAAATCCGCCGGTCCAGCCACTATGTTGCTATCTGAGAGAAGCTGAGCTCCGTGCGTTTCGTCCTCCGCCTGCTGATGATGATTGCGGTGGCCCTCGCGGTAGGCTTTGGTCTCAGCTACTACGCGCTGACCGATGGCCGCCTCTTCGGCGCGGTGCAACTTGGACCGTGGACGACCTGGCCCGATATTGGCTCGCCCTCACCCAATCCCTATACGCGCAGCCACATCACGCGCGAAGCGGCGCTGCAGCTTGGGCGCAGCGAAGGCCTCACCTTTATCGCCACCCAGGACAGCGACGGCGCTCCGCTTGATCTCAGCTGCTCCTACCGTCTCGACGGCCATGTGCCGGTTTCAACGTTCTGGACCCTCGAAGCCATCGACGCCAACTGGATCAATCTTGCCGCTCCGGGCACCGATACAGCCATGCGCTCGAGCGAATTGGTACGCGTCGACGGCGCCATCCGCATTCATGTCGGCACGCAGCTGCGCCCGCTCAATTGGCTCGAACTCACCGGCACTGGCCCCTTCAGCCTTGTCATGACGCTCTACGATACGACAGCTCTTCTGGGCTTCACCTCCGCCGACATGGTCATGCCCTCGATCACCAGCGAGGCCTGCCGATGATCCGCACCGTGCTTTGGTTGATCGGCGGCGTGCTCCTGGGCGGCGTCATCCATATCGTCGTGATCCTAACCCTTCCGATGCTGGCGGAAGAAACCACCTGGACCCGCGTCGCAGCGCTCGATGCGAAGAACCGAGTCCTGGTTTTGCCACCCATTGCCCAAGGCCAACCCAATCCTTTGCATCTTGATCCGGAACTGAGCTACGGCCTTTGCCGTCTCGACCTTTCGGAAGGCCCCGCCTATCTCAGCGGCTCGCTTCCCGATGCCTTCTGGTCGGTTGCCCTCTTCAACACTTCGGGCATCGTCACCTATTCGACCACCAATCGAGACGGCATCGGCCAGACGGTCGAAATGGGCATCTTCAATGCCGCGCAGACGCGGCTCCTGGCCCAGCAGCAGATCGATGTCGAAGAAGGCCTGCTTGTCGTCGAGGCCAGCAGCAACGAACTTTTCGTTTTGCTCCGCCTTTCGCCCCCGCATGAAGTCATGCGCCCACGGTTCGAGGAAGCGCTGTCGCAGATTACCTGCGGACCGCGGCCGTCAAACTAAGCCGATCAAGGCTCCAGCCAGGCCGAGGCCGACCACGACCATCCAGGGCGCCACTTTCCAGGACACCAGGGCGACAAAGCCAGCGAGAGCCAAGGCAAAATCGAGCGGCGTTAGGACGGCGCTGGTAAAGACCGGATCGTAAAGCGCCACGCCCAGAATGCCGACCACAGCCGCATTGGCGCCGCGCATCGCAGCCTGCGCCCCCGACCAGCGGCGAAGCCTGTTCCAGAACGGCAGCGCCGCCAAGAGGATCAGCAGCCCCGGCAGGAAAATGCCGACCAGCGCGATTGCGGCGCCGGGCAAGCCGTTGCTCACCGCGCCAAGATAGGCGGCAAAAGTGAAAAGCGGCCCGGGCACCGCCTGCGTTGCGCCATAGCCGGCAAGAAACGCATCGGGCGAGACCCAGCCGCGGAGGACGGTTTCAGCCTCAAGAAGCGGCAACATGACATGGCCGCCGCCGAAAACCAGCGATCCGGCGCGATAAAAGGCGTCGAACAAGGCCACGCCCTGCCCCGCCCCTGCAAGCAAGGGAAGCCCGGCCAGCAAAACCACGAACAGGGCCAATGCAATCAGGCCAAGCGTCGATGAAATCGGGAAGAACGGTTGATCGGCCTTAGGCTCGTCATCCCGGCGCAACAGGATAAGACCTGCAACAATGCCAAAGACGATGGCGCCCAACTGCCCCAGCGCGCCCCCACCGAGCACGACCAGAAACACCGCCAGAACCGCAATCGCCGCCCGCTCCCGATCCGGCGTCAGCGAGCGGGCCATGCCCAGCACCGCCTGTGCCACAACCGCAACGGCCACGAGCTTCAGCCCATGCAAAACGCCCTGCGCGAGCGGACCATCGAGGGCAGCTGCGCCATAGGCAAAAAGCACAAGAAGCACAGCCGACGGCAGCGTAAACCCGGTCCAGGCCGCCAGCGCGCCGAGCTGTCCGGCGCGCCTTAGCCCTAACGCAAAGCCCACCTGGCTCGATGCCGGCCCGGGCAAGAATTGGCACAGCGCCACGAGATCGGCATAGCCGGCTTCATCGATCCAGCGCCGCCGCACCACCAGTTCGTCGCGGAAATAGCCGAGATGAGCGATCGGGCCGCCAAAGCTCGTGAGCCCGAGCTTCAGAAAGGCCCAGAACACTTCAAGCGGCGTGCCCCGCTCCACCTCGATCTCGTCCGTCACCTATACGCCTATTTCTGCACGACCACTTCGGTGTCGATGCGCATAGTTTGATAGCGTGATGGTATGGTGACACCGCCGCCGGTTCCCACAGCCGTCGCTCCGGAGCAAAAATCGCCGCGATTTGCCCGGTCCACCCAGGGCCGCATCCGGCGAAGGCTTTCGTCGACGCTGATCGATTGCTCATGCGGCGTTTCGACCAGCAGGTGGTCGAGCGCATAGTCATAGCTGTCGTAGCGATAGGTCAGCGCCCGCACGAACCAGTCGATATGCCACTGGTTCTCCGCCCGCCGCGCCGCGACATTGTCGGCAACGCCCTGCTCGAGCCCGCCGATCTCCGCCAGCGCCACTCGGCGCTGACGATCGACTTCGAGCACCGCGCAGATCGACTGGAACGTCGCAGGCAAGGTATCGAGGTCGGCCAGGATGTGCCGGCCCACCGTCGAATAGCGCGTCGGCGACGACCGGTATTCCGTGGTCCTGAGCCAGGTGTAGTAGCGATCCGTCGAAAACTGATAATCGCGCGCCCGGCCGATGCGGGTGCGCTGCAGCTCGACCGACGAATCGAACATCCAGTCCTTGCCATGCGCTGCCACCAGGAACCGCCAGGTGCGATCATGCATCAGCACTTCCTGGTCAGTCTGGTTGAAGTCGGAAACCGGCTCCTTGCGCACGCGCGCCAGCTGATCGCCGGCATAGGGCATGATGGTGTCATGCAGAACGCCCGGCTGCGCCCGGCCGAAATCCCCCACCGGCCGCGCGACGCAGCCGCTCAGCGTGGCAAGAGCCAGGGCAACAAGGACGGTTCGGCCAAGCGTAATAAAGTCAAACACGCTTGCGCTTGCGTCCCTTGGCGGCGACGCCGGCTGCCGGTGGCGGCGGCGCGCCGCGTTCATACCGCACCCCGGTGAAAATCAGGATCTGCGCCCCGCCGGTAAACAGTGGTCCGGCCTCCGCAGATTTCTTGTGCCCGTCAAATTGTAGAAGCGTACCCAAGATGGCCTCCATAGCCACGAATGCTCCCCCGTCCCTAGTGGGGGCAGCGGTCTAAAAACGATGTGCGCGACGCCCCTCGCGCTTGATGGCCATTAAGATGTCGTCAAGGTTAACAGTCTGCTAACGAATTGACGGCAAGAGTGATCTGGCATCGAATTTGGTGCAGATAACGAGTCGACGGTTCCGCCAGAATGCTTGGATTTCAGCCCTACGAAACCTTTCAGCTGCTGATCGAAACCGGCGGGGTCGATCGCACAAATACGCTGCTGATAGCCGCTTGCGACGCTTATGCGCGGCGCGGCAAGCCGACCATTCCTGAAATGGAACAGTTCGAGACGCTCGCCAACCGCCTCTTCCCCACCGCCGGTCCGCAGGCGCGCGCCAAGGGTGCCGCCATGCTCGGCCGCGCCGAGGTGCTGTCGCCGACACTCGAAAAGCTCGTGGTCGACAACATCGGCGAAGACCTCATCCCCTTCCTCGAAAACGCGCTCGAGCTTTCCGACCAGACCATGCTCGACATCATCGCGCGCTATGACGTCCCGGCCTGCGCAACGCTCGCGACCCGCGCCGACCTTTCCAACGTCGTCCTCGCCAAGCTCTTCCAGATGAATTCGCGCAAGGTCTACCGCGCCCTGGCCGGCAATGCCTATATCGTGCCGCGCGGCGCCTATCTCAGCGCCCTGGCGCGTTCGGCGCAGATGGACCACCTCGTTGCCGAAGCCCTCGGCCGCCGCGACGATTTCGACGCGGCGCTCCTCGCACCCGCCTTTTTCGATCTTTCCGATGCACACCGCGTCAAGGTCATCGAAGCCTTCGCCAATCGCGCCACTCCCGCCGCGCCGATCTCGCGCACCATCGAGCAGCTGTCGGTCGCTACGGGGGAATTGACCAAGGCGCTGATGAAGCTCTTTTCCGAGAACCGCCGTCCCGAGGTCACCAAGCTCCTCTCGCAGATCACCGGCCTTGACGAAGTGCGTTGCGGGCAGATTGCCCACGACGTCACGGGCGCCTCCCTCTTCGTGATCCTCCGCGCATTCGGCTCCACTGCCTATGACGGGCTGAAGGTTTTGATCCACGCCACCAGCCACGACGGCGAGCGCTCCAAGGACCTGGCCGACTTCGCCGGTCTCTTCAGCGCCGTTTCGCCCGAATCCATGGCCTACCTGATGAGCGCCTGGCGCGGCGAAGTGAACCTCTTGGAACTGTCCAAGCAGCAGTACCAGCCCTTTACCCAGACCAGCCGCCGCACCGAAAAGATGGCTCCCGCGCACAATCCGGTCGTCGATCAGGCTATCGAGGCCCTCGCCCGCATCGGCATCCGCCGCGCCAGCTAGGCCTTGGCCAGCTCAATACCAGGATCGTCACCGCGCAAGTCGAGGCTGATAACCCAGAGGTCGGGATCGAACCCGGCCTCCTGGGCAATCCGGTCGCGCACCTTTTGCGGCTCCACCCGGCTGAACCGGCGCTGGAACACCAGCCCTGCGCCCTCGCCCCGGCTCACCACCGGCGCGGGCGTGAACAGCGAACGCGTCCCATCGAGGTGGTCGAGTTCGATGAAAACCTGGCCGGCGATCGGATCGCCACGGCGCGCGACGACGCACATGTTTCCCAGGTCATTGTGCCGGCGCACAAAGGCCATGCACCAGAGGTCGCTGCGCAGCGTCGCCATAAAAACCCTATCGGTCGCGTGCGACGGTTCTAGATGGTGGCGCCGGCCTTGAGCAAGAGCTCGACGAGGTCGGGCTTGACCTGACCGGTCATCCGATAGCTGTGGAAGTTCTCGAATTCGCGGATAGCGCGAGCAGTTTCAGCCCCCGGCTTGCCGTCGATAGGCGCGCGGAAAAAGCCTAGGCTCGCAAGGCCGCGCTGAATTTGTGCCACGAGCGCGCCATCGGACGCCGGAGGGACGTAGGGCACCGGTTCGGCGGCCGGGGCAAGAGCCGCCTGCACCGGCTGGGCAGCCTGCTGCGTCGCCGGGCTCCGTGCCAGTGCAGCTGGCATGCTCTGGGTCGGCACAACGGGCAGTGCTGCCTTGGGCACGGGTGGATTGGCGACCGGCTGAACCGCGCCGGTCCGCGGCGTGTCGACTGCTGCAATGATAGAGTCGATGGTGCTGGCGGCGCTCTGTGCGACGCCGTCAAATGCCTCTTCGGCTCGCGTCAGGCCAGGCACGCGAGCAAGGAGTTGATCTTGCTGTGGTTCGACCGCGACCGGCGCCGATGGCGTTGAGGCAAGGGATGCCTGCTGCACAACGGGTGCATCAGGCTGCACCGGGGCTAGCCCGGCTTGCGCCTGTGGCTGCTGCGCTAGTGGCTGAGCGACCCGTCCAGCTGGATCGGACGACAGGATAGCGTCCAGCACCGCGGCATCGGTCGAGCCGGTCAGTTTCATGCCGTTGCGCTGCTCGAAGGCGCGAATGGCCTCAGCGGTCTTGGGCCCGTAATAGCCGTCGACCTTGCCGCTAAAGAGCTGCAACTCGAAGAGCTTCTTCTGCACTTCGAACATTTTGGCATTGCCGACCGGTCCATCCGGCAGGGGCGGCGGCGGCACGCTTCCGGTGGTCTCGTTGCTGGTGACCATCGGCGCCGCCACCTCGGTTGCGTCGGGGATCGGCGGCAGGGCCGGCACTGTCTCCACCAGCTCGGGACGCTCCGCCACCGGCGTCGGCGCAACAGCAAGGCTCTGGTGCGCAGGCGCAAAGAAAGGGGACGGATGTTCCGCGGTCTGGAAATAAAGCGCGTTGCTGCCGGCCAAGGCGGTCATGGTCACCATTGCCAGGATGCCGGTGGAGGCCATCGGCGCTTTCATGTAGCGCGAAAAAGTCCAGAGCCCCGCTCGGCTCAAGGTGCCAAGCAGGGCGCTGCCAGCCATCAGCGGCAGCTGTGTCAGGGTGGAAGCCGTCATTGCGCTTTTCTTGTTTCTTTTTGCCATAGAGGTAAGGCGGCAGCCAAAGGCTCACGGTGAAGAGGAACGATCTCGGCAGTTTCGCTGGCTTTGGTTGCCGGACCGTTTATGGGCAGAAGAACTGTGATGGTTGTCCCCGTTCCCAGTTCGGAAATGGCGCGCAACGTGCCGCCATGCAGCTCGACCAGGCCTTTGACAATCGAAAGGCCAAGGCCAGTGCCCTCATATTTGCGGGTCAACCCGTCATGCACCTGGAAGAAGGGTTCGCCGATTCGGTCGAGCGCTGCAGGCGCCATGCCGATGCCGCGATCCCGCACCGAAAGGCTGATCGACTGGCCCTGGCGCTTGACGGTGACAGCCACCTGTCCGCCCTCATGGCTGAACTTGATCGCGTTGGAGAGCAGGTTGATCAGGATCTGCCGGCAAACGCGCTCATCGGCCGTCAGCAGCGGCAGGTCTGCCTCGATCTCCGACAGGAGACGAACCCGACGCTCCTGAGCCATGGTTTCGACCATGGCGAAGCAGGCCGGTACGATATCGGCCGGAGCGATCGGCTCCGCCTGGATCTCGAACTTGCCGGCCTCGATGCGCGACATGTCGAGCAGCATGCTGACGACCTCCAGCAGGTGCCGTCCACTCTGGTGGATCAGGCCGGCATATTCCTTGTGCGTGCCGGAAAGCTCGCCGCCGATGCCACTGGTCATCATCTCGGAGAAGCCGACAACGGCGTTGAGCGGCGTGCGCAATTCATGGCCAATGGTCGCAAGGAACCGCGACTTGGCCTGCGACGCATCTTCGGCGACGCGGCGCGCCTCGGCCATAGCGGCCTCGGTGTCCTTGCGGCTGGTGATGTCGCGCAGCAAGGCAATGACCTCGTGGGCCGAATCGCTGGCCGGCTCATCAAGAATCGGCGCCAGCTGCGCATCGACCCAGATGAAGCGCGGAACGCTCGATCGGGCATGCGGATCGTCCTGGCGCATTCGCATTTCGACGCTGCGGCTGCGGCCAAGCTGGCTGGCATCGGCGAATGCGTTGAGGAATGCGGGTCGGTCGAGCACATGCACGCGCTCCACCAGCGTATTGCCGGAAATCTGGTAGCGCGGGCAGCCGAAAAGGGGCTCCGAGGATCGTGACGCCAGCAGCACCGAGCCGTCCGTCCCAAAGCGCAGCACCGCATCCTGCACATGTTCGATCAGGTGCCGATAGGCACTGATCTGCGCCTTGTCGTGCACTTCGAAGGCGGCGTTGATGTGATGGGCGCTATAGGCAACCACGGCGAATGCAATCGCAAAGCCCAAGCCTGAGGCAGGCAGCAACTGTGCATCCGGCAGGGGATTGGCCGGCAGCCCCAGAAGCGTGCTGACCAGGGCGATTGCGATGATCGGCAGAAGGCCAAGCCAGCTCACCCGGCGCATGCTGCGTCGGGCGACCAGGGCTGCTAGCACCGGACCCATCAGCGCCATGCCCAGACCAGCGTCTCCCAAGCGAGGATCGGCGATGGTCAGCACGAGGCCTGCGGCCATCAGCGTTGTGACCTGTGCGGCGGCGGAAAGGTCGAACTGCCCGCGCTGGTGCATTGCCAGTGCCGTCAAGGCGCCGCCGAGCACGAGACAAGTGACGATGAAAGCAAGCGGCGCGCCGGCGACCATGGCATAGAGCGCAGGCCCGATGGCGAGGACTCCGGCAGCCAGCAGCAAGCGGGAATTGTTGCCGATGGTCTTGCGGCGCAGCAGTTCGGGCCGGTTGCCGACCCCGGCAAAGGCTGGGTCGCGTCCATTTCTCGCTCCGAAGGCCTTGAGACTACGCATGAACTGAACTCGCAACACCGACGCCCTTGTTCCGGAAAGTACGCTCCGGACGACCCTTGCCGGGCCTTTGTTGCCCAGCTCGATAGCCGGGTCTCTTGTCGATCAACCTCGTCCCCAACCGCTAAGACAGGGTTTAAGGAGCGCTGCTCAAGCCGCTATTGGGTTCCTGCGGAAGGAGGTTTTGGCGTTTAGCGTAAACAAGCCGTTGCCGTGCACGACGCAGCCGCTGACGATTTGATTCAAATTTTATGCAATTGCCGCAGACCCGTTTAAGCGGCCCCCGCTAGGCTTATTTCATCGAACGGGAATAGGCCCGTTGCGATAGGGATGAAGCCGATGTTCCTGCTGCGCTCCGCATTCTGGCTGACCTTGGCCTTCGTGCTGATCCGGCCCGAGATCGACGTTCGCGATACCGCCGAGAGCCTCTCCAACGAGGCCTTGGCGCAAGGCGGCGCCTTCATCTCCGAGCAGATCTCCGCAATCGACTGCACCGAACTTGTTTGTCACGGCGGAAAGGCTCTTGCCGTGGCAGCCCTCCAGAACACTCAGCAGGCCGGCGATCCCATGCACACGACCCCGGCCAAGCCTGCCATTCCGCTGCCCCGGCCCCGGCCGGACCGCCCGGTCTGACGAACACGAAACTTCCGTTGCCTTCTGGCTTCTGCCGCAAGCACATTGCCTCGTGCTTGCGGCATTTTCTTTGACCACTGGCAAAGGCGCGAGGCGTGGCCTAGATAGAACCTATGACCCAGCCGCAAGCTTTTCAGGACATCGCCGAGAACCTTTCCTTCCTCGATGATTGGGAGGACCGCTACCGCTATCTGATCGAACTGGGCCAGGCTCTGCCCCGGCTTGACGACGCCGAGCGCAATGCCGGCAACAAGGTCAACGGCTGCATGTCTCAGGTCTGGCTGGTGGCCGAGCCGGAACAGGTCGAGGGCGAAGCCGGACTGCGCTTCCGCGGCGAAAGCGACGCCATGATCGTCCAGGGGCTCGTCGCCGTGCTCTTGGCGCTTTATTCGGACCGCAAGGCGCGCGACATCGCCGTTACCGACGCTATCGCCCTTTTCGACGAACTGGGCCTGCGCGAGCATCTGACCACGCAGCGATCCAATGGCCTCGTCGCCATGGTCAACCGCATCCGCAACGAAGCCAAGGCGCTCACCTAGGCGTAGCGGCGGAGCCTGCCGATCAGCGGCTTTTCGATCGCTCGATAGATCAGGTAGCCGACAAAAACGCCACCAAAGATCGCGGCGAGCTCCGCGGCAAAGATCAAGACCGGATCGTCGGTGCCCATCATGCGCAGCAAAACGCCGGCGATCGCGGCCACCGAAAACATGTGGACCAGATAGATCGAATAGGACGCATCGCCCAGCCGCTCGAGCGTGGGCAGATAAGGCACCTGACGTTCCCGCGCCACCAGCAGGGCGACCGTCGCAGCCGCGAAGGACAGCAGCCCCACAAAGGCGCTCTGGTCCTCGACCAGGCCGCGGTCCCAGTAGAACCCTTCGAACAGCCCGAAGACGCCGACCAGTCCAACAAGAAACAAGACCTCTGCCCGAAGCGCGCTCAGCCAGCCGCGGATATAGGCAAGACCCAGCCATGCCCCGGCCACAAAGGCGAGTGGCATGAAGCTCGTATAGAAGGCCGGGATAGCATCGGTCGGGCGGAACATCATGCCGATGATTGCGAGCGCCAGATAAGCGATGGTCAGCACCCAGACGCGAGTGGTGGCGCCCAGAAACGCGAGCACGGCAAAGCAGACGTAGAAGAACATCTCATAATTCAGCGTCCAACCGAGCTTATAAAGCGGGTGAAAGCCATGCGAGGCCGGGTTGTAGAAGGGAATAAAGAATAGCGACAGGATCAGTTGTTCGCCGTCGAACACAGTTGTCTTGAAGACGCTGGGCAGGATCAGGGCAGCCGCGGCTGCAAGGGCAGTCGCCGCCCAATAGAGCGGAACGACGCGCAGGATGCGGCGGCGCATGAACTTGCCGGCGTCGAAGCGCCCTTCCCCGGTCACCGCCACCATGATGAAGCCGGACACGACAAAAAACAGAATCACGCCCAGCCAGCCCAGACGCCCATAAAGCAGGGTCTGCTCTGCCAATGGGTAGAGCAGTGCATGGGAGGCGAGCACCATCAGCGCCGCGATGGCGCGCAGATATTGGATCGTATGGAGTTTGGTGTTCATGAGGCCGCAACAATGTTCGGCGCCTTTTACCACGGTGCCGAACAGCCAAACATGAACAAACGTTACATCGTTAACGGCGGCTCGTTGAACATCGGCACCCGCTCTTCGAGCCAGCCCGTCACGGCATGACGCTCCGGTCCTTCAGCGTGCGGCGAAAGTTCAAAGGCGGTGCAAAGCTGGTCAAGACCGATGCGCAGCACCAGTTTTGCGCCGCGACGGGGCCAGCCCCGCTCCGTCTCGATCTGCTGCAGGCCTTTGTCGAAGGCACAAAGATCGGCAAGAACACTCCAGCAATCGGCCGGCAAGGATTGCGCCAGCAGGTTGAGCCGCTTGCGCGCGTCGGCTGCGCTGTCTGCCAGCATGCCTTGTGGTGCAGCACCCCGGTTGCCGCCAAGGCGGGTCGGGTCATAAGACATCGTGACCCGCTGTCTTAGTCGCGACCGCTCGAACAAACGCGTGAGGATTCGGGCAGCCTCCACGTGGTGGGCTGCAAGAAACGGTTCATCCTTGCCCGCGGCTGCAAGCCGGAGAACGGCGTCCGGCGCCACTTCGCCCAAGAACTCAGTCACGGCTTTGCTCCTCGTTCAGCATGGCTTCGAAGCGGTCGAGCTCGTTGTCGAACGCCCGATCGTCACGCAAATCCTCAATAACGCCGCAGGCATAGGAGACAGTAGTCCTATCGCGGTGGAAGGCCCGGCCCACTTCGGCAAGGCTTTGACCCAGCACCACATGGGACAGGTACATGGCGACCTGCCGCGCCTTCGCTGCGCTGGCGCGGCAGCGGGAATGGTGTAGGATCAGCACCTTGGATACGTCGTATTCCCGCGCCACAAGATCGATGACGCGGTCCAGGCCGCTTCGATCGAAGAGAGCAGGATCTTCGTCGGATGGGCGCGAGCCCGATGATGTGACAGCAAACATTGCGATGGCCTCGTCGATATAGGACTATATTCCTATACCTTCAGCCGGCGCCAGGGGGTGGGGGATAAGTCGAACAACTTTCCCCGAAAAAAAGGCCGCCCCTCAGGACGGCCCTCATGGACGCTTTTTTGTCTTAGATCAGTCAGCCTTGCGCCCGAGGCCATTGTCCTTGGCCAACTTGGAGCGCGTCGCCGAGTAGCTGGGAGCAACCATCGGGTAATCGGCCGGCAAGCCCCACTTTTCGCGATATTCTTCGGGCGAAAGATTGTAGTGCGTGCGCAGATGGCGCTTCAACGATTTGAACTTCTTCCCGTCTTCCAGGCAGATGATGTAATCGGAAGCGATCGACTTCTTGACCGGCACGGCAGGCTTGAGTTCTTCGACCTGAACCGGAACTTCATTTGTCTGCAGTGCGCGCAGAGCGCCATGCACCTCGGCGATCAACTTGGTAAGATCGCCTGGGCTAACAGAATTATGGCTTACATAGGCAGAAACAATATCTGTGCTAAGCCCAATCAAGTCAGTATCAGCAGCCGCAATCGCGCTGGTATCGTCGTTCATATCCAACCTTCCAGTTCTTATTTATTGGCAGCGTGTAGGGGGAAACTGCCTTGCTTGGTAACTAGGCCTGTTCTGCAGTCCACGCAACCAAAATTGCCTCGGTTGAACGCAAGTGAAAGACGTTATTCAGCAACTGGCCTGTTGCTAGCAATTGTAACTGTCTCATCTGCCACAGTTTCGCCCCAAGGCTTATATCCAGCACCAAGACTAGCTTTGGCCAGAAGGTGCGCCGAAACTGGTGTCGTCAGCAGAAGGAAAACAATGCCGATGATTGCTCGAATAGCAATAGAGGCGTCCTGCGACATAAGAGCAACGACAAGCAGAATCAGTCCTCCGCCCACCGCGCCTGCCTTCGATGCTGCGTGCATGCGGGTGTATAGATCGGGAAACCGCAGCACGCCTACTGCGGCCAGCAAGGTGAACAGCGCGCCGATGAGCAGCAGGACGCCACTGCCATAGACGACGACTTCGTTAAACATCATGGACCTTCCCCGTCCCGAGCGGTGTCTCTGCGCAGCATGATGTATCGCGCCAGCGCGACGGTTGCGAGGAAGCCCAGCAGCGCCAGGGCAATGGCGATGTCCACGTAGAGCCAGAAGCCGGTCCTGATGGCGATGGTGCCGATAAAGCCCATCGCAACGACGGTCAGAAGGTCGAGAGCAAGGACGCGGTCCGGCAGGCTGGGCCCCAGAACGATGCGGACGACCGATAATGCGAGCGCCAAAGCCAGCATCACGAGCGCAATCAAGGTTGCCCATTCCATGAACAGTGCCGCATTCATTCGAATACCTCCCTGACCTTGGTTTCAAAACCGGTGACAATGCCGGCAATCACAGCATCCCGGTCCTCATGGGTCAGCGCATGGACATAGAGCACCGAACGATCGGGAGAAACGTCGATACTGAGCGTACCCGGCGTCAGCGTGATGAGATTGGCGAGGAGCGTGATCTCCCCGTCCGATTTCACACTCAGCGGCACGGCAATGATGGCGGGACGCAGTGCGGTCTTGAGGTTGGGCCTGACCGTCACGAGTGCCACTTTGATGGCGCTGAGAAACAGTTCGTAGATGAACAGGAGGGCGAGGGAGACTATCCGGCGCCAGCGCCGCAGCCCGTTTCTTCGCACCAGAGTGTTGCGCAGCAAGGTGACGACCACCGCCCCGACAATGCCACCAAACAGAAGGTTCAGTCCGGAGAAACTGCCGGTCACTGCTGCCCAGACCAGTGACAGGATGACGACAAGGAAACTGGTGCTCACGGCATCGCCTCCGCCAAACCTGTTGCGGCCACGAAACGAGCGGGATCAAGAATGTCCGCCGCACCGGCGCTGGCGCCCTCCATCAGTGGCGCAGGCCAAAGCCCGGCGAGCACCACTGCCAACACGAGGAAGCTGGTTGCGGCCACACCAAGCCGGTCACCGCGAGACGGCGGGACCGTCACCGTCATAGCGACCGGAGCGCTGCGCCAAAAAACATGAGCCCAGAGCCGTGTGCCCGCGATCAGGGTGAGTACGGCATTGACCAGAAGCGAAAGTGTCAGCGTCAAACCCACCCAGCTCGGAGCGGAGCTCGTCACTCCTTCGGCCAGGCTCGCTTGCAGCAGCAAAAGCTTGGGCCAGAAACCCAGAAACGGCGGCACGCCGGCTGCGGCGAGGATGAGAACCAGGAACAGAATGGAAATGGGCGCGCTCGCCGCATAGAGGCCGCCCATCTGCAGCGTGTCGCTTGCACCGGTTCCTTTCTCCACCAGGCCGGCGGCCAGGTAGAGCCCCGACATGGTGAAGATCGCGTGGAGGATATAGAGCCCAGATCCGGCGATGCCATCGGAACTCGGCATGGCGAGGCCTGCCATGATCGCACCGATGCCGCCGATGACGATGAAGCCCATGGCACGGCGCAGACTGGTTTCGGCAATGGCCCCAAGAGGTGCGATCAGCAATGTCGCGATGGCGATCAGCGCCAGCGCCGGCTCCAGCAGATCGCGGCTGCCTGGCAGCACGGCAACCAGGGCACGCAACATGGCATAGGCGCCAACCTTGGTCAGAAGGCCTGCAAACAGCGCCGATACTGCTGCGGGGGGCGTGTGGTAAGATGCCGGGAGCCAGGCATTGACCGGGAAAGCCGCCGCCTTCATGCCGAAAGCCAGCAGCAACAGGGCTGCGACACCGGCCATGGCGCCAGGATGCGCCAGCGGCGCGACCCTCATGATGTCGGCCATGTTGAGCGTGCCCAGCAGCCCGTAAAGCAAGCCCAGCGCCATCAAGAAAAAGGTCGTGGCAAGGAAATTGAGGAAGCCGTACTTGACCGCGCCATCCAGTTGCAGCGGCCGGTTGCCCCCCACGATCAGACCGAAGGACGCGATCAGCATGACCTCGAACCAAACGTAGAGATTGAAAAGGTCGCCCGTCAGGAAGGCGCCTGTGACACCGGCAAGAAGCAGCAATACCATGGCGTGGAAGTCATCCCGAGCGCCGCTCTTGGTGCGATCGGCCTCCGCATAGATCAGGACGATCAAGGTGACGATGGCAGCGGCCAGGGCGAAGGCGGCGCTGAAAAGGTCAACCGTCAGGCTGATACCGAAGGGCGGCAGCCATTTGCCCATGGTCATGCTGAGAGGGCCTTCTGCCGCCACGCGCACCAGCAAACCGATTTCGCAAGCGATTACCGCCAGCGTCACCACGACCGCAACGATAAGGGGCATCACGCGGGTGCGGCGCAGCACCAATTCGGCGGCGGCACCGATGAGGCAGAGAACGATGGGCAGAACCAGGACCCAATCGGCAAGTGCTGTCGCCGTATCGATCATGGCCATCGGCAGAGTCGTGGATGCGTCCATGGATCAGTAGCTCAACGGCGGTTGCGGCGAGCGTTTCGGCTCGGCCAGGCGCATCGTGTCGGTGTCGTCGGCATCAAGGCTGCGATAAGCGCGGAAGGCCAGCACCAGGAGAAAGCTGAACATCGAGAAGCCGATAACGATCGCGGTCAGGATCAATGCCTGGGGCAGAGGATTGGCGATGGGGCCATCAGGCACTTCAAGTCCGGGCGGAACGATTGGCGCAACCTCGCGCATCAAACGGCCAGCGGTAAAAATCAGGAGGTTCACGCCATTGCCGAAGATGGTCATGCCGATCAGCATCCGGATGACCGAGCGCGAGAGCAGCAGATAGGTGCCTACGGTAATGAAGAGGCCGACCAGAATGGCCATGACGTAGTCCATCAGAGGTCCTCCTCGTCGCGATCGCTGGCAAGCGCCAGTCCCACAGCGGTCAGTGCGCCGAAAACGACGAGGTAAACCCCTAGATCGAAGAACATCGGCGTCGAGAGCGGCACCGTGGTCTCGCCGAAGTTGAGATAGGCCCAGATGCTGGTCATGAACGGGGATCCCGTGAAGGCGCTGAGAAGACCCGACATGGCAGCCAGCAGCACGCCGCCACCGGCGACGACCAGGGGATCGAAGCGCATCGCCTTGCGCGTGTCGGGCACACCAAGTGCCAAGCCCAGGACCTGGATCGACGCCGCGGCGATCAGCCCGCCGATAAAGCCACCCCCGGGCTCGTTATGCCCACGCAGGCAGATGTAGAGCGAAAACACCAGCATGATCGAAACGATCAATGGCGCGATGGTGCGAAAGATCAGCGTGTTCATGCCGGCTCCTTCCGCTTGCGCGGCGCACGCGGCTTTTTCACCTGCACAACCTTGCGCACGCGCATCAGTGCGATGATCGCGATGCCGGCACCCATGACAACCGAAATCTCACCCAGAGTATCGAAGCCGCGATAGTCGACGAGGATGACGTTGACGATGTTGTGGCCGTGAGCGATCGGCACGCTGGTGGCGGTGAAGAGGTCCGAGAGACGGGTGTCGAGAGTGCCACTCAGCACCTGCATCAGCATCAGGGTGACCCCGACGCCGCAGACCAGGGCGATCGATCCGTCGCGGAGCCAGTCCTCGGGCGGGCGCGCGTCGCGCCGATCAAGGTTCAGCCGGGCCATGACAAAGGCCAGCACGGCAACCGAGAGCACTTCGATCATGAACTGGGTGAAGGCGAGGTCCGGCGCGCCAAACAGCAGGAAGATCAGCGCCAGGGCCGTTCCCTGCACACCCAGGGACAGGATCGCGGTAAGGCGTGTCGGCGATATAACCACGACGACGAGTCCGGCCGCCGCAAGCAGCACCACGCCCCATTCGTAAAAGGTCAGCGACGACAGATCGAACCTGATCCACCAATTGCCGAGGTCAGCCGCCGGCACCAGCCAATCGAACCCGCTCCAGACCAATAGCGGGCCGAACAGCGCCAGAGCCAGAGCGCCAAAGACCACGACCAGGTAGAGCTCAAGCCGGCCGTGATGAAGGAAACGCGTCACGGCGCCGGAGAAACGGATCAGCCCGAACATGACGTCGTCAAAGACGGTATCGGCGTTCCAGCGCATCGCGTTGTCAATGCGCCGCAGGACAGTGCGCGCGCCATCGGCTTGCCGGTAAACAGCGATGCCAAGCAACCAGGTCAGCACCGACAACCACAAGAGCAGGCTGGTGAAATCCAGCGCCAGGCTCAGGTGGCTTTCCACGGCGCGTCCGAGAATGGCCAGGGACGCCGGCTGCAGCACGTCGTGTCCCAGCCACTCGGGCAGGATGCCGGCGACGATTGCGAGACCACCAAGGAGAATGGGCCCGACCAGCATGGCGATCGGCGCCTCGTGCGGCTCGCGCGGCGTCGGCACCGCCTCCCCGAGGAAGGGCCGGATCATCACGAGCATGGCGACTCCTGCGAGCAGGGCATTGCCCACCACAAGGATGACCAAGGTAGCAATCTGGGTCGGGTCGCCACTCAGAAGGCCGAGATACATCTCTTCCTTGGCGAAATAGCCGATCGTCAGCGGCAGCCCGATCATCGACAGGGCGGCCAGTGCGGCGGCAATAAAGGTGACCGGCATCTTGTCGGCCAGACCGCGCAGAACGGTGATGTCCCGTGTGCCGGTCTCATGATCGACCGCGCCAGCGACCATGAAGAGCGCGGCCTTGTAGAAGGCATGGGCAACGAAATAGACGACCATGGCAGCGATCGAGGCCTCGCTGCCCAAGCCGATCAAGAGCACCAGGAGCCCGAGCGAGGCGATCGTCGTCTGTGCCAGGATTTGCTTGAGATCGGTTTGCTTTAGGGCGCCAAGTCCGCCCCAGATCAGCGTTAAGCCGCCGAAAACTACGAGAACGGTGGTCCAAACCTGAGTACCGCCCAGCACCGGCGTCATGCGCGCGAGGAGATAGACCCCGGCCTGCACCATGGTGGCCGAATGGAGGAAAGCGGAAACGGGCGTCGGCGCTTCCATGGCATTGGGCAGCCAGAAATGGAGCGGGAACTGCGCCGACTTGGTGAAGGCGGCGACGATAAAGCAGAAGAGGACGAGACCATAGAATCCGCTCTGACGCAGCAGGTCGCCCGTCTCCCGCAGCGCGCTCATATCCCACGTTCCGGCGATTTGGCTGACGAGGATGGCGCCCGCCAACAGCGCCATGCCGCCGATATTGGTGATCACCAAAGCCTGGATCGCCCCGCGACGGGAAGCCTGCCGCCCGTGATCGAAACCGATCAAGAGGAACGAGGTGACCGAGGTCAGCTCCCAGAAAAGAAACAGCGCGAGCAGGCTGTCGGCCAGGACCAGGCCCAGCATCGCCCCCATGAAGGCAAGCATAAAGGTGAAGAACCGCCCCTGATGCCGGTGCCCCTCGAGATAGGCACCGCTGTAAAGAACGATTAGCGCGCCAATCCCCGATATGGTGAGCGCAAAAACAAGGCTCAGGCCGTCGAGGTAAAAGCTGAGGTTGAGGTGGTAGGCAGGGACCCAGGCAAAGCTGACCTTGATCGCCTCGCCGCCGACCACGCGCTCAACAAAGCTGAGCAAAAACACAAAGATCGCGGCCGGAACCAGTGCCAGCAGCCAGCCGGTGAACCTACCCGTAAAGCGATGGAGAAATGGCGCAAGCAGCGCGGCCACGAAGGGAACCACGGCGACCAAAGCAATACCGGCGTCGAAAGGCGCGTTCACCCTTGTGCTGATCCTTGGTGATTCAATGCAGGAGCGGGGGTGACCTTAACCATCGAGACCGCGTGGGCAACCGGTTATGACATCGAGGGACCGCTATCGAGACGTTTTCAACCGTTTCCGGGGCTGGCAAAGCGCGTCACCGGCGCCTATGTCGGTCGGACCCAGTTTTCGGAGCCCACATGACCCAGGCCAAGCCACCCGTCGCCAAGCGCATCGATCACGCCCACACCCATCACGGCCGGCGCGTCGAGGACCCTTATGCGTGGCTGCGGGCCTCTAATTGGCAGGAGGTGATGCAAAAGCCCGAGACGCTGGACGCGGAAATCCGCGCCTATCTCGAAGCCGAGAACACCTTCTACGAGGCCGAGTTCGGCAATCCCACCGCCGCGCTCCAGGACAGGATTTATCGCGAGATACGCGGCCGCATCAAGGAAGACGACAGCGGCGTCCCCTCCCCCGATGGACCCTTCGCCTATAATTCGCGCATGCTCGAGGGCAAGCAGTATTCGCAGGTCGTGCGCACCCCCCGCGATGGTGGGCCGGAACAGGTTCTGCTCGATTGCAACGTCGAAGCCGGCGACGGCTATTTCGGCTTTGCCGGTGCCGCCCACGACCCGTCGCACCAGATCCTTGCCTGGGCTGCCGATCGCGCCGGCTCGGAATATTACGATATCGTCTTGCGCGACCTCGCTACCGGCACCGACCGCGACGACGTCATCGCGGAAACCGCCGGCTCCTATGTCTGGAGCAATGACAGCCGCTCCATCTACTACACCGAATACGACGACAACCACCGCCCCTACCGCATCCGCCGCCACGACCTCGGCACCGCGCAAGAGGCCGACCCGATCATCTACGAGGAAAAAGACCCCGGCTTTTTTGTCGGCGTCGGTAAGACCCTCTCGGATCGCTTCATCATCATCGACGCGCACGATCACCAGACCTCCGAAGTCTGGCTGATCGATGCCGCAACCGGTGGTGAACCGCGCCTCGTGGCGCCGCGCGTCGCCGATCGCGAATACGATGTCGATGAACGCGACGGCGTGCTTTACATCCGCACCAATGCCGATGGCGCCGAGGACTACAAGATCGTCACCGTTTCGGCCGACACTCCCGGCGCCGAGAACTGGACCGATCTCGTCCCCCATCGCGAGGGCGTCCTGATCCTCGACATTGCCCTCCTCAAGAACCACCTCCTCCGCCTCGAACGCGAGGACGGCCTGCCGCGCATCGTCGCCCAGGACCTTCGCACCAGCAGGGAAGAGGTCGTGCGATTTGAGGAAGAGGCTTATTCGCTGGGCATGTCGACCGGCTACGAGTTCGATACGTCTGTGTTCCGCCTCAGCTATTCCTCGCCGACGACGCCCAACCAGACATGGGACGTCGATCTCGAGACCGGTGAACGCACCCTGCTCAAGACCCAGGAAGTGCCCTCCGGCCATGATCCCGAGCATTACGAAACACGGCGCCTCTTTGCCACCGCTGCGGATGGCGAGCAGGTGCCTGTGACCTTGCTCTACCGAAAGGGTCTCGAACTCGACGGCAGCAACCCGGCCCTGCTCTATGGCTATGGCGCCTATGGCATGTCGATGCCCGCGTCTTTTTCGGTCTCCGTGCTGTCGCTGGTCGATCGCGGCTTCGTTTATGCGATTGCCCATATCCGCGGCGGCATGGAAAAGGGCTATCGCTGGTATCGCCAGGGCCGGCGCGAGCACAAGACCAACACCTTTACCGACTTCATTGCCGCAGCCGAAATGCTGATCGCCGAGGGCTATGCCACCAAGGGCAAGATCATTGCGCAGGGTGGATCGGCCGGCGGCATGCTGATGGGCGCCATCGCCAATCTGCGGCCCGATCTATGGGGTGGCGTCATCGCGCAGGTCCCGTTTGTCGACGTGCTCAACACCATGCTCGACGACACCCTGCCGCTGACGCCGCCGGAATGGCCCGAATGGGGCAACCCGATAACGTCGCCCGATGACTACGAGCGCATCGCCGCCTATGCTCCCTATGAAGCGGTAAGCGAACAAGACTATCCGCCGATCTTTGCCCTGGCGGGCCTCACTGATCCGCGCGTCACCTATTGGGAGCCGGCCAAGTGGGTAGCCAAATTGCGTGCAACCAAAACCGGCACTGCGCCGCTTTATCTCAAGACCAATATGGGTGCGGGTCACGGCGGCGCCTCGGGACGCTTCGATCGCCTCAAGGAAACCGCCGAGTGCTATGCCTTTGCAATAAAGTCCGCCGGATTGGACGCTTAGTTCTCCCGGCGACATTGTTGCCCAAACCCCTGACGCCTATAAATACCTTCTCAAGCCAAGGAGCTCACCATGACCTTTGAACTGCCGCCCCTGCCCTATGCCTACGATGCTCTGGGCCCGTACATGTCCAAGGAAACGCTCGAGTTTCACCACGACAAGCATCACCAGGCCTATGTGACCAACGGCAACAACCTGCTCAAGGACTCGGGCCTTGAAGGCAAGAGCCTCGAAGAGATCGTCAAAGAGAGCTACGGCAAGAACCAGGGCCTCTTCAACAATGCCGGCCAGCACTACAACCACATCCATTTCTGGCAGTGGATGAAGCCCAATGGCGGCGGCAAGTCGCTTCCAGGCAAGCTGCAAGCTGCGGTCGATAGCGATCTCGGCGGCTTCGACAAGCTGCGCACCGATTTCATCGCTGCCGGCACCACCCAGTTCGGGTCCGGCTGGGCCTGGATCGCGGTAAAGGACGGCAAGCTCGAAATTTCCAAGACCCCAAACGGCGAGTCGCCGCTGGTCAATGGTGCCCACCCGATCCTGGGCGTCGACGTCTGGGAGCACTCCTATTACATCGACTACCGCAATGCGCGTCCGAAGTACCTCGAAGCCTGGTTCGATAACCTCGTGAACTGGGAACATGTCGAAGAGATGTACTCCAAGGCCACTGCATAAGCTCTGATCTGGAGCAATTCTGCTTCGTTCGAACCCGCCGCTCACCGCGGCGGGTTTTCTGTTTTCCCCCAGCCTCTTCACCCTATTGGAACAAACTGATTCAATCCCTCGTTCGGTCGTGTTAACGAAGCATTTACCAAGAGGGGAATCGAGCGTGACTGCAGCGGGCAAGACCATTGCTATTTTGGCCGCCAATCCAGCGCTCAATGCGGTGCTCACCATGGTCCTGGCGGGAGACTCGCGCCTGCGCGTGCGCCCCTTCGACAGCGAGGCAGAGCTCTTTGCCTATATGCGCATCGTGCCGCTCGACATGCTGGTCGTCGATTTCGACCGCGATGGCCGCCCGGCCTATGAACTGGTGGAAGCCATCCGACTCGATCCCAGCATGGTGTCGCGCGAACTGCCGGTAATCGCCCTCACCCGCGCCATCACCCCGCCCATGCGCCAGCAAACCATCAGTGCCGGCATCGACGAGGTGGTGGTCAAGCCAATGTCGCCGCGTCACCTGTTGCAGCGCATCCAGGCTCGGCTCTTGAAGCGCCCCATCGTGGGCGTTCCCGGTTCAGGCTATAGGGGCCCCGACCGGCGCAACAGGATCAGCATGCGCGCGCCGCAGCCGCATCCGAACCGCCGCGTCACCGACAATGTGGTGCAGCTTTTCCCCGATCGCCGCGCGCGCCCCGAGATGGAACCGCTGGTCTAATCCGGTTTCGCACACATCAAACTGTAGGCCTCATCCTGCTACGCGGCAGTAGACCTCATCCTGAGCCTCCTGAGCTTGTCGAAGGGCGGAGGACGAGGTCGTGGCAGGATCAATGTGCCCGACCTCGTGGTTCGACAAGCTCACCATGAGGTCTCTCGATATCCGTGAGCTTAACGCCGCTGTTCGACCGCCGCGACCTTGTTCCAAAGATCCTCGACGGTTTCGGCGAACTGGATCTTGCGATCATAGTGAGGCACCGAGGCCGCAACCACATCGGTGGCAAAGCCGCGCAAAACCTCGAAGGCCTTGTGCCGGTTGAGCAGCACGACGGGTTTTCCCCCACTGCTGGACCAGGCAGCAAAGAGTGCCCTCACCGACGCTAGCGACCCCGGAAGTCCGACAAAGACCGACGCCTCAGCCGCAAGCCTTGCAAGACGTTCTGCGCGCTCAGGCACAACACTCATCGGCACTCCCGACAGCGCCGGCGGCAGCACGATGCTGGCATCGGCAATGATCTGCACCGAGCCTCCAGCAGCGCGCGCCGCCGTGATCAAGGGCACGGGCAGCATGCCATCTTCGGCAAGGCACACGATCCTGGCGCCCCTGCGGGTGAAGATCATGCCGAATTCGCTCATCATGCTGGCGCGCTCGGGGTCCCCCGGGCCCCGATCCGAGGCGAAGACGGCGACGACGGGTCCGGCTGGCGCAGCCATCAGCGTTTCCCTCGCAGGCCGCCAAGGATGCCACGCATGATTTCACGGCCCAAGGTGTTCGCCACCGAGCGGGCAAAAGAATTGACCGCAGCCTCCACCGGCGTTTGCCTTGTCGAGCGGCGCGGCGCCGCAGCGCGTTCCGCCCGCGCGGCCTCGACTTCACCCTGCGTCCGCTCGGTCGCCAACTGCTTGTCGCGCGCCCGCCGCTCCAGGATTTCGTATGCCGACTCGCGATCGATGACCGTGTCGTAGAGACCGCCGACCGGAGAGTTCGCCATGGTTGCATCGCGCTCCGCCGGGCTGATGGGCCCGACCTGAGCCGATGGCGGGCGGATCAGCGTGCGGCCCACGATCGATGGCACGCCCTTTTCCTCCAGCACCGAAATCAGCGCCTCGCCAACGCCTAGCTGCGTGATCGCTTCTTCAGTCGAGAAGGCCGGGTTGGGACGGAAGGTTTCGGCCGCCACACGCACCGCCTTCTGCTCGCGCGGTGTGTAGGCACGCAAAGCATGCTGGATGCGATTGGACAGCTGGGCCAGAACGCTTTCTGGAATATCGACCGGGTTCTGCGTGACGAAATAAACGCCGACGCCCTTGGAGCGGATGAGTTTTACCACCTGCTCCACCTTGTCGATCAGCGCTTTGGGCGCGTCGTCGAAGAGGAGGTGCGCTTCGTCGAAAAAGAAGACCAGCTTGGGTTTTTCGATATCGCCCACTTCCGGGAGCTCTTCGAACAGCTCGGACAGGAGCCACAGGAGGAAGGTTGAATAGAGCCGCGGCGACTGCATCAGCTGGTCTGCTGCCAAAACCGAAACGAAACCACGGCCATCAGTGTCGGTTCGCATCAGGTCGGCGATCTCGAGCGCGCGTTCGCCGAAGAAGTTGTTGGCTCCCTGCTGTTCGAGGATCAGCAGTTGCCGCTGGATAGCGCCGATCGAGGCGGCGGCGACATTGCCGTAGCGGCTCGAAATCTCCTTGCCGCGTTCCTGGATATGGACCAGCAGCGCCCGCAGGTCCTTTAAGTCCAGCAGCAAAAGACCATCGTCGTCGGCAACACGGAAGGCGATATTCAGCACGCCTTCCTGGGTGTCGTTGAGGTCGAGGATTCGGCTGAGCAGAACCGGGCCCATTTCCGAGATCGTGGCGCGGACGGGATGGCCCTGCTCGCCGAACAGGTCCCAGAACATGGTGGGAAAGACGTCGCTGGCGTAATCGGTGAAGACGATGTCTTCGGCGCGCTTGGTTTGCCACTCCTGGGCCAGGCCGAGCTTGGAAATGCCCGAAAGGTCGCCCTTGATATCGGCGGCAAAAACCGGGACGCCTGCGGCCGAGAAGCCTTCGGCAAGTGTCTGTAAAGTCACGGTTTTACCGGCGCCGGTGGCGCCGGTGATGAGGCCATGGCGATTGGCATATTTGAGGTGCAGGTATTCCGGCCGGTCACTCGCGCCAAGAAAGATTTTGTCGTCCACGAGCATAGGGCACCTTTGGGCAAATCGAGCCCGTTTATAGCCGCAGGCAGGCGCCGCGGCTAGAACGCGTCGGTCGTCCGCAATTCACCCACGATCGCGCCGCGGACATTCCTGGTTGGTTGTGACGCGAACTGCTCCAACACGCTGCGCTGAGCTGACGTTGGGTCAGCATATTTGAGCAAGAGTGCTGCAATCATGGCGTGACTTGCGGCCATGTTGCCATCGTCGCATTTGAGCGCATAACCCCAGCCCTTGTCGCGGATGGCGCCGCACTGGACGCCCTCGGCTCCGCCCTTCTGCATCAGCCGACCGCCAAAAGCTTCCATCACCAGAGTGTCGAGGTGACCGGTGCCGGCAACGAGGTGGGGATGGCTGGTCGCGGCATCGAACAGCGCCTGGGCACCGGCAGCATGGCCGGCATCGAGCCCTCTGCCCGTCGTCATGCGGGCAAAGCCGAGGGCCCAGCTGCGCAGCGGCGCCGCAAAGGTAGGGATGGAGCAGCCATCGGTGCCGCAACGATCTTCGGTCAGGTCTTCGCCGATCACATATTCGACCGCCGCACGGACCGCCTGCTGCACCTCGTGCTCGCGGGAAACATAGCCCGCAGTCGGCACGCCCATGGCGAGGGCGACGCTCAGCATGCCGGAATGCTTGCCCGAACAATTGTTGTGCAGCGCACTCGGTTCGGCGCCCTTGGCGCGCAAGGCGTCTCGCGCCTTGGCATTGGTCGGCATATGGGCGCCGCATTCGAGATCGGCGGCCGAGAGCCCCATGCGCTCGAGAAAATGGGCAACATTGCCCACATGCTCGTCCTCGCCGTGATGGGAGGCGCAGGCAAGGGCCAACTCTTCTGTCGTATGGTGGAACTTGTCGGTCGCGTGCCGGTCAAAGATCGCTAGCGCCTGCATCGACTTGATTGCGGACCGTGGAAAGACGGGTCGCTCGACGTCACCGCCCGAGGCAATCACCGTGCCCCCGTCGTCGACGATGATGAACGCCCCGCGATGGCGGTTCTCGACCCAGTTGCCGCGCACGGCCTCGGCAAGTATTGGGTTGGCGTCCATGGGCAATCTCCGGTCCGTCTTACCCTCACGAACAAGGAGCGGACCGGAAAGTCAACATGGCCATCAGATGTCCCAGTCGTAGACTTCGGTCAGAAAGCGCGAATTGACCCAGCCGGTTATTCCATTGCGGTCGACCAGGCACCAGTCGGCGCTGTTCTTGACCTCGATGCATCGCTCGACCCAGACATGGACGCCGGGCTTCAGCGCCCCGACCTTCTGCGAGTAGCCGGCTGGCCACTTGCGGACATTGAGCTTGTCCCACTGCGATACGCCGGTCACCTGCGCCATGTTGTCGACAGTATAGCCGGCGGCCATGGTCGGCTGCACGGCAAACCCGGCGGCGGCGGTGATGATGATGCCACACAGGGTGGCGACGAGAACTTTTTCCTGAGCTTTGTTCATTTGGGTGTCCCCCGACTGCGTTGAACCATGCTCTACATCTAGACACAGGCCTTTGAACCCACTCTGATGGGTGGGTTCAGACTGGGTTCATCTGAAATACGTGGCTGGCTTCTTCTACTAAGGACGCGTGATCGAATGTCTCATTGCCAGAAACACCGACGCAGCGCCTTCTAGCGCCATGAGCACGAACGCCCCCATTCCGCCGGACCATCCCAATCGCCAGGCCATCATGGACGAAGTCCATGCACGGCCAGTCGAAATCGTGCCCGAAGCCTGCCGCGTCCGTCGGCTGGTGCTGGTCATGCCGGGTGAACCGGGCGCCATGCAGCGCGCCTTCGAGCGCTTTGCCGCCTTCCGCCGCACAGCAGGCATCGAGCTGCCGCAAACCGGAACAAGGCAATATAGTTTCGTGACGCCAGAGCGCGCGATCACGTGGGAATTCCACACCGAGTTCGTTACCGTCACCTGGCGCGCCGCCTCCGATGACAGGCAAAGCTGGCCCGATGACATCGGTCTCGACGCCATTGGCGAAGGCATGCTGATAAGCGCGATGCGCATCGACGTTATTGCCGATGTCACTGTGCCCGAGCGCCTGCTGCCCAGCTTCAATCTCGCAAGCTTGTGCCTTTCGGACATCGAAACCGGCAAGGCGCAGGTGGTGACCGATTTTACGCCGGACGGCGATCGGTTCACGCGCTTCGAATTCGCCGCCGGTGGGCTCACCACCTTGCGCCGCTCGATCCTGTTGCGGCGGCTACTGGAGATCGAAACTTACCGCAATATGGCGCTTCTTGGCCTGCCGCTGGCGCGCTCTGCCTCCCATGACCTGCGCGAAATGGAGACCGAGCTCTCCGCGGTCATCGGTAACCTTTCGGACGCAACGACGCCCAAGGGCGCGCAAACTGTACTCGACGCGCTGCATCGCTTGTCGGTGCGCTCGGGCCAGCTTTCCGAACGGCTTGGGTATCGCTTCGCGGCCGGGCGCGCTTATGGCGAAGTGCTGCGCACGCGACTTGCCGGATTACGAGAAGCGGGCACCAACAAGGGCTCGACGCTTACGCATTATATCGGCAATCGCGTGGATCCGGGCTTGGCGACATGCGCCGCCATCGAACAGCGGCTGGCAGTCTTGTCGAGCAAGATCGAGCGCGCCATCGGGCTGCTCAACGTGCGGATCAGCGTGGACATGCAGGTGCAGAACGCTGCTTTGCTGGACAATATCGCACAAACGTCGCGAAGCCAGTTCCTGCTCCAGCGCACGGTGGAAGGTCTTTCGACCATCGCCATCAGCTACTACCTGCTGGGCATTGTGAGCTATCTGCTGGCGGGTCCGCTGACGCAACTGCACTGGGACAAGACTATGGCGCTGTCGATCGCGGCGCCCTTCGTTGTTCTGGTCGTGTGGCTCATGGCCCGCTCGGTGCGGCGAGCGCACGATATAAAGTAGCTATTTCATCCAGAACATGGGTGTGAGATCGGTCGAGAGCGGCTCGTTTCTGCTGTTTGTGGCCATGATGTCGGCCATGTGCGCCCACCAGCGTTTCATAACCTCAGTGTTGGGGAGGTCAGCCATGGTGTGGTCCACTCGCCTCCACAGCACGCCAAAAAGGGTGCCGGTCTCCTCGTCGAGGTGGATGGAGTAATCCTTCACCCCTGCCTGGTGCAGCAGGTCGACGAGTTCGGGAAAAATCTCGTCATGGCGCTTCTTGTATTCGGCCGCCATGCCAGGATTAAGCTTCATCTTGAAGGCGTGCTTTTCGTAGCCCTGATCGGCGATCATGCCCGGCGCGCCTTCCACATGTTCCAAAGGATCGGCAGGGCGATGACGATGATCAAAAGCGTGCCGGTAAAGATGGTCATGACGATGCCGGGAACGTTGAGCAGCCCAAGGCCAAAGGTCACGAGCCCGATGATCAGCGCCGCCAGCACGACGCCAATGATGGAGCCGGCACCGCCCAGGATCGAGACGCCGCCGAGGACGACCATGGTGATGACGTCGAGTTCGAAGCCCTGCGCGATCGAGGGCCGGGTCGATCCGAGGCGCGCGGTCAGGAGCACGGCGGTGATGCCGCTCATCAGGCCCGTAAGGCAGAAGAGCACGAACTTGATGCGGTCGACGCGCACGCCGGAAAACTGCGCGGCGGTTGCATTGTTGCCGATGGCAAAGACGCGGCGGCCGAAATTGGTGTGGTGCAGCAGCACGTAGAAGATCACGGCGGCGACAAGGAAAAGCACCAGCTCGAACGAGATCACCCACCAGACATAGCCTTGGCCGAACCAGGCGAAATCACGCGGGTAGCCGCCATAGCTCTGGTCGCCGAGGATGATAAAGGCGATGCCGCGAAAAAGGCTCATCGTTCCGATGGTGACGACGATCGAGGGCAGCTTCAGTCCCGTGACCAGCCAGCCATTGAAGGCGCCGCAGGCAAGGCCGGTGAAGATGCCGACCAGCACCAGGACCGGGGTTGGCGCGCCGAACTGGTTGAGCACCAGACCCATCAGCGTGGAGGCTAGGGCGATGATCGAGGCGACGGAAAGATCGATCTCGCCGGTGATGATCACCAGTGCCATGGCCAGCGCGATAAGCGCTTTTTCGGTGAAGTTGAACGTCATGTCGGAAAGCGACCAAGCGTTCAAGAAATAGGGCGAGGCGATCGAATTGGCGATGAAGATGCCGATGGCGACAAGCACCAAGAGCGTTTCCCAGCTGAGGACAGCAGATTTGAGCGGCGTGTCGAGCCGGTCCGGAAGGCGGCGATGGAGGGAGGTGTCTGTCATTGGGTCGTCCCATAGGGCTTCGGCTCTTGTGCATCCCTCCCCCTTGAGGGGAGGGATCGAGGGTGGGGGTCCGCCAGCGACACACTGCACCACCCCCCACCCCAGCCCTCCCCCTCAAGGGGGGAGGGAGCCGACGTCCGGTGATTTACTAGAAAAATCAAGCCACACCCTCCGCACGCCTCAAGATCACCCTGCCCTTGCGGCTTTCGCCGCGGGCGTTGAGGATGACGGCGATGAGGATGGCGGCGCCGGAAATGGCCATCTGCCAGAAGGGAGAAACGCCGATCACCGGCAGGGCATTGTTGACGACGCCGAGGAACAGCGCGCCGAGCAGGGCTCCGGCCACGGTGCCGATGCCACCGGCGATGGAAACGCCGCCGATGACGCAGGCGGCAATGATGGTGAGTTCATAGCCGCTCGCGACTTCCACCGAAGCGATGACGTAGCGCGAGATCCAGAGATAGCCGGCAAGGCCCGAAATGGCGCCCGAGAGCACGAAGGCCAGGAACTTGGTGCGGCCGACATCGATGCCGGTATAGACCGCAGCTGTCGGATTGACGCCGATGGCATAAAAGGCGCGGCCCTGCGGGGTCCGGGTCATGAGGATATAGACCAGGATTGCGACGGCGATGGCAAAGTAGCTCAGGATCGGCAGGCCCAGGAACGAGCCGCGCTGCAGCTGGATGAAGGCCGGGCTCATCTGCGCGGCGTTGACCCAGGCGCCACCAGAAATGACGAAGACCAGGCCGCGGAAAATGGTCAGCGTGCCCAGCGTCACGACGATGGACGGAATATCGAGCTTCCACACCAGGATGCCGTTGAAGGCGCCGAGGGCTGCCCCGACGAGGATACAGCCGAGGATCAAGAGCGGGATCGGGATCATCGGGAAGGCGGCATTGACCATGGCGACGATCATGCCGGTGAGGGCAAGATTGGAGGCCATGGACAGGTCGATCGAGCGGGTGAGGATCACCGCCATCTGCCCGAGCGCCAGCATCATCAGGATGGAAGTGTCGTTGAAGATGGTCAGCAGATTTGCTGGCTGCGAGAAGCGCGGGAAGCGGAAGGTCACGAGGACGATGACGGCGAGGATGGCAAGCGCCAGCCAGATCTCGCGGGTTTTGAGAAGCCTGTTCATGCTGCTTCCTCGACAATGCCGGCGGCGAGACGCACCAGGGTTTCGGGGGCGAGGGCTTTGTTGTCGAGCGTATCGATGACGAGCCCTTCGCGCATGACGACGATGCGGTCGCTCATGCCCAAGACTTCCGGCAGTTCGGACGAGACCATGATGACGCTGAGGCCCTGCGCGACCAGTTCGCCCATGAATTCGTGCACGGCGGCCTTGGAGCCGATATCGATGCCCTTGGTGGGCTCATCGAGGATGATGACCTTGGGCAGGGTCGCGAGCCACTTGGCGATGACGACCTTCTGCTGATTGCCGCCCGAAAGGGTCGAAACGTTTTGGCTGAGCGAATGGGCGCGAAGATCGAGCCGCTCGGTATAGGTGCGGGCGAGCCTATATTCTTCGGCCATGCGCAGGAAGCCCGAGCGGCTGGTCTTGCCAAGGCTGGGGAGCGAGACATTCTTGAAGATCGGCTCGCCGGTAATGACGCCCTGCTTGCCGCGTTCTTCGGGCACGTAGACGATGCCCGCTTCCACCGCGTCGGCAGGAGAACGCGGCGCCACCGTCTTGCCGTCGAGAACCATGGTGCCGCCCGATGGCCTGGTCATGCCGAAGACGGCCTGCATCACCTCGGAGCGCCCTGCCCCGACGAGACCATAGAAGCCCAGGATTTCGCCCTTGCGGACGGAAAAGCTGACATTTTCGAATTCGGTGGGATGGGTCAGGCCTTTGACCTCGAGCACCGTTTTGCCGATCTGCGCCTCACGGGCGGGGAAGATCTGGTCGACGGAGCGCCCGACCATGAGGCGGACGATCTCGGACTGCGGCGTGTCCTTGATGAAGCCCTTGCCGACCATCTCGCCATCGCGGAAGACGGTGTAGCGGTCGGCGATGCGATAGATTTCATCGAATTTGTGCGAAATAAAGAGGATGGCCTTGCCGTCTTCCTTGAGGAGCTCGATGAGGACGTAAAGCTCCTCGATCTCCTTTTGGCTCAGCGCCGCGGTGGGCTCGTCCATGATGACGACCTGGGCGTCGACGCTCAGCGCCCGGGCGACGGCGACGAGGTGCTTTTTGGCGATGCCGAGCTCCTTGAGCGGCATGCTGGCGTCGATGCCGGACGCCATGGAATCGAGCGTCAACTGCGCCTCGCGCCGCATCGTCTTCCAGTCGATCATGCCGAAACGGTTGGTCGGCGTGTGGCCAAGATAGATGTTTTCGGCGACCGATAGCTCGTCGAAGAGCACGGTCTCCTGGTGGATTGCGGTGATGCCCATCTGCGCGGCGGAATGGGCGGTCGGCAGCGTGATCTGGCCGCCAGCCATGCGGATTTCGCCGGCGTCGGGCTGGTAGATGCCGGTCATGGTCTTGACCAGCGTCGACTTGCCGGCCCCGTTTTCCCCGATCAGCGCGGTGACTTCACCGGCATAGAGTTCCAGCGACACATCATTGAGCGCCCGGACGCCGGGAAAGCTCTTGGTGATGCCGGAAAGGGTGAGGATGGGTTCGGTCATTTTCTTCTCTTGTTCCTCTCCCCCTCGGGGAGAGGGTGGATCGGCCGAAGGCCGAGACGGGTGAGGGGGATGCATCCGCACACGCTGCGGCCACCCCCCTCATCCGGCGCTACGCGCCACCTTCTCCCCGAGGGGGAGAAGAATAGGGCGTGCCATCCAAGCCTTAGTAGATCTTGGAGAACTCTTCGATGTTGGAGGCGTCGAACTGGAACGGGGCGGCCATGGCGGCCGAGTTGGTGTCGTCCAGCGTTACTTCGCCGACGCGGCCGATCGAGAAGGAGGCGCCGGGGGCCGCTTCTTCGCCTTCGACCAGAGCATTGGCGAGGAACACTGCCGAGTAGCCGAGGTCGATCGGGTTCCAGAGGGCGACGGCCTGCGAGGCGCCGTTATCGATGAATTGCTTGAACTCGGACGGCAAGGCGAGGCCGGTGACGTTGATCTTGCCGATCAGGTCCTGGTCGGTCACGACCTGGGCGGCCGCAACGACGCCGACCGTGGTCGGGGCGATGATCGCCTTGAGATCCGGATAGGCCGAGATCAGGCCGCGGGCTTCTTCGGTCGACTTCACCGAGTCATCGTCGCCATAGACGGTCGCGACGAGATTGATATTGGGGAATTTTTCCGGGATCGCAGCCTTGGCGGCTTCGATCCAAGCATTTTGGTTGGTCGCGGTGGATGCGGCCGAGAGGATCGCGACGTCGCCGCCTTCCGGCAGGTAATCGGCGGCCAGCTTGATGATGGTTTCGCCGATGAGGTTGACGTCGGACGGGTTGAGGTGGATCTGGCGGCCTTCTGGCGCAACGCCTGAATCCCAAGAGATGACCTTGATGCCGCGTTCCTGGGCGCGCTGCAGAACCGGGACCAAAGCGTCCGGATCGTTGGCGGAGATGGCGATGGCGTCGACCTGCTGGGCGATCAGGGTGTTGACCACCTCGATCTGGGCTTCGGCGGTCGCGGCGGTCGGGCCGGTATAGATGACTTCGACGCCGAGCTCTTCGGCGGCTTCCTGCGCGCCCTTGTTGGCAGCGTCAAAAAAGCCATTGCCCAAGGACTTGACGACCAGCGCGATGCGGGTCCCGTCCTGGGCTGCGGCGGGGGCCGCGATCATGACGGCAACGGTGGCCGTGGCAGCGAGCAGTTTGAACAGGTTCATTCGGTTTCCTCCCATGATATCTGATCTTGTTCTCAGGCGACGGTTGCTTGCTTGTCAGCCTGAGAGGTTGCGTCCGCAACAAGGAGCCGCACGCCTGCCGTTTCCAGCATTTGGCGATCTTCGTCGCGGATGCCGCTGTCGGTGATGACGGCAGCAATTCGGTCCAACCCGCAAAGGATGAGGCTCGAGCGGGCGGAAAATTTCGAGGAGTCGGCAAGGACGATCAGCTCGTCGGCCTGGCCGATCAGGGCCAATTCGGACTGGACCACCATTGGGTCCGCCTCCATCAGGCCGTGGGCGCCGATGCCCTGGCAGCCGATGAACATGCGCTTGGCAAAAAAATGCGACGCCACCACGCCGCCAAAGGGCGAGAGGATGACGTTCTGCTCGCGATAAACGGTGCCGCCTGGGATGACGACGGAATTGCGCGAATTGTGGATCAGGAATTCCGCAATGGCGAAGCTGTTGGTGAAGACGCTGAGACGCTTGGCCGTGAGATGGTGCACCATCTGGTAGGTGGTGGTGCCGCCATTGATGATGATGGGCTCGCCATCACCGCACATATCGGCAGCGATGCGCGCAATTGCGCGCTTTTGCCCTATGTTGATCGTTTCGTTGACAGAGAAGGGGCGACCGATCAGTCCGCTTTGCGACGGCGGGTTGATGGCCTCGGCGCCACCGCGCACACGGCGCAGCTTGCCTTGCACGTGAAGGGCCGCAATATCCCGGCGAATGGTGGCTTCGGACGAATTGGTGACCTCGCACAACTCCGCCACCGTCGCCACGGGGCGAGACTGCGCTGCGGCCAGAATAACGCGATGGCGTTCCGTTTCGTGCAATGCTGATACTCCCTGAATGCATTTCCTTCCACTCGCCACGGTCGGAGTCAATCACCTAAAACTAGTTTTCGATCATTTTCGCGCATGGGTGACGGAGAGTGATTGTTTCTGATTGACACGTTGCGTGTCGTCGTGCCCATCTCCGCGCAACTGACTGTTGCCGATCTGGGAGGAATGCCATGTCCACCGCGCCCAAGCGCCTCGAAAACAAATGGGACGATGCCGTCGCGGCGGGTATGAGCGAGCCGGAACGGCTGGTTTATCGCTCGAACCTTCTAGGCTCGGACAAGCGCGTCACCAATTACGGTGGCGGCAACACCTCCTCCAAGATCATGCAGAAGGACCCGCTGACGGGCGAAATGGTCGAAGTCCTCTGGGTCAAGGGTTCGGGCGGCGACAGCGCCTCGATCAAGCTCGATGGCTTTGCGACGCTCTACATGGACAAGCTGCGGGCGCTGAAGGGTCTTTATCGCGGCGTCGAGTTCGAAGACGAGATGGTGGGCTACCTGCCCCACGCCACCTTCAACCTCAACCCGCGCGCCGCCTCGATCGACACCCCGCTCCATGCCTATGTGAACCATCCGTTCGTCGACCACATGCACCCCGATGCGATCATTGCTATTGCGGCCTCAGAGAATTCCCGCGAACTCACGCAGCAGATTTTCGGCGACACTATCGGCTGGTTGCCGTGGAAGAAGCCGGGCTTCGAACTGGGCCTGTGGCTCGGCAAGTATTGCGAGGAGAACCCGACCTCTAAGGGGCTGATCCTTGAGTCGCATGGCCTCTTCACCTGGGGTGACACGCCCAAGGAATGCTACGAGACCACGATCGGCATCATCAACCAGGCGATCGAGTGGTTCGAGCGGGAAACCGAGGGCAAGACCATCTTCGGTGGCGCCGCGAAGCAATCACTGCCTGCGGAGGAGCGCCGCGCCGTTGCCGCCAAGCTGATGCCAAAAATCCGCGGCTTCATTTCCGAGGACTCGCACAAGCTGGGCCATTTCGACGACAGCGACGCGGTGCTTGAATTCGTCAATTCCAATAACCTGCGGCCGCTGGCGGCGCTGGGCACCTCCTGCCCCGACCACTTCCTGCGCACCAAGATCCGTCCGCTGGTCATCGATTTCGATCCGGCCAATCCGGACGTCGAGGGCGTCATCGCCGGGCTGGACAAGCAGATCGCCGACTATCGTGCCGACTACGCCGCCTATTACGAGCGCTCCAAGCACTCTAATTCGCCTGCCATCCGCGATCCCAACGCCGTGGTCTACCTGATCCCCGGCGTCGGCATGATCACCTTTGCGAAGGATAAGGCCACCGCCCGCATTTCCGGCGAGTTCTATGTCAACGCGATCAACGTGATGCGCGGCGCTTCGACCGTGTCGGAATATCAGGGCCTGCCTGAACAGGAAGCCTTCGACATCGAATATTGGCTGCTTGAAGAAGCCAAGCTGCAGCGCATGCCCAAGCCAAAGTCGCTCGCTGGCAAGATCGCCCTCGTCACCGGCGGCGCCGGCGGCATCGGCAAGGCGACGGCCGCCCGCCTCCTCCGCGAAGGCGCTTGCGTCGTGCTCGCCGATATCGACCAGACGGCGCTCGATGGCGCCACGGCCGAACTTTCCGGCATCTTTGGCGCTGATTTCGTCCGTCCGGTCAACATCAACGTCACCAAAGAAGAGCAGGTTACTGCCGGCTTCGCCCATGCCGTGGTCGAATTCGGCGGGCTCGACATTCTCGTGTCGAACGCTGGCCTCGCTTCCTCGGCCCCGATAGAGGAGACGACGCTCGAGCTTTGGAACAAGAACATGGACATCCTGTCCACGGGCTATTTCCTCGTCTCGCGCGAGGCTTTCCGGCTGTTCCGCAGCCAGAAGATTGGCGGCAACGTCGTGTTCGTTGCCTCCAAGAACGGTCTCGCCGCTTCGCCCAACGCTGCCGCCTACTGCACCGCCAAGGCGGCCGAAATCCATCTCGCCCGCTGCCTCGCGCTCGAAGGCGCCGAAGCACAGATCCGCGTCAACGTTGTCAATCCGGACGCCGTGTTGCGGGGTTCGAAGATCTGGGCCGGGGAATGGCTTGAGCAGCGCGCTTCGACCTACAAGACCGACAAGGACGGCCTTGAGGAAATGTATCGCCAGCGCTCGATGCTGAAGCGAAGCGTGTTCCCCGAGGACATTGCCGAAGCCATCTACTTTTTCGCGTCGGAGGCTTCGGCCAAGTCCACCGGCAACATTCTCAATGTCGACGCGGGCAATGCCCAGTCATTTCCGCGGTAAGGTAAGATAGACCCCTCACCCTGACCCTCTCCCCATAGGGGCGAGGGGACGCAGGAGCCGTTACAACTGTGTCGGCTCCTGCACTGCAAGTGCCCCCATCGTCCCCTCGCCCTTCCGGGGAGAGGGTTAGGGTGAGGGGCTGGCGGGCGGAGGAGGTCGGGAGAGAAAAATGACCGAACACATCATCGAAGCTTCCATCGTCGAAGCGGAAAACGCCAAGCGCGAGGCCGACCTCCGTCGGGACTATGAAACCCTGGGCGAGCGCCTTGACCGCCGTGGCATCGCCATCGATGCGATCAAAGCCAAAGTCGCAAAATTCTCTGTGGCCGTCCCATCCTGGGGCGTCGGCACCGGTGGGACGCGCTTTGCCAAGTTCCCGGGCGCCGGCGAGCCGCGCGACATCTTCGACAAGATCGAAGATTGCGCCGTCATTGCCCAGCTGACGCAGGCGACCAAAACCATCTCGCTCCACATTCCATGGGACAAGGCCGATCCGAACCGGTTGAAGCAGGCAGCGAGCCGCTTCAACCTGGGCTTCGATGCCATGAACTCGAATACGTTTGCGGACGCCAAGGGGCAGATGCAGAGCTACAAGTTCGGCTCGCTCTCGGCCTATGACAAGGCGACCCGCGACCAGGCGATCGAGCATAATCTGGAATGCATCGAGATCGGCAAGACGATCGGCTCGAAGGCCCTGACCATCTGGATCGGCGACGGTTCGAACTTCCCCGGCCAGGTCAATTTCGCCGACCAGTTCGCCAACTATCTCGACTCGGCCAAGGCCATCTACGCCGCCCTGCCCGACGACTGGCGCGTTTATACCGAACACAAGATGTACGAGCCGGCTTTCTATTCGACGGTCGTGCAGGATTGGGGCACGAACTACATCATCGCCAAAGAACTGGGCGATAAGGCCTTCTGCCTCGTCGACCTCGGCCACCACGCCCCGAACGTAAACATTGAAATGATCGTCTCCCGCCTGGCACAGTTCGACAAGCTCGGCGGCTTCCACTTTAACGACTCTAAGTATGGCGACGACGACCTGGATGCCGGTTCGATCGATCCCTATCGCCTGTTTCTGGTGTTCAACGAGTTGGTGGACATCGAAACGCGTAACGCGGACTTCCACCCGGCCCATATGCTTGACCAGTCGCACAACGTCACCGACCCGATCGAGTCGCTGATGTTGTCGGCGTCCGATGTGCAGCGTTCCTATGCGCAAGCTCTGCTGGTGGATCGTGCTGGGCTCAAGGCTGCTCAGGAAGCCAATGATGCGCTCGCCGCGACCCAGGCACTGCGGCTGGCCTTCCGCACCGATGTCGAGCCGATCCTTGCCATGGCGCGGCTCGACCAAGGTGGCGCTATCGATCCGCTGGCGGCCTATCGGGCATCGGGTTACCGGGCCAAGGTCGCCGAGATCCGTCCTGAAGTCGAAGGTGGTTCGGGTGGCATCGTCTAATTAGTCGATCGCCTTGCCTCGCTGCGACAGTCGCAGCGGGGCTGTCGCCTCGACAATCCAGTCGCGGAATGCCTTGATCTTGGGCTGATTGCGGCGCGACTCCGGATAGACCAGGTAATAAGCGTGGCCGTTCCATCCGACGGTCTCGAAGGGCTGCACCAGCCGGCCCGACGCCATTTCTTCCGGGTAGAAGGCGGGCGTCATCATCGCAAACCCGCGGCCTGCGGCAACGGCGGCCGCCTCCATATATTGGGACTCCAGGCGGCTGAACGGCCGGTCGTCGAATTTCGGCGGCGCGATGCCGCTCAGTTCAAGCCACTTGATGAACCAGGGATCGTCGGGCGTGATCTGCGGCACGCGCAACAGGTCGCGTGGTTCGCGGATCTGGTACTCTTCCATGAGTTTAGGGCTGATCATCGGGGCAAATTCGGCGTTGAGCAGCCGGTGGTAAACCAGGCCCTCGACTTCCCGGCTGGTGGCGCGAATGACGGCGTCGAACTCTTCGGCAGCGAAGTCGACCAGGTGCCCTGAACTTTCGACGCGCACCGCGATGTCGGGATGCGACAGCTGGAAGAGGCCGATATTGGGCGCGAGCCACTGGCTGGCAAAGGTGGGAACGCTGCTCAGTGCCAGCATGCCGTCGATCTGGCCGCGCGAGCGGGCGAAACCACTGCGCAAGAGATCGAAGGCTTGCGCCACTTCGGGAGCGAGCCGGATTCCGGCTTCAGTCAGTTCCACCTGGCGCGGCTTGCGCAGGAAAAGGGGCGTGCCGACGCGCTCTTCAAGCAGGCGGATCTGGTAGCTGACCGCGGCCTGAGTCATGCCCAGCTCTTCTGCCGCACGGGTGAAGTTGAGGTGGCGGGCAACGGCTTCGAAGGCCCTGATGGCAGCCAGCGGTGGCAGCGTCATGCATAAACTCTCCTTATGCACCCCTCTCGACGTTTAGTTGGAATGCATAAGCATGCAGCGGCATGATGAGGCTCAAGTCAACCAGCTTGGAGCACTGACCATAAGGCCAGTGAATGCTCGTCATGTTCACCTTGCCCAGTTTTCTCGCCTTTTTGCTGCCCCTGCCTGCCCTTGGAGATCCCGAAGGACTGGAGCGCCGGCGCCGGCTCAACCTGCTCCGCCTGCCCAGCCATTTGCGCCGGGACATCGGCGCCGATGATTACGAAAACCCGGCCGACGATCCGCGCTGGGCGCGACGGTTCGACCTTGAACGGTAGTGCTTGAGCTTTAGCGGACTTGGCCTAAAACAGCGTCATGTCCAAGACCACGCCCGCGACCCTTGTTCTGGCTAAGGCCGGCATCGCCTTCACTCTTGCGTCCTATGAGTACGACCCCAATGCGGAACGCGTGGGGTTGCAGGCGGCCGAGGCGATGGGGGTTTCGCCGTCTGAGGTGTTCAAGACGCTGATGGCCGAGCTCGATGGCAAGCCGGTCTGCGCCATTGTGCCTTCCGATGAGGAGGTCAACATGAAAAAGCTCGCGGCAGCGCTGGGTGGCAAGTCGGCGCAGATGATGAAACCGGCGGATGCAGAGCGCCTTACGGGCTACAAGGTCGGCGGCATCTCGCCGCTTGGGCAGCGCAAGTTGGTGCCCATAGTGCTCGACGAGCTGGCGATGCTTTACGACGAGATTTATCTCAATGGCGGACAGCGCGGATTGCAGATCCGGATCGCGCCTGCGGACCTTGTAGCGGTGCTGAACTGCAAGACCGCTGATGTGGTGCGCTAAGAGCGGGCTCAAACGATGAAAGGCGCCCTGGTGGACGCCTTCATCGGACACTTAGCGATGCAGAGAACTTAGGCTGCGTAGGTGCCGCGAGCGATGTTCTTGATGTCGCCCTTGGTGATGCCGAGATCGTTCAGCTGGCGTGCATCGAGCGAGTTGAGTTCGCGGATGGTGCGCTGGTAACGGGCAAAGTCGGCAAGCTTCTTGGTGATGTTCATTTCGGTTCCCCTTCGTTCGATGGCCTCTATGTAGACCCGTGAGGTCGTGATTAGTAGTTGGCCTTGCTGCACATCCGTTATGCACGTTGTGCAAACGAAAGAGGCACGTCAGTTCATGAAGGGTTCATCTGCCGCTTTAGCCGCAACGAAGTGTTAAGCAAGGTTAACCGGCTAAAGCCCTGTTTGGAAATGAAGAAGCCCGCATGCTGGATGGCGCACGCGGGCTTTCCCATTTTTGACCATCTGGTCAGGAGCTATGCGTCAGCATGCACCTTCTCGCCTTTTGTTCGCGCAATGCGGCGATCTTCGCGCAGCTCGAACCACATGGCGTTGAGGATGCCGAAGGCACAGGCGAGGCCAAGGCCAAGGATCCAGGAAAAATACCACATCTTAGATCTCCTAATAGGCGTTGGGATTCTTGCTGAGGCTGTCTGTCGACACCGTGCCGCGCATCACCCGGAACACGAAGCCGGTGTAGAGAATGATGATGGGCAGGAAGAGCAAGGTCATCAGCAGCATGATGAAAAGCGTGAGATGGCTCGACGAGGCGTCCCACAGGGTAAGACCGGAATCGGGCTGCGTGGCCGACGGCAGGAAGAACGGGAAGAGCGACAAGCCCGCCGTCGAGATGATGCCGAAGATCGCCGTGCTCGACCCGAGCAGAGCGAGGGTCCGGGCTCGGCCGCGGAGTGCAATGGCCGCCACGGCGAGGCCGGCAAAGGCAATTATAGGTGCCGAGAGCATCCAGGGATAAAGCCGGTAATTGTTGAGCCAGCCGCCGGTGACCAGTTCAACGGTCTTGGATAGGGGATTGATTGGGCTATTGGGGTCGATGACGCTGGTGACGACGTGGCCAGGAAGGAAGCCAAGCCAGAAGCCGGCAAGCGCGAACAAGGCAGCGGTGACGAGCGCGGCAAGAACGCCATAGGTTCGGGCGCGTTCGGCCATGGCGCCTTCGGTGCGCCCGGAGATCACTGCGGCGCCCTGCACCACGATCATGCCGACGCTGACCAGCCCTGCCAGAAGCGCAAAAGGCATCAGGAGGCCCAAGAAGTTGCCGGTGTAGAAGATGCGCATGGTGTCATCGAGGTTGAAGGGCGCGCCGAGGAGCACATTGCCGACGGCCACGCCCATGATCAGTGACGGGACGACACCGCCAATGAAGAGGCTCCAGTCCCAGACCGAGCGCCAGCGCCTGTCTTCCACTTTCCCGCGGAATTTGAAGCCGACAGGCCGCAGGATCAGCGCCAGGAGGATCACCAGCATGGCGAGGTAGAAGCCTGAAAAGCTCACCGCATAAAGCGGCGGAAAGGCCGCAAAGATCGCGCCACCGCCCAGGATCAGCCAGACCTGGTTGCCTTCCCAGGTTGGGCCCACGAGGTTGAGCAAAATACGCCGCTCATCGTCGGTGCGGGCAGCGAAGGGCAGAAGCGCACCAACGCCCAGATCGCGGCCACCCATAATGGCAAAGCCTATCAAGAGCACGCCCAGCAGCAGCCACCAGATCAGCCGCAGGGTTTGGTAATCGAGGGGAATGCTGCTCACGATCCGAGCTCCTGGGTGACGGGGGTTTTCGGCAGGGCTGCGATAACGAAATCGTCTTCATCGTCAGCCGCCAGGAACTTGTCCTTGGGGCCCGCCTTGACGGTGCGGATCATCAGGAAAACCATGACGATGAGCAGGGCCGTGTAGAGCAGCACGAAGAAGCTCAGCGACAGGACGAGGTCGAGCACCGTGAGGCCCGACGCGGCGTAGAAGGTGGGCAAGACGCCTTCCACTACCCAGGGCTGGCGGCCGAACTCGGCGATGAACCAGCCCGACTCGATGGCGATCCAAGGCAGCGGCAGGGTGAAGACGCTGAACCAGAGGAACTGGCGGTTCGTCTCGATCCAGCCGCGCGATGCCCGGTAGAACCAGACCCCGAAGAAGGCGATGAAGAAGAAGCCCAGGCCCATCATGATGCGGAAGGTCCAGAACAGGGGCCAGACGCTGGGCACCGTGTCGGCGGCAGCCTGGGCGATCTCCGCATCCGTGGCGTTCTCGACATCTGCACGATAGCGCTTGAGCAGGAGTGCATAGCCAAGGTCGGGCCAGGTTTGTTCGAAAACGGCGCGTGCTTCGGCATTGCCGTCGGCGCGTATCTCTTCGAGCGCCTGGTATGCAACAAGACCGGAGCGGATACGCTCATCGGCGCGAGCCACCAATTCGTTGATGCCGTCGAGTTCTTCGGTAAGCGAGCGCGTGGTGATCAGACCACCCAGCCACGGGACCTGCAATTGCCAGATCGGCGTGCCATCTGCGCCGGGGATGGCCAGCACGGTCCAGGGAGCCGGTGCCGGTTCGGTGTGGAAGCTTGCCTCGATGGCGGCGACCTTCATCTTCTGATGCTCGGTCGCGACATACCCGCTCTCGTCGCCGAGGACGACGACCGACAGGGCGGAGGCCAGACCGAAGCTGGCCGCCACAACCATCGAGCGCTTGGCAAGTTCGATATGCTTGCCCTTGGCGAGGTAGAGCGCCGAGATGGCCAGCACGAACACGGCGCCGCAGAGATAGCCAGCGCTAACGGTATGGACGAATTTGGCCTGCGCGACGGGGTTGAAGATCACCGCGATGAAGTCGGTGATCTCCATGCGCATTGTGTCGGGATTGAACCGGGCGCCGACCGGGTTCTGCATCCAGCCATTGGCGATCAGAATCCAAAGCGCGGAGAAGTTTGCGCCGATAGCGACGAGCCAGGTGACGACCAGGTGACCGATTTTGCTCAGACGGTCCCAGCCGAAAAAGAAAAGGCCGACAAAGGTGGCTTCAAGGAAGAAGGCCATCAGCCCTTCGATAGCGAGAGGCGCACCGAAGACGTCGCCGACATAGTGGCTGTAATAGCTCCAGTTCATGCCGAACTGGAATTCCATGACGATGCCGGTGGCGACGCCCATGGCGAAGTTGATGCCGAAGAGCGTGCCCCAGAACAGGGTCGCCTTGCGCCACACCGAACGCCCGGTCATCACATAGACGCTCTCCATAATGGCCATCATGAAGGAGAGGCCCAGAGTCAGCGGCACGAAAATGAAGTGATACATGGCGGTGGCAGCAAACTGCCATCGCGAAAGGTCGACAACGAGACTGTCGATCGGCATTAGGATGCCCCATGGTTGCGGCGGCCGGAATCGGGGCTGCCAATAGCCCTTCCCTACGCTCCTCGGGTGGAGCGTACCTTGATCCAGATCAAGGCGGGTCCATCCTAAGCCGACTAGGGTAAGCGTTAGTTGAATGGAGCGCCCGTGACCGCCCGAAGCCAAACATCGAGGAAGGCGCTGAACCGCTTGCAACGGCATGGCGGGGCTGCCTTGTGGCTTGCCATGATCTTGCCGCTGATCGGAGGCGGGCTCCTGGTCTGGCAGGCCTGGACACTGGCGCATATTCTGGGTGAAGCGATCGAAAATCATGCGGCGCCCCAGGCGCTGATGCCGTCGGTGTTGCTGATCTTAGGGCTGCTGATCGTCCGGGCGGGTCTCGGTGCCATCGGTGAACAGGCAGGGCTGGTCGGTGCCGAGGCAATCAAGCAGCAGCTTCGGCAGGTGTTGTTCACGCAGCGGCTGGCGCGTTCGCCGCGGGATGCGGATGCGCCGGCCTCGGGACTTTCGGCCAGTGCCATAGTGGACCAGGTCGAGGCGCTCGATGGCTACTTTGCGCGCTACCTGCCGGCATCGATCCAGGCGGCACTTTTGCCGCTGGTGTTCGGCGCGATCATCCTACCGCTCGACTGGGTCGCAGGGGTGCTGTTTCTGGTCACCGCACCGTTGATTCCGATTTTTATGGCGCTGGTGGGCTGGGGCGCGCAACTTGCCACCGACCAGCAGGCACAGGCGCTGAGCCACCTTTCCGGCCGCTTTGCCGATCGCTTGCGGGGCATCCTGACGCTCAAGCTCTTTGGGCGCGCCGAGGTCGAAACAGCTGGAATTGTTCAGGCAAGCGAAGCCTTGCGGGTACGCACCTTGCGGGTGCTGCGGATAGCCTTTTTGTCTTCAGCGGTGCTCGAGTTCTTTGCCGCGTTGGGCGTGGCCGGGGTGGCACTTTATGTAGGCCTCACCTTTATCGACTATCTCCACCTGCGGACAACGCCGCTGACACTTTCGACCGGCATGTTCCTGCTGCTGATGGCGCCGGAGGTTTACAACCCGCTCAGGCTCCTGGCTGCCCATTACCATGACCGGGCGACGGCGAAGGCGGCATTGCTGGAGATTGAGACGCAGCTTGGCGATTTTCCGGAGGCCGCATCGCCGCTTGCCGACATCGAACCGCGAGCGGGCACTCCAATCGGGGTGGAGCTCGTTGGTCTGACATTGCGGACGCCCGACCGGATGCGGGCTGTGCTTCAGGATCTGTCGTTGAGCGTTAAGCCCGGCCAGCATGTGGCCCTGCTTGGTGCGAGTGGGTCGGGCAAGTCGACCCTCCTCGAGCTTCTAGCGCAACTGCGCGATGCGGAGGGGTCCGTGCAACTGGATGGCCGCGCCATCTCGGATTGGCCGGAGGCGGAGCTGCGGGGCCGGAGCTTCCTGTTGCCGCAGAAGCCACGGCTGATCCATGGCAGCATTGCCGACAACATCGCGCTGGCACGGCCCGGTGCCTCGCGCCGGGACATCCAGCGGGCAGCGGAGCAGGCCTCAGTGGCGCCGTTTGCCGCGGCGCTGCCGGACGGGCTGGATACCATCATCGGCGAGGATGGGCTGGGGCTGTCCGGCGGACAGGCGCAGCGGGTTGCCGTTGCGCGGCTCTTTCTGCGCGAGGCAGGCTTGATCCTCCTCGATGAGCCAACTGCGCATCTCGACCAAGCGCTGGAGGCTGAAGTCATGGTCAATATCCTTTCCTTCGCGCAGGGCCGTACCTTGATCATTGCCACCCATTCGCTTGCCGTGGCCGCAAGCATGGACAAGGCCTGGCGCATTGCGGGTGGTGGGCTGCTCGACATGCCGGTTCGCCGGAGAAAGGGCGCAGCATGAGGGCGCTTCTAACATTTCTGCCGCTCTTCAGGAGGCGCTTGGGGGCATTGCTGCTGGCGCTTCTTTTGTCGCTGATCACGATTGTATCGGGTGTTGGACTGCTGGGGACGTCCGGGTGGTTTATCACCGCATCGGCACTGACCACGGCTGGGCTGGCCTTCAACCTCTTTGTCCCTTCTGCGGGCGTGCGGGCCTTCTCCTTCGTGCGCATTCTCGCGCGTTACGGGGAACGACTGATCGGTCATAATGCAACGCTGCGGTTGCTGAGCGATCTGCGCGGCTGGTTATTTTCAGCGCTATTTCCGCGCCTGCCGCTCCCGGATCGTTCGCTGCGCCACGGCGACCTCGTCAGCCGGCTGACGGCCGATGTAGACGCGCTGGACACGGCCTTCCTGGTTGCGGTGGGACCGCTGGTATCGGCTGTGGTTGTCGGCGCCGGAATGACTGCAGTGCTGGTCTGGCTGCTTCCGGGAGCCGCCCTGCCCTATGGCTTGGCCATCGCCGCGGCTGCCCTCGTTGTGCCCACGTTGATGGTCGTGCTTGGCCGCAGTGCCGGACGGCGGAGTGTCGAGGCCAATGCGGAATTGCGGGCGCAAGTCTTGGATGGCGTCGCGGGGCATGCCGATCTCACCGTGCTTGGCGTGCTCGGAACCGCAGTGCGGCGTTTCGCCGGGGCAGGTCTCGCAGCAAGCGGGGAGCGGCTTCGGCTGGGCGGGCTGGCGACCGCAGGTGGCTTTGCCGTCCAGGTGCTGGCGGCGCTGGCGCTGGTCGGCACTCTGCTCGCCGGGCTGGATGCGGTAGCCGCGGGAAGGCTGGACGGGCCTGTGATGGCGGGGTTGCTGCTGGCCGTGCTCGCGAGCTTTGAGGTGACCAGCACGATCGTGCGCAGCGTCAGCAAGGCGACCAGTGCCATGGCTGCGGCGGAACGGCTGCAAGCCTTGGCGGCGCTGCCGCCAGCTGTCGCTGAACCAACGCAGCCCCAGGTCATAGCTCCGGATGCCTCGATTGGCTTTGATTGTGTCACCTTCGGCTACGGTTCGCTGCCTCCGGTACTCGACGATTTCTCGCTCGCGATTGGAGCTGGCGAGCGGATCGCCATTAGCGGGCCGAGCGGCTCGGGAAAGTCTACTATCCTGCGGCTCCTGCTGCGGCTTGCCGAACCGCGTCAGGGGCAGGTTAAGCTAGGTGCGACAAGTATAAATAAGTTTGCCACGGCCGATCTGCACGCCCATATGGCGTTGCTCAGCCAGGATAGTCCGGTGTTTATCGACACTGTCCGCAACAATCTGCTGATCGGGCGCGACGATGCCAGCGACGAAGAGCTCTGGGTGGCGCTGGGGAAGGCGCAACTGGAAGAGCATATTGCGAGCTTGCCCAGGGGGCTTGATACTCTGATCGGCGAAGCGGGCCGCACCCTGTCAGCGGGGCAAGCACGTCGACTGTGCCTCGCGCGGGCGCTTCTCTCCGATGCGCCAGTGCTGTTGCTGGACGAGCCGACCGACGCGCTGGATCGTGAGACGGAGCTGGCATTTTTCGAGACGTTGGCAGAGGCTACCCTGGGACGAACCGTGGTGCTCGTGACCCACGCTATCCTGCCCGAGGGCACCGTGGACAAGACTTACACGTTGCGCGACGGTCGCCTGCGCTAACCGCAGCGCAGGCGCAGGCGGGCGAGGTCGGGGACCGTCACATGGCGGTAATTGTGGATCTCGATGACGCCATCGGCCTTGAGCCTGGTCATCTGGCGGCTGACGGTCTCGATGGTGAGGCCCAAAAAGTCGCCGATATCGGCACGGCTTAATGGCAGGTCGAAGGTCGTGACCTCGCCCTCGTCCGTCGGATCGATGTGGGTCGCGATGAGATAAAGGAAGCTCGCGACCTTTTCGGCAGCGCTTTTACGGCCCAGCGTCACCATCCAGTCGCGCGCTTCATCGAGTTCGCGCAATGCCTGCAGCATAACGCGGCGCTCCAGAGGCGCGCTCTCGGTCAGCATGGATTCGAGGACAGACTTGGGAATGAGGCAGAGGTCGACCTCCGACGCCGCTTCGGCGCTGACGCGGCTTTCGGTTGCGAAGGGGCGGCCGAGGAGGTCAGGTGCAAATTGGAGACCGACAACCTGCTGCCGCCCGTCTTCGAGCACCTTGGTGAGCTTGACCACGCCGCGCAGTACATTGGCAAAGGAAGCGATCGGCTCAGCATCGGCCATCAGTTCCTCGCCCGGAGCGCGGCGAACGCGGCGAGTGGACTTGGAGACGGCAACGAGCTGCTCGGGCGTAAGCGAGCCGCAGATGCCCTGATGCCGGGCTTCGCAACTTTGGCAAAGCAGCGGAATGTCTGAATTGTGGATGTCTTTGCGAACCGTCTGCATCATCTTGGCTCCGGTGACAGAGCCGAAATAATCCTCACGCGTCGCAACTATAAGACGCGTGAATGTCGCTGTGCCAACTGGTCGCAGCAATTCGCGCCCGCGCCCTTGACCTTACCATAATGGGAAGGTCTATATGGATGAGGACGAGGTGAAACCGATGAACCAGCACGTCCCGCAACCAGTAACTCTCGACATCTCCGGCATGACCTGCGCCTCCTGCGTGGCGCGGGTGGAACGCGCCCTGCTAAAAGTGCCGGGCGTCGAATCGGCTTCGGTAAACCTGGCGACGGAACGCGCCACCATCGCTGGCGGTGACAGCGGAGCGCTGCTCGAGGCGGCGCGCAAGGTGGGCTATTCGGGGGCCTTGCGGCAGGCAGATGCGCCGGCGCAGGACCATAGCCACCATGACGAGGATGCAGCGGCGCTGCGGCGGGATGTGATCATTGCGGCCATTCCCACCGTGCCGCTGTTCGCGATCGAGATGCTGGGGCATCTCCATATGCCGTTCCACATGTGGCTGATGTCGGTCGTCTCCATGGACGCGCTTTGGCCGATCTATTTCGTGCTTGCCACATTCGTCTTGTTCGTGCCGGGATTGCGTTTCTTCCGCCATGGCATCCCTGCCCTGCTGCGGGGCGCACCGGAGATGAATTCGCTTGTGGCGCTGGGCGCTGGAGCGGCCTGGCTCTATTCAAGCGTCGTCACCTTTGCGCCGCAGCTGGTGCCGGCGGAAACGCGCTTTGTGTATTTTGAAGCTGCAGCCGTGATCGTGACGCTGATCCTCGTGGGGCGCTGGCTCGAGGCTTTGGCCAAGGGGCGGACCGGGGAGGCTATTCGCCGGCTGGTGCAGCAGCAGGCCAAGACGGCGCGGGTCGAGCGGCACGGCGCGACCATGGACGTGCCGGCAGAAGACGTGCGCGTCGGCGACATCATCGTGGTGCGGCCGGGCGAGAAGATCGCGGTGGATGGCGAGATTGTGGATGGGGCGAGCCATATCGACGAGTCGATGATCTCGGGCGAGCCTCTTCCCGTCTCGAAGTCTACGGGTGCAACCGTGATCGGCGGCACGCTCAACACGTCGGGCAGCTTCCGCTTTCGCGCCACCAAGGTGGGTGGCGACACCATGCTGGCCCATATCATCCGCATGGTCGAGGACGCACAAGCGGGCAAGCTCCCGATTCAGGCGGTGGTCGACCGTATCACACTGTGGTTCGTGCCGGTGGTGATCGGGCTCGCGGTTTTGACCGCCCTAGCCTGGCTGGTGTTCGAACCGCAGTTCGCGCTGGTCAATGCCGTGGCCGTGCTGATCATCGCTTGTCCCTGTGCCATGGGGCTGGCGACGCCCATGTCGATCATGGTGGGCACAGGCCGTGCGGCGCAGCTGGGCGTGTTGTTCCGCAAGGGCGAGGCGCTGCAGCTGTTGCGCGACGCAAAGGTCGTTGCCTTCGACAAGACCGGCACGCTGACCGAGGGCCGCCCGGCGCTGACCGACTTCATCCTGGACGATGATTTCGAGCATGACGAGGTTCTGGCTTTGGTTGCGGCGGTCGAAAGGCGCTCCGAGCACCCGATTGCCCTGGCTATTGTTACAGGTGCCGAAACGGCGGGGATGGTTTTGCCGGAGGTGGAAAGCTTTGCTTCCGAACCGGGCCGTGGGGTGTCGGCGACGGTGGGTGGCCGCAAGGTCGAAATCGGCTCCGAGCGGATGTTTGCCGGGCAGGAGCTGGCCGATTTCAACACGGCCCGGCTGGCGGCCGAGGGCAAGACGCCGGTTTTCGCTGCCATAGACGGCAAGCTGGCCGCAGCGATCGTCGTTGCCGATCAGGTCAAGCCGACCAGCAAGGCGGTGATCGCTGCTCTTCATGCGTTGGGAATCGAAACGGCCATGATCTCGGGCGACAACCGGCAGACGGCGGAAGCGATTGCCAGGCAGCTAGGCATCGACCGCGTCGAAGCCGAAGTGTTGCCGGCAGAGAAGCTCACGGCGATCAAGGCGCTGCGCGAGCAGTTCGGGACGATCGCCTATGTCGGTGACGGCATCAATGATGCGCCCGCCCTGGCCGAGGCCGATATCGGCATCGCGGTGGGCTCTGGGACAGATGCGGCAATCGAAAGTGCCGATGTGGTGCTGCTTGACGGCGACCTGCGCAAGGTCGCGACGGCGCTTACGCTCAGCCGGGCGACGTTGCGCAACATCCACGAAAATCTCGGCTGGGCCTTCGTCTATAATGCGGTGCTGATCCCGGTCGCGGCTGGTGCTCTCTACCCTGCGTTCGGTATCTTGCTGTCGCCGATGCTGGGCGCCGGAGCAATGGCTCTGAGCTCGGTATTCGTCATCGCCAATGCCCAACGCTTGCGCGGAGTAACGCCATGAATATCGGGCAGGCTGCAGAGCGGTCCGGCGTCTCGGCCAAGATGATCCGCTATTACGAAGGCATCGGCCTGATCACCGCCCCAGCACGCACGGGCAGCAATTATCGGGTCTATGGCGAAGACGAAGTGCATGTATTGCGCTTCATCAAGCGGGCGCGGACGCTAGGCTTTTCGGTGGAAGAGACGGCGACCCTACTAGGTCTCTGGCAGGATAGATCGCGCGCCAGCGCCGAGGTGCGTGACATTGCCAAGGAGCATATCGTGGCGCTCGAAACCAAGATTGCCGAGCTCAATGGCATGGTCTTGACGCTAAAACATCTGGTCCATTGCTGCCACGGCGACGACCGGCCCGACTGCCCAATCCTGGAAGATCTTGCACAAGGAAACCCACAATGAAGCATACGATCCTCGTCAACGACATGACCTGCAATCACTGCGTCGGCACGGTCCGCGGCGCGCTCGAAGAAGCGCTACCCGGCGCCGAGGTCGAAATCGATCTCGACAGCCATAAGGTGAGCTTTGAGGGCGACCGGGCAAAGGGTGAAATGGCTATCCGCGAGGCTGGGTATACGCCAGAGGCTGCTTGAAGCTCGAATATGCGAGGATTTGGTGAGCTCCAGCGGCACCAAGGTTTAGGCGGGCGTCGCCCGGAGCTCGGATTATAAATGCGTTGGATCGGGCGACGTTCCTGCGACATTGTGACCAACAAAAAGGGCGCCTTTCGGCGCCCTTCCTGTTTGTCCGTTGGAGCCATTCGAGCACAGCTCTCATTGCCTTCTCGCCTCTAATCGTTCCACCGGAGCGATTAGCCCATAGGGACGACTCGAAGTCAGAACGGGGAGTCGGGGAAGTAGTAGGCTTCCGCGTTTTCCTGGGTGATCAGCGGCGAACCGAGGATGTAAGAGCCGGTGACCGGGCCGTTCGAGGTGAAGTGGGCAACGGTCACGTCCATGGCGGTTGCGATCTGGGCAGGCGGATAAAGCACGTCGACGGGGACGAGCGCATCGCCATCCATCACGCCCTTGATGATTTCCTTCATGCCAGCGCCGCCAACGACGAACATTTCCGACTCGCGGCCAGCCTGCTTGATGGCTTCGACCACGCCAAGGGTGATGTCATCGTCCTGGGCCCAGACGCCGTCAATGTCGGGGAAGCGCGACAGGAAGTCCTGCATCACTTCGAAGCCGTCATCGCGGTTCCAGTTGGCGAATTCATCGTCGAGGACGTTGATGCCGGTGCCTTCCATGGCGCCCATGAAGGCGTCAAAGCGTTCGGTATCGAGAACGGTCGGAATGCCGCGCAGGATGACGATGTTGTCGCCTTCCTTGAGACGGGTCTTCATGTATTCGGCCGAGTTGACACCCATTTCGGTGTTGTTGCCCGAAACATAGACGTCCTGAATGGAGGGATCGGTGAGGCCGCGGTCGACGACGGTGATGAAGGCGCCCGAATCCTTAACGGCGCGGACCGGCTCGGTCAGCGGCTCGGATTCGAACGGCAGGACGACGAGGGCGTCGATCTGCTGCACGGAAACGAGGTCTTCGAGATCGGAAGCCTGGTCTTCCGGACCGTCGGCGGTCACGATGACGAGGTCGATATTGGGGTAAGCGGCTTCGAGGCGCTTTTCAGCTTCGGCAGCGTGCCAGTTGAGGCCACCCATGAAGCCGTGCGTTGCGGCCGGAATGGAGACGCCGATGGTGATCTGCTCGTCCTGCGCCACGGCGCCGCCGACGAGAGCGCTGGTGGCCAACAGGCCCAGTGCAATTGCCTTCAAAGACATTGTAGTCCTCCCTAGTGAATTGGCGCTTTGCGGGCGCCGGTTATCCTGCCCAAACAGGCTGGAATACTTATTCGGCTGCCTTCTTGCGGCCGGCTCGGAAGGAGCCGCGCTGCAGGTAAACCGCCGCAACGATGATCACGCCCTGCACTGCCCCGTTGAGGTAGTTGGAGATGATCTCGGTGAGATTAAGAATATTTCCGATCGCGGTGAGGATCAGCGCGCCGATAATGGTGCCGCCGACCCGGCCGAAGCCGCCTTTGAGCATGGTGCCGCCGATGATCACCGCGGCAATGGCTTCGAGTTCCCACAGCACGCCGGTCGCAGCAGAGGCGGAGCCCAGGCGCGGCACATAGATGATGGTAGCGAGCGACACGCAAAGGCCCTGAAGGATATAAGTCCAAGTCTTGACGCGATCGACCTTGATAGCCGAGTAGCGGGCGACGTGTTCGTTCGAGCCGATAGCCATGCAGTAGCGGCCGAAGGCGGTGCGGTTCATCAAGACCCAGCCGATGATGGCGACGAGGATGAAGACCCAAACCGGATAAGGAATGCGCAGGAAGCTGTCGTAGTAGACCGGGCGATAGATATCGCGCGCGTCACCGGCGAGCGAGAGCGTGCCGCCATCGGCAAAATAGGTCACGAGCGAGCGGTAGATGCCCATGGTGCCAAGGGTCACGATGAAGGCCTCGATCTTGGCCTTGGTGGTCAGGAAGCCGTTGATAAAGCCGGCACCGACGCCCAGGATCAGCGAGCAGCCGATGCCCAGAAGCACTGTCCAGATGGATGCGCCCATGCTGTCTACGGCGGTGTTCATGATGATGATCATGACGCCGGCGATGAAGGCCGCCATTGAGCCGACCGAAAGGTCGATGCCGCCGGCGGTGATGACGAAGGTGGCGCCGACCGCGATGATGCCGATAAAGGCAGAGCGGGTCAGAATGTTGGTGATGTTGCCTTCGGCCAGAAACAGCGGATTGAGCGAATAGCCCAGGATTACGAGCAGGATCAGGGCGACAAGGGGCCCGAGAGTTTTGAGGTCGAGGCGGAAGCCCTTGCTGGGCTTTTGTGCCTCAGGCGCTGATACGGTTGTCATTGTCCCCATCCTGCTTAATGCCTGCGGCGTACCGCATGATTTCTGCTTCCACGATCTCGGCGCCTTCAAGCTGGCCGGCGAGGCGCCCGTTGCGCATCACCAGCACGCGATGGGCGAGGCCGATCACTTCCTGCATCTCGGAGGAGATGACGATGATCGATTTACCCTCGGCCGCAAGCGCTGCGACGATGTGGTAGATCTGCTGCTTGGTACCGACATCGATGCCGCGCGTCGGTTCATCCATGATGATGATGTCGGGCTCGGTTTCCATGGTCTTGCCCAGCATCAGCTTTTGCTGATTGCCGCCCGACAGCTGGCCGACGCGCACCGAGGTGTCGCGGGCGCGGATATCGAAGCGGCGGGTGGCGCGTTCCAGCGCCTGAGCCTCGCTGCGGCTATCGAGGAAACCGTTCTTGAGGTGCTTCTTGAGCGTCAGAAGCGTGAGGTTCGGCTCCAGCCCGACATTGAGCAGCAGACCACGGCCCTTGCGGTCCTTGGTCATGTAGGCGAGGCCCGCATCGACCGACTTGGCAACGTCGGAAAAATTGGCAGGCTTGCCGTTAAGCGTTACGTCCCCGGCGGCCTTCGCAGTCAGCCCGACAACAGCTTCGGCGACGGCGGTGCGGCCAGAGCCGATGAGGCCGGCAAAGCCCAGGATCTCGCCCCGGCGAAGGTCGAAGGAGATGTCTTTGACGCCGGGCGCCACGAGTCCGCGAACGCTCAGCACGACCGGCGCATCGACATCGGGCTCGTGCTTGGGCGGGAAGAGGTTCGAGAGTTCGCGGCCAACCATCATCTGCGCGATGGAATCGGGCGTGAGGTTTTCCGTGCCGACGGTGGCGATCAACTGGCCGTCGCGCAACACGGTGACGCGCTGGGCCAGGGCCATGATCTCGTCGAGCTTATGCGAGATGAAGATGACGGCGACGCCGCGAGCGGTCAGGCGGCGGATTTGCTCGAACAGCGTTTCGGTTTCACCGACGGAGAGCACGGCCGTCGGCTCGTCCATAATGAGGACGCGGGCGTCACGGCTGATTGCTTTGGCAATTTCGACCATCTGCTTGTCGGCAACCGACAGCGTCGAGATGCGGGCATCCGGATCGACATTGACATGCAGGGTTTGAAGAATATCGGCGGCGCGCCGGCGCATTTCTTTGAGATCCAGGAAGCCAAAGCGCTTGATTTCGCGGCCGAGGAAAATCGAATCCGCTACGGTCAGGTGTTCGGCAAGATTCAGTTCCTGGTGGATCAGCACGATGCCCATGGCTTCGGCTTCGCCATTGGGCGGCAGGGTCACGGCCTTGCCATCGTAGACGATGGTGCCGGAGGTCGGCTGCTCGATGCCCGAAAGAATCTTGATGAGAGTGGATTTTCCTGCGCCATTCTCGCCGATGATGGCGTGAACCTCGCCAACGCGGATGTCGAAGTCGACGCTGAACAGCACCGGAATTTCGCCGAAGGATTTAGAAATGCGGTTCGCCGACAAGATCGACGGCGCAGCTGTGCCTTCGGCGATGAACATGTTCGAAACCCCTCCCTCGGACGTGGCGCGTTGACCCCGGCTCTTCGTCCCTGACCTGTGATGTAAAGGTTTTCATGAATGCTGTAAAGGTTTACACAAACGCAAAACGGGATAACCGTAGCGGGAGGGTCTGGCGCAACCTGCGGCATCTGCTAAGGCAGCAGCCGCGGGCGCCAGAGGGTGTCGGGGCGTAGCTGTGCAGCACCAGAAACTGGCGACAATCGAGGACGTTGCTGCCCTGGCAGGCGTGTCTATTGCCACGGTCAGCCGGGCCATCAACGAGCCGACCAAGGTTGCCGAAGAGACGCGCCGCCGCGTCACGGAGGCCGTCGCCCGTACCGGTTACACCACAAATGCCATGGCGCGTTCGCTGCGAATGCGCCGCAGCAACATGATTTTGATTCTGGCGCCCGATGTGGGTGATCCGAACTTTTCCAATATTCTAGTCGGGCTCGAAACCGAAGCCAGCAAGCGCGGCTATGGGCTCCTTATCGGCAACACGCAGAACGATGCGAGCCGCGAAACCGATTACCTCCGGTTCATCAGCTCCAACCAGGCCGACGGGTTAATCCTGTTCACGGGCCACCTGCCCTTCGGCTTTGGCGTGGGCCAGGACGAGAACCGGCTGCCGCCGATGGTTGCGGTCAACGAGCCGGTGCCAGGGCAGGACGTTCCGTTCGTGGGCGTCGACAATTTCGAAGGTGCGCGGGTCGCGGCCGAACACCTCGTCAGTCAGGGGCATCGGCGCATCGCCTTTATCGGCCGCTCCCCCGGGAGAGAGGTCAATCGTTTGCGGGAGGCGGGTTACCGGGCGGCGCTAACCGGCGCTGGTCTGGCCGTCGATCCGCGGCTGATCATCGATGGCGACGGGACAACGGAGAGTGGGCGCGCGGCTGCCGAGCTGATGTTCGTGCGCGACGCCCTGCCCACCGCATTTTTGTGCGTCAACGACGCGACGGCACTGGGCGTCATCATCTCGCTTAATGCCCGGCGCTATGAATTGCCGCGGCAGTTTTCGGTGATGGGGTTCGACGACATCTCCTTTGCCAGCTTCGTCACGCCATCGCTGACCACGATGAAGCAGCCCCGCCACAAGATCGGCGAAGCTGCCATGGAACTGCTGTTGAGTCTTCTGGCTGGCGAAAAACCGAAATCACGTGAAGTACTGTTCCGCGCCGAGTTGATCGTGCGCAATTCAGTGTCGCCGCCGGGTGCCTAATGCTCGGCGTGGCCGTGCTTGGTCAGCCACTCCTTCATCCAGGCAATCTCGGCTTCCTGCGCAGCAACGATGTCTTCGGCCAGCTTGCGCACTTCGGGGTCTTTGCCGTGCTCGAGCACGATCCTGGCCATATCAACGGCCCCTTGATGGTGCGGCAGCATGCTGAGGATGAAATCGACATCGGGATCGCCGGTGAAGTCGATGTCCATGGTCTCGTGCATGCGCGTGTTGGCGTCCATGTAGGCGGAAGTGGCGGCGCTCTCCTCGCCGGCTGGCGCCATATGTGCGGAGTGGTCTTGCGCGAAGGCCGGAAGCGAAAGCGTGGCAAGAGCAATGGCAAGGACGACGGGCTTCATGAGTGTTCTCCATCTGGTGGTTCCTGATCCTGCCGCATTCCACAGTGGGAAGGTCAAGCCCGTGGAGCGGCGTTGTCACGCGGGTGACGACATGGCATTCGGATGGGCATGAAAACCATTCTTGTAGTGGGCATCGGTACGGGGTCTCCCGAGCATATGACGGTTGCAGCGATCGCGGCGCTGAACCGGGTGGATGTGCTGTTTATCCCAGACAAGGGCGCGTCGAAGGCTGATCTGGCCGATGTGCGACGGACGATCATCGAGCGGTTTGTCACCTCCGCGGCACGGCAAGTGAGCTATGCCGTGCCGCGGCGGAATGCGGCCGAGCCTGACTATGGCAAGGGCGTCGATGATTGGCATGGCGTGCTGGCTGGCGTCTTTTCCGGGCTGATCGACCAGGTGCCGGACGGCGGCGCCGGGGCATTTCTCGTCTGGGGTGATCCGGGGCTTTACGATTCGACGCTACGCATTCTGCATCGTGTGGAAAGGCCGATCGAGGTTCAAGTGCTGCCGGGGATCACTGCGGTTCAGGCGCTGACGGCTGCGCATGGAGTTGCGCTCAATCGCATCGGAGAGCCGGTTCTGATCACCACCGGGCGGCAGCTTGGCGCGGTCGAGACGGACACTGTCGTAATGTTGGATGGACAGCTTGCGTTTCTCCAAGCCGATCCGGAGCTTGAAATTTTCTGGGGGGCTTACCTCGGCACCGAGGACCAGCTGCTGATCGCTGGCAGGCTGGGCGATGTGGCGGAGCGGATCGTCGCCACGCGCAAGACGGCGCGGGAGCGGCATGGCTGGATCATGGACACGTATCTGTTGCGCCGGCGCTAGTTCCCCCAGGCTAGCCAATCCGGTAAACCTGAGGCATGGCGCAGGCTCTTGATATCGCAAATTTTGGACGGCGCAGCGCCTGCCCGACGCTGGATGCGCCGATGCAGACCGGCGATGGGCTCTTGGCGCGGGTGCGGATCGCTGGTGGGCGTTTGAGGCCCCGTCAGCTGGCGGGCTTGGTGCGGCTTGCGATGCAGCACGGCAATGGCGTGGCCGAGGTGACGGCGCGCGGCAACCTCCAGGTGCGGGGACTGAGCGCGGACTCGTCGGGCCCGTTTGCGGGCGCGGTGACGGAGCTTGTGCCGGTGGAAACGGGACTGGTGATCGATGTTTCGCCAATCGCGGGGGAAGATCCGGAGGAGCGGGCAGATCCGAGACATTTGGCGCAGGCGATCCGGGCGGGCGTCGAAGATTTTGAGCATCGGCTGGGTCCAAAGGTCAGCGTGGTCGTCGATGGCGGTGGGCAGATCTCGCTGGCGGCGCTGAAGGCGGATGTGCGGCTTTTGGCGGTTGAAGGCGGGCGTTGGTCGGTGCAGATCGGGCGCGGTGCGGAGGAGACTTGTGACGCTGGGCACGCGGTTGCGGTGGCAGTTGAGACGCTGGCCAGATTGGCGGCGATGGGGCCGGGGGCTCGGGCGGGCGACCTGCCTCCACAAGACCCCCACCCCGCCTCCCCCGTTAGGCGGGGGAGGAGTTCGATTGGGGTTGGGGTTGGATCGGGGGTTAGCGCCCGCGGAACTCCTCCCCCTTCTCCAGGGGGAGGTTGGGTGGGGGTGGGCCGCGGGCTTGGACTTCTGAGGGGAACCACGACGCCTATCGCCCTGCCCTTCGGTGTCGTGCACGCCGAAGCACTTCTGCAGCTTGCCGAAGCGGCTAACGACACTATCCGCCTTGCGCCGGGCCACATGCTGTTGCTCGACAACGCCTCCCCTGCCCTGATCGAGACTGCCGAGAGCCTCGGCTTCATCACCCGCGGCGATGATCCGCGCCTGCGCATTTCGGCCTGTATCGGCAGCGATGGCTGCGCATCTGGCTTAATGCCGGCGAGACGGTTGGCCGCCCGGCTGGCGACGCAAGCGCCAACAGGAAAAACCCTTCATGTCTCGGGCTGCGGCAAGGGTTGTGCGCATCCGCGGCCGGCGGATGTTGCGCTCGTGGGGCGGGCCGACGGGATTGGCCTTGTCATCGACGGACGTGCAGGCGATACCCCAGTGCAAGTGCTTGACGAGGCGGGCATTCTTCCTGCCTTCGCCGACCTGGATCGCCGATGACCCAATACGACTACATCAAGGATGGCGATGCGATCTATCGCCAGTCCTTTGCCACCATCCGCGCCGAAGCCGATCTGGCGCGCTTCGATGGGGACGAAGCCGAGCTGGCGGTGCGGATGATCCATGCGGCAGGCATGATCGAGGCTGCGGAGCATTTCGTGTTCGGGCCCGGTTTCGTCCATGCGGCGCGGCGCGCGCTGATGGCTGGGGCGCCCATTCTTTGCGATGCGGAAATGGTGGTGCGCGGGGTAACGGCGGCGCGGTTGCCAGCACAGAACAAGGTCGTCTGCACCTTGCGCGACGAGCGAACACCGGCTCTAGCGGCAAGCATCGGCAATACGCGTTCGGCGGCAGCGCTACATCTTTGGGACGAGTATCTGGACGGGGCAGTGGTGGCGATCGGCAACGCCCCGACGGCGCTGTTTCACCTGCTCGAAATATTGCGCGACGGCGCGCCGAAGCCGGCGGCGATCTTGGGCATGCCGGTCGGTTTTATCGGCGCGGCGGAGTCCAAGGATGCGCTGGCAGAGAACTCCTATGGTGTGCCTTACGCCATTGTGCGGGGGCGGCTTGGGGGTAGTGCGATTACAGCGGCGTGCCTAAACGCATTGGCGAGGCCGGGGCTTTGAGCGGCAGGCTTTATGGCGTAGGCACCGGGCCGGGTGATCCGGAACTCTTGACGCTCAAGGCATTAAAGACGCTGCAAGCGGCTGATGTGGTTGCCTATTTCGCCAAGCGCGGCAACTCCAGCAATGCACGGCAGATCGTTGCCGGCTATATTCGAGCTGGTCAGGCGGAAGAGGCGCTCCACTATCCGGTCACGACCGAACTGCATCGCCATGCCGATGGCTACAAGGCGCAGATCGAGGAATTCTATGCCGAAGCGGCAGAGCGGGTTGCAGCGCATCTTGATGCGGGGCGCTCGGTCGCGGTCTTGAGCGAAGGCGATCCGCTGTTTTACGGCAGCTATATGCATCTCCATGTGCGATTGGCGCCGCGATACGAGACCGAGGTTATCCCTGGCATTACGGCGATGTCGGGCTGCTGGTCGGCGGCCGGATTGCCGCTCGTGCAGGGCGATGACGTGCTGACGGTTCTGCCCGGAACGCTGGAACAGGCGGAGTTGGTGAGGCGGCTCGGCGACAGCGAAGGCGTGGTTATCATGAAGCTCGGGCGCAACTTGCCCAAGGTGCGGGCGGCGCTGGAGCAGGCCGGGCGGCTTGCTGGCGCGGTTTATGTAGAGCGCGGCACGATGGGCAACGGCTCCTTTGTTCCGGTTGCCGACAAGGTTGACGACACGGCGCCGTACTTCTCCTTGATTCTGGTGCCCGGCTGGAGTGCGCGGCCTTGAGCGGGCGTCTGGTGGTGCTGGGCACCGGGCCGGGCAAGCCGGAGCAGATGACGCCTGAAGCGGCGGCGGCGATCGCCGAGGCAGAGGTGTTTTTCGGCTATGGGCCGTATCTGGGCCGGTTGTCACTTAGGCCGGAACAGCGGATTGTGGCTTCGGACAATCGCGAGGAAATCGACCGGTCGCGGGCGGCGCTTGAGGCTGCGGCTGGAGGGGCGCGGGTATGCGTCGTTTCCGGTGGCGACCCCGGTGTTTTTGCCATGGCGGCCGCGGTGTGCGAGGCGATCGAAGATGGCCCCGCGACATGGCGGGCGCTGGATGTGCAGGTGCTGCCGGGGGTGACCGCCATGCTGGCCGTGGCTGCGCGCGCCGGAGCGCCGCTGGGGCATGATTTTTGCGCCATCTCCTTGTCGGACAACCTTAAACCCTGGGAGCTGATCGAGCGGCGGTTGCGAGCGGTGGCGGAGGCGGGGCTGGTGATTGCGCTTTATAATCCGATTTCGAAGGCGCGACCGTGGCAGTTGCCAGCCGCATTTCGGGTATTGCGCGAAGTGCTGCCGGTGAGCGTGCCGGTCATCTTTGGGCGGGCGATTGGACGGGTGGATGAGCGCTTTGCCGTGGTGCCGCTGGCAGAGGCGGAGCAGCATCGGGCGGACATGGCGACTTGCGTGATCGTGGGCTCGGCGGAGACGCGAACAATCGAGCGTCCCGGGCGTGATCCGCTGATCTATTCGCCGCGGAGTGCGCGCGGATGAGCGAGCCTTGGCTGACGATTGTGGGGATTGGCGAGGACGGGCTGAACGGCATTTCTGCGGCGGCGCGGGCAGCGATTTCTAAGGCTGATCAGGTATTTGGCGGGGCGCGGCATCTGGAGCTTGCGGCCGAGGCGATCACCGGGAGCGCCCTGCCCTGGGCGTCGCCGTTTTCGGATTCCGTAGAGCAGATCATCGCGGCGCGGGGACAGAAAATTTGCGTTCTGGCGTCGGGTGATCCGTATCATTTCGGGGTCGGAGCGACGCTGTCCAAGCGGGTTGATCCGGCCGAAATGCAAGTTCTTCCAATAGCTTCTGCATTCAGCCTGGCAGCGGCGCGGTTGGGCTGGCCGTTGCAGGATGTCGTGAGCCTGTCGCTGCATGGGCGGCCGGTGGAATTGATCTTGCCGCATCTGCATGCTGGGGCGCGGATTTTGGCGCTGACGTCGGATGAGAATGGGCCGGTGGCTTTGGCGCGAGTGCTCACCGAGGCGGGGTTTGGGAGGTCGATCGTTACGGTTATGGAGGCCCTGGGGGGGCCGGATGAACGGATCCTGTCACAAATGGCAGAGTTGTTCATGTTGACCGATATTCACCCGCTCAATGTCTGCGCTGTGACGGTGGTGCCGCTGCCGGGCGCGCGGGTCCTGGCGCTGACGCCGGGGCTCGACGATGGGCTGTTCGAGCATGACGGGCAGATGACCAAGCGGGAGATGCGGGCACTGACGCTATCGGCGCTGGCACCGCGGCGGCATGAGCTGCTGTGGGATATCGGGGCCGGGTCGGGATCGGTGGGTATCGAGTGGATGCTGGCGGATCCGTCGTGCCGGGCCATTGCGGTAGAGTCGCATCCCGAGCGGGTGGCGCGGATTGGGCGCAATGCCAAGGCATTTGGGGTGCCGGGTCTGACGGTGGTTGAGGGGACTGCGCCCTCGGCTCTGGATGGGCTTGAGCCGCCGCATGCGGTTTTTGTCGGTGGCGGCGGGTCTGAACCGGGGGTGATGGAGGCAGCGATGACAGCCTTGCGGCCCAATGGACGGTTGGTGGCCAATGCCGTGACGCTGGAAATGGAGGCGGTGCTGCTTGCCTTGCAGGCTGAGCATGGCGGTGACCTCACGCGGCTTAGCGTAGCGCGGGCGGAGCCGGTGGGGACGATGACGGGGTGGCGGCCGGCCATGCCGATCACGCAGTGGCGGTGGGTCAAGCCGTGGTAGTGCACTTTATCGGCGCGGGTCCGGGGGCTGTCGACCTGATTACGGTGCGCGGCAAGACGCTGCTCGAGAACTGTCCGGTCTGTCTTTATGCCGGGTCGATCGTGCCGCGCGAGATGCTGGACTGGTGCCCCCCGGATGCGCGGCTGGTGGATACGGCGCCGATGTCGCTGGACGAGATCGAAGCCGAATATGTTCGGGCGCATGAGGCGGGCGAGGATGTTGCCCGGCTCCATTCGGGCGATCTCTCGATCTGGAGCGCGGTGGCCGAGCAGATGCGGCGGCTGGACCGGCTCGGGATCGCTTATACGCTCACGCCCGGCGTCCCGGCCTTTGCGGCGGCAGCCGCAGCGCTCGAGGCGGAACTGACGGTTCCCGAGATCGCGCAAAGCGTGGTGCTGACGCGGGTGAGTGGACGGGCGTCACCGATGCCAGAGCGGGAAACGCTGGCCGCCTTCGGCGCGAGCGGAGCGACCATGGCGATCCACCTGGCCATTCATTCGCTGCAACGCGTAATGGCTGAGTTGCGCCCCTTCTATGGAGACGACTGCCCGGTCGCGATCGTGGCGCATGCGAGCTGGGCGCAGCAGAAGATCATTCGCGGGACCTTGGAGAATATCGAAGGGCGTTTCGCGGAAGATCCGGTCGAGCGCACGGCGATCATCTTTGTCGGCCGTGCGCTGGGTGCGGCGGAGTTCAAGGAAAGCGCGCTTTATTCGGCAGAGTATCAGCGGCGGTTTCGCGGCCGGAACGGGCTTTAGCTTGCTTGGTGACTGCCAGACAGGTGTTCTGTTTTAGCTTGCAGCAAAACGGCGCGTAGTGTGCTGTAATCGAGAAAGCTGGAGGTGCGCGATGCAGGTGAATGTCTTTATCTCGGAAGTGCAGCAAGACGGGGAACGCACGCAGATGCTGGTGCTGCCGACCGGGCCGGCCGCAGCAATCCCGATTCATCTGCAAGACCGGAACTGGCGCTATTTCGCCACCACGGATGCCGATGACCAGTGCATCGGATTGCCCAAGGGCGAGGTGAGCGTGGCGCTCTCGGTGGCCGAATATCTGCTGACAACTCCGGAAGTCGCAAGACTGAGCTGACCGCTCAGCAATTCTGTCGCCGGACGGGAGCACCAAAGCGGCTTTCGGGCGTTGGCTTGTCTCACGGAGAAAGCCAGATGTCACAGCGGACCGATAAGCAGGTGGGCGACAGTCCGACGGTAACGTCAAAGGGCACGCTGAGCCCGGTGCTGACGCGCAATATCGAGGCGATCCTCGAGCGGCGGCAAGCGAAAGCAAAGGCTGCATCTGCCGAGGAAAAGGCCGCAGCGGCGATCAGCAAATTCGCCGGCAGCATGATCTTCGTTTATATCCATCTGGTTTTGTTCGGCGGCTGGATCCTGATCAATGTCGGGCTGGTGCCGATTATTCCCGCTTGGGACTCTTCACTGGTGGTGCTGGCGATGATCGCTTCGGTGGAAGCGATTTTCCTCTCTACCTTTGTTCTCATCAACCAGAACCGGATGGCGGCCGACGATGATGCGCGATCTGACCTCGACCTCCAGATCAACCTTCTCAACGAGCACGAAACCACCAAGCTCATCGCCATGGTCGATGCCATTTCGCGGCATCTTGGGGTCAAGGTCGTGGAGGAAAAGGAAGTGGAAGAAATGAAACGGGACGTCGCACCCGAAGCGGTGCTGGACCGGTTGGAGGAAGAGGACGCGGCTGGCGAGGAGAGCCGTTAGCGCTGGTTGAGACGGTTAACGTCACCTGCTGTAAGGTCTTGAGCGAGGTTGAGCATGGCAGAAAACAGTACGGAGCTTGCGGGAAAACGGATCCTCGTTGTCGAGGACGACTACCTGCTGGCCAATGATGTCTGCAGCGAATTGCGGGAGCTGGGCGCCACAGTCCTCGGCCCCGCCCCGACCCCATTTTATGCCATGCAGCTGATTGGCAATCGTAAGCTCGATGCTGCGGTGCTCGATGTGCGGCTGCACGGGGCCACGGTTTTCGAGGTTGCGGATCACCTGGTTGGCCGCGGCGTCCCGATCATCTTCGTGACGGGATATGCCCGCTCGGAGATGCCGAGGCGCTTCCAGATGGCGAGCCTCTTCGAAAAGCCATTGGATCGTCCGCGGCTAATGGCGGAGATCATTTCCGTGACCAAAAGACTGGGAGCACGAGGAACGCCAATGGTCGAAAAGTCAGGCTCTGGGTTGCCACTGGAGCGGTCCGAAGAAATGTTTGCCCGGGCCTTGGCGCGCTCGGTGGCCGCTAATGTGCGCGCAGGTAAGCCGGACTGAAGCCGGCGATCCCAGCGAGCCCGGCAAAATCGAGAACGGTCACCTTGCTGCGCACCATGGTAATGTAGTCGCGCTTGCGCAATTGCTGAATGGTGCGGTTGACGTGGACATTGGAGAGGCCCAGCGCCTCCCCCAGCTCGGACTGCGTCAGTGCAAAATCGAACTGTCCGCTGGCATCGACGCGACCTACGCCGTCGAGGCGCACATAAATCTCACAAAGCAAGTGGGCGAGACGCTGCTGGGCATCGCGAGTGCCAAGGCTGACAATCAGTTCCTGGGCGCTCGCCTGTTGGATCGATGCGGCGCGCATGCCCGCGAGGATGACATTGGGCAGGCCATTGGCAAGGCTTGCCATCTGCCCCAGGTCGATGCGGCCTATCGTGGCAGGACCCAAGGTCATTACGCGCTGCCTTACCGGGCTATTGGATAGAAAACCAAAATCGCAAAAATCGCCTGGTGTGATGAAGCCGGTCATCTGGCGCCGGGCGGAGTCCAGGTTGCGGTACTGGCAGGCAAGACCGTCGAGCAGCACCACGGCTTCCGCGGCCGGGCGGCCCTCAGCATGGATATCGCTATGGCTAGAAAGCGGGATCGGGCCTTCAATCAATGCGGCGAGAGCGGCCGCCTCATGATCGCGCCCGGGCAGGAGCTGCAAAAATCGCCTGGTGACCACGGAAGTATAGGTCTGGGGCGAAATGTCGGCGGGGGCGCGACTATCCTCTTTCAGCAAAACCTGCGTGATCATGAGCTCTGCCTTCCGTTATGGCTCACCGTACCGGTAAGAACTCCTTAACGAGATAACATGGGTTAACCTAACTCCGCTTCTCGGCTTCTGAACATAGCAGCAAGCGTACACGGCGCCCATAGCGGGCGATCTGTCGATCGATACCGGGCTGCTCGGTTTGGCCGTTGCGGGCCTTTGCCATGGTCCAGAGGCCGATCTGAAAACCAAGATAGCAGAGTTCCATGGATCGTAGAAAATCTGCATCAAGGATGCGTCCGAGCCTGTTCTCAAGCGCGCCAGCAAGGCTGGCAACGGATAAATCGAGCTCCACTGATGCGCCGGCCACATCCCAGGCAATGTCCTGACAACCGACCAGGTCATGGGCCGCGTGGTGATCAAGGCCATCGAGCTTCATCCAGCCCTCCGCGCCATGCACCCATTCCCACCGATGCATGCGATTATCTGTGCAGCACGGCTGGGCTGCAAAGCGGGCCGGGTCGCCAAGGGCCGCTGTTGCAGCTTCGCCGATTTGGAGGCCCAGGCTCTGGCCAAGGTTGTAGGTGGCCATGGAGAAGAGGTCATCAAGGCTTGCGCCTCCGCCGGTTGGCGCAAGGCCGGCGCGGAAGGCGAGGTAGTCAAGGACGCGAGCTGGTGGCGGCTTGGCCTCGGGCGTCGCTACGGGTTGGATCCAGGGGGTGAGCATGAAGCCGTGGCAGATGCCGCTTGGTGGCGGCGCGAAACCAGCCTCGCTTAGCGCCTGGGCGATGGCCAGCTTTTTAGGCCCGCTGTCTCCGAGGCCGATGAATTTGGCGAGGTAGCGGCCGCTCTCGGTCTCGACCAGAAACTTGCGCTTTTCCATGGCTGGATCGGCTGGGGGAAGGTCGGAAACAAGGGAGCGCCAGCCCCCGCCCGAAAGGTCGCGCATGGGCTTGGTCAGGGGGCCAACCATTGTGGCGATCCAGTCTTCCAGCCGGCCCGATCTGAGGAGCACAGCGTCCATGTCCGAGACATGCTTGCGGGCACCCATCCAGCGGGCGCGATGCGCCTTCTGCGCCTCGTGGCCGAGATCTCCCCCATGGCTCGGAAAGAAGTGGATTTGCTCTTCGGCGACGCCGTGAGCGACCAGCCAACCGGCGACGCAGTTGAAGGAACTGCCGGAAAGGCCGGGGCCCTCATCGACGATGGCAAAGGGTCCGGTGGCGGTGAGAAGACGTTCGGCGAGGCCCTGCCCCACACTCATACGGCGATCGAAGGGATGGCCGACGGGCCGGATGCTGAAGGCTGGTGGAGCGCCAAGCGCTGCTGCCACCATAGCTGCGAGGCCAATGCCGATACTGCGAATACCGATTACTGTGGTGCCGGGGCCGAGGCCGGATTGTCGTGCGGCCTCGAAGTAGTTTTCGGGATAAAGCGCGTAAAAAGCATAGCCTTCGGGCAGTTTGCTGCGGATGGCTCCGGACCGGGACAGCAGCGCCAGGGCACTCTCGTCCACCGGGGACATGGCAGCAAAGTCACTGTCCCACGAAGCGCCGATCGCCTGCGCCAAGGCGAGAAGCAGAGTTGCGCCTGCGTCTTGCGCGGGAGTGGTGTCATCGACCCCAGTGGCTTCGCTCTCCCCGTCGGCAACGCCTTGCACCAAGGTGCTGCAGGCGATGAAGGTCGCGACCAGTTCCGCGTGGCGCGCCAATCCGGGCGGAAGCGCACGACATCGCTCGATCCCTGCGGAGACGCGCGCTGCCAGTGTCGCCGCGGCCTCGTACCGCTCGATATCGCCATAAACCAGCATGGAAGGAAGTTGCCCCGCTCTTGAGCAGGAACAAAGCTTGGGAGGTCCCGTTGGCTTCATAGATCAAGTCTTTGGGAGCATTGTTCATGACGGCACAAAAGGTGCGCATCGGCATCGTAGGCGTTGGAAACTGCGCATCTTCGCTGGTTCAGGGCCTCACCTACTACCGTGATGCCGACGGCAACGAGCCTGTGCCGGGTTTAATGCATGTTAATCTTGGCGGGTACCATATCGCCGATATCGAGGTCGCCGCGGCCTTTGACGTGGACAGCAAGAAGGTCGGTAAGGACGTTGCTGAAGCGATCTATGCCGAGCCCAACAACACGCAGCGTTTTGCCGATGTTGCGCCTACCGGCGTCACGGTTCAACGCGGTCATACGCTTGATGGCATAGGGAAATATCTCGAGGACGCCGTCGAGGAATCCGAGCTTCCGGCAGTGGATATCGCCGAGGAGTTGCGCAAGGCCAATGTCGACGTGCTGATCTCGTACCTGCCGGTAGGTTCCGAAGAAGCCACTCAATTTTATGCGGATCAAGCGATCAAGGCCGGTTGCGGCTTCGTCAATTGCATCCCCGCCTTTATCGCTTCGAAGCCCGAATGGGAGCAGCGGTTCGCCGACGCCGGCCTGCCAATCATCGGCGACGACATCAAGAGCCAGGTGGGTGCAACCATTATCCACCGCATGCTGGCAAACCTTTTCCGCGAACGTGGCGTCCGGGTGGACCGGACCTATCAGCTCAATTTCGGCGGCAATACCGACTTCCTCAACATGCTGGAACGCGAGCGCCTGCAGTCCAAAAAGATCAGCAAGACGCAGGCGGTGACCAGCCAGATCGACGTGCCGCTGGCGGCCAACGACGTGCATGTTGGTCCGAGCGACCATGTGCCGTGGCTGACGGACCGGAAGTGGGCCTATATCCGGCTCGAGGGCACCACTTTCGGCGGGGTCCCTCTCAATGCCGAGCTCAAGCTGGAAGTGTGGGATTCGCCCAATTCGGCGGGCGTGGTGATCGACGCGGTGCGCTGCGCCAAGCTGGCGTTGGACCGCGGCATTGGTGGCGCGCTGATCGGGCCATCGAGCTATTTCATGAAATCGCCGCCGCGCCAGTTCACCGATGCGGAAGCCAAGCAGCGGACCGATGATTTTATTGCGGGTACAGAAGAGCAGATGCTCGGTGCCGCCGAGTGACGGCAACGATCTTTCTGTTGCGCCACGCCGCCCATGACAATGTCGGCGGGTTTCTTGCCGGCCGGACGCCGGGGATCAGCCTCGGACCCGATGGCTTGGCCCAGGCGGAGCGGCTGGGGCAAATCATGAAGCGCGAGAGTTTTGACGCGCTTTACGCCAGCCCGCGAGAGCGAACGCAGCAGACGGCGCAGGCGGTGGCCGAGGCGCGCGGCGGCATGGCGGTCGAGACGGCAGAAGCGCTGGACGAGATCGATTTTGGCGATTGGTCGGGCTCGACCTTCGACGTGCTCAACCAGCGCGAGGACTGGCGGCAGTGGAACAGCGTCCGCAGCCTCAGCCAGACGCCGGCGGGCGAGACCATGCTCGACGTGCAGCATCGGGCGGTCGGTTTTCTCCGGCCGTTTGTTGCCGGTGCGGACCGGCGGATCGCGCTTGTCAGCCATGCCGATGTGATTAAATCCATTGTCGGCCATGTGCTCGGCCTGCCGATCGATAGCTGGCAGCGCTTCGAGATCAGCCCGGCTTCGATCACCACGGTGGTGGTGGGAAGCTGGGGCGGCAAGCTCATCACACTCAACGAAGTCACCCCTTAGGAGGCCCCATGCGCCTTTCGACAGACGAAATCGCAAAACGGGTCGAGGAACTCGGACCCTGGTTCCACAATATCGAGATCGGCGGGGTGCGGACGGCGCCCAACCATTTCCTGGGCGACTATCCGAACCGGAAATATCGCAAGTTCGCCGATGCCATTCCGGCGGACCTCACGGGCAAGACAGTGCTCGATATTGGCTGCAATGCCGGGTTCTACTCGATCGAGATGAAGAAGCGCGGTGCCGAGCGGGTGGTTGGCGTTGATTTTGACGATCGCTACCTGGCGCAGGCGCGCTTTGCGGCGGAGGTGGAGGGCGTCGACATCGAATTCCGCAAGCTCTCGGTTTATGACGTGGGTGCGCTGGGCGAGAAGTTCGACGTCGTGATCTTCATGGGCGTCCTTTATCACCTCCGCCATCCGCTTTTGGCGCTGGACCTGATCCGCGAGCATGTCGCCAAGGACGTTCTGGTGTTCCAGTCCATGCAGCGCGGCAGCACAGAGGTACCGCAGCTTGCGGAGGATTATCCTTTTACTGAGACGGCCTTGTTTGACGATCCCGCTTACCCCAAGCTGCATTTCATAGAGAAGCGCTACTCGAACGATCCGACCAATTGGTTCGTGCCCAATGCGGCGGCGGCCGAGGCGCTGTTGCGCAGTGCGGGTTTCGAGATCACCGCACATCCTGAGGCAGAGGTCTATATCTGCCGCGCCGCGGCGCAGTCGGACTACGCCAAGCCTATCTATCCAGCCAAGGGAGCCACCGCATGATCGAAGCGGCGATGATCTGGAACGAGCCGAATAACAAGTCCCATTGGGATCCTGCGATCGATCCGGAATGGGTGCGGTTCGGACAAATGGTCAATCTCGCCGCCGATGCGATTGCGGAAGCCAATCCCGATGTGATCCGGGTGCTGGGCGGAATATCGCCGATCGATCCGTCCTTCATGAACCGCATGAAGCGCTATGGCGTGCTGGACCGGGTGAATGCTGTTGCCGTGCATGGTTTTCCGCTGGACTGGAACCTGTGGTCGATTCACGAGTGGCCGAAAAAGCTCGATGAAATACGGGCGGTAACGGACCTGCCGGTCTGGGTCAGCGAGGTGGGCATTTCCACCTTTGGCGCCGAAGAAGTGCAGGTCTGGGGACTGCAGCGGACGGCGGAACTGCTCAAGGGCAATGCCGAGCGCATCCAGTGGTACAGCCTCTTCGATCTACCGCAGGAATGGGGCGCAACAACTCGGCATCGCGAGGCGGAGGGCTCGTCCTATTACCGGCATTTCTATATGGGCCTGGTGCGTGAGGACGGAACGCCCAAGCCGTCGCTCGAGGAATTTGCCAAGCACACGCCGGAAATGGGGCTGGTGCAGTGGTTCCATTACCTTGATCCGCGGCTGGACGATGCCGTCAAGCTGATGAAGCAGCTGGGCGTGACGCATCTGCGCACGGGACTTTCCTGGGCCGACAGTTTCAGGCCCGATGCTTTGGCCTGGTTCGATCGGCAGATGGCGGCGCTGGAAGACTTCAAGGTGACGGTGACGTTCTGCTTTACGCCGGAGCATCGGGGCGTCGCGCCGCACCACACCAGTCCGCCGCAGGTGCCGGAAGAATTTGCGGCGTTTTGCGCGCAGATGATCGAGCGCTATGCGCCAAGGTCAGTTCAGGCGGAGAAGCCGCGGGAGCTGGTTTACTAGCCCACCAAACGCGCTCCCCTCCCCCTTGAGGGGAGGGGTTGGGGGTGGGGGTCCACTATTGGATCACACAACCACCCCCACCCTCGGTCCCTCCCCTGAAGGGGGAGGGATGCACAAGGGCCGTGACATCAAACTTGATTAGTCGTTCCTCTTTGTAAGGCCGAGCTTTCTTGCCCACACCCCCGGCCGACCACGGCCGTAGCTTAGGCCTTGGTAGAGCTGGAGCGAGGCGCGGGCCCAGCGGAGGTAGAGCTGGGGCTGTTTCCATTGGCGGGAGAGCCAGAACAGGCGATGGCTCCAGGCGCTGATGTCGTAGCGGAGGCGATAGATCAGCTTGCGGGGGAATGGCAGGTCGGCGCTGGGGGCGACGCGCTTGCGGGGACGAAGGCCGTTTTTCTGCCAGGTGAGGCGGTAGGCGAGGCCCTCGCGGCGTTGGCGCAGGCCGGCGGCCTGGGTGTTGGCGATGTAATCGGCATCGACGGCTTTGAGGTCGAGGCGGCCTTCGGCAATGCCGGCTTCGATCATTTCCAGCATGAGGGGCGAGCGGACGACGGCGACATTGGTGCCGCGCCAGTCGGAGGAATAGGGCTCGACCCAGGCATCGCCGAAGGAAATGTCGGCGGTTTCGGCGAGAACGTCGTCGCACCAGTTGCAGGCCGAGTTCTGGAAGAAGCCGGCGCCCCAATCGCCGTCGGCGAGATAGAACCAGTCTTTTTGCCGGACCTCGCCATTGTTGAGCGTCAGCTGGGCGGTGTACCAGTTGGCGGGACGTTCGGGACCCTTAAGGCGATATTCGGGGCGGGAGACGGCGTCAATCGTGGTCTCGGTCTGCCAGGCGAAGCTCTCCACCAGCCGCGCGCTTTTCATGTGGCCGCAGAAGAGGCCAAGGGTGAAGGCGATGCGGGTGCGGAACAGTTCGTCCTGCTCACGAAGGAGATGCACGGCCTTGATGAAGCAGGGCACGCCAACGACGGCATAGCGGCCGGGGGTGGCGCGGATCTGGTCCAGCACTTCGGAAAGCTCGACCGGATAGTAGCGCGACTTGGCGCCGGCATGGAGCTCATCGAGGCTACGGGAGATGCTGTAGCGGAAAAAGCCTCCCTCCCCCGATGGTTTGGCGTGAGCGATTCCATCGACCAGGCCGCGGCGCAGCAGTTCGGCGGCGACCCAGCTGACCATTCCGCCGGAGCTGCCATTGCTGCGGAAATCGGGTTCGACTACGGCGCCGACATAGGCGGCCTCGAAGCGGCCCAAGCGATTGTCGCTGTTGGTTGAAGCGGGCAAGCGTTCGGCGCTGATATCGTCTTCGTTGCGGGCGCTAGGCGAGAATGGGCAGAGCTGGGCGAAGCGGGTGCTGCGTTTGGAGGTGAACGCGCCTTGGGGCTTGTACTGGCCGTAGCGGTCGAAAGTCATGGCAGCGCGACTAGGCTGCAGCGCCGCAACACAGCTGCCGCAGCCGATGCACATGCCGCCGCCCATGATGTCTCGGGGGCTCAGCGCCTCAGGCGAGGATCGCATCGAGATAGCTCTCCGAGCTTTGGCGCAGGGTGCCGATGCGGGTGCCGATTTTCGGGTTCAGCGGTGTGCCGAGGAGGCGGTCATAGTCTTGGTCGGCGTTTGCTTCGGTCACGAGATGCGATTGCGCATCCAGGGCGCCGACGAGGTCGCGGACCTTGTTGGAGCGATAATCGGACGGTGCGGTAGCGAAGGGTTTGTTGTTGACCAGGGCGAAGACGCAGCCGTGAAAGAAGTTGGTCACGACGGCATCGGCCCCGGCGATGAAACCGGCAAATTCCGCTGGGCTGGCGTCGATCCAGCTCTCGTCGGCCCACCAATTGCGGTAGCCGATGCTGACGACCTGGCGCCCGGTTCTATCGGCAAAGGCGCGGACTTTTTGCGCAAACCAGTCGGGCAGGCCATGGCCGTATAGAGCGATATATGACGGACGCTCGGGCACCGGTGCCGGCTCGATGATTTCAGGGAATTGCAGCACGGGATCGAGCACCATCACTGGCTCGAGCCCAAGTGCCTTGCTGACAATGCCAGCGGAATTCGCATCGCGGACGGCCACATCGTCAAAATTGCGCAGGCGCTCGGCCCAGGGCTGATCGAGCTCGTAGGACTGGTTGCCGAAGCTTGCGGCGTAGGAGGCTCGGCGCTTGGTGCGCAGGCCTTCGCCATAGAAAAGCGTCTCGCCGCCGAACCAGGGGTGGCGGAGATTAAAGACTTCGTCGCTGCCGACCACGACCAGATCGAACGATCCGGCTTTTTCCGGTTCGTCCAAGGGGAATGGTCGCGACAGCGGCAGGGTCTCGAAGGCGGCGAAGAACTTGCGCGTTTTTTCCGCATAAAGCTTGCGGTCCTCGCGCTCGCCCCAAAAACCCTGTGCGGGGCGGAGTGCGACGCGCCATTCGGCACGGTCGATGCGCGATGACTGATAGTCGAGCAGCACCGCATTGTGACCGCGGGCAACCAGGCCTTCGACGAGGCAGCGCGCTTGCCAGTAGGAGCCATAGTTGATGCAGCGATGAAAGGTCAGGACGCCAATCGGCGCGGAACGGCTAGCGTCCATAGATCTGGTCGAGCGCGGCGGAGACCGCGGTGAAGTGCTCGGCTTCGGGATCAAAGCGCGCGCCGGTGGACAGCTTTTTGGCCCAGTCAACGATGGCGCCGCCCGGCCAGTCGCGTTCGGGATCGGCCAGCACCTGGCTTGACGTGCCGGTGTGGTGCCAGGCGCCGAAATCGAAGAAGGAGCCGTTCTGGTTCTTGAGGCTGGCGCCGCCTTGCGTGCCGTAGAAGTCGGCTTCGATGATGGCGTCGCGACCGGCATTGAGGTGCCACGAACAGGCCAACCTGAGCACGGTTCCACCGGCAAGTGTCAGCGTGGCGCTGGCATAGTCCTCAACCGTGTCGTCGTGCGGGCCGATCGGCTGGCCCTTGCTGAAGAGGTTGCCGGTTGCGGAGACGATCTCGGGGAAGTCGAGGCCCCAGAGCGCGAGGTCGACGAGGTGAACGCCGAGGTCCATGACGCACCCACCGCCCGACAAAGCCTTGTCGAAGAACCAGGGTTTGTCAGGGCCATAGGCATTGTGGAAGACAAGATCGATGCCGAAGACCTTGCCGAGACTCCCCTGCCGGAACAGGTCCCGGATGGCCACCATGCCGGCTGTGTGGCGGTAGGAGAGGTCGACGCCCAGGAGCCGGTCGGCGCGGCGGCTGGCTTCCACCACGGCCGCAACTTCGGCTTCGGTGCGGCCCAGAGGTTTCTGGCAGAAGACGGCGGTGCCGGCTTCGAGCGCCTGGATGGATTGCGCGGCGTGAAGGGCACTCGGCGTGGCGATGACCACGCCGTCCAGCTGTTCTGCAAGCAGACCTTCGAGGCCGTCCACGACCTTGGCCTTCGGAGCGAGTTCAAGCGCGACGTCAAGCATTTGCGGGCTGGGGTCGGCGATGGCGGCAGCTTCGATGAGGCCGCTGTCGAGCAGCGACTGCATGCGCATGGTGCCGATGCGGCCGGTTCCTAGAAAACCGATCCGCAACTTCTCGGCAGAGGTCATGGATACATCACCAGCGCCTTGAGGAAGCCGTCGGGGCGGTCGCGCGTGGCATCAAGCGCCTTGTCGAGTTGGGCAAGGTCGAAGCGGTCGGTGTAGAGCTTTTGCGGGTCGAGGCGGCCGGCGACGACAGCATCGACGGCGTCGCGGATGCCCTGGATGTAGATCACGGGGTCGCGTTCATGGGCGTTGATGACGTCGAGACCGCGCCAGTTCCACATCTGCATGTTGACCTGGCGAGGGCCATCCTGGTGATAGCCGGCAATGACCAGCCGGCCGCGTTCCTTGGTGAGCTCGGCCGAAAGATCGAGCGGCCATTGCTTGCCCACCGCTTCGATGACGACATCGCAGAACTGGCCGTTGGTCAGTTGCTTGACCTGTTCGATGATCTTCCAGTGGTCATCCATGAGGATGGTTTCCGCGGCGCCCATTTCGGTGGCGAGATCGAGGGTGAACGGGCGGCGGCCGATCGCGATGACGCGAGCGCCGGCAGCGACGGCAAGCTGGGTGAGGAGCGCGCCGAGAAAGCCGATGCCGACGATGGCAACGGTCTGACCGGCAGAGATCTGCGCGCGCTTAAAGATGTTCATGGCGCAGCCGAGCGGTTCGCCGGGAAACGGCACGCCGGCAAGTTCGGGTGGCAGTTTCACCACGGCGCGGGCATCGGCAATGTCGTGGGTGGCATAGCTGTGGTAGGAAAGCGCGGCGACGCGGTCGCCGACCTTGAGGTCACCGACGTCGGGGCCGACGGCGTCGACAAAGCCCCAGCCTTCATGGCCGAGCCCGCCGGGTTCGGTAGGGAATTTCATCCATTCGGGACCCGCCCAGGGCGTCAGGTTGGAGGCGCAGACGCCGCAGCCCTCAAGCTTGATCCTGACCTGACCGGGTCCGGGCTCGGGGAGCGGCAGGCTTTCCACATGCATGGTGCCGGGGCCGGTAACGATGGCGGCCTGCATTTGCTGGTCGGCCTGGTGGGCGGTGGTCATGGATTTAGTCTCAGTCACGGTTCACGAATTTATTAAAGCGGCTTTCGCTGCCGTCGGCGGTCTTGTCCTGGTAGAGGAAGGCGAGGTTGTTCTCGTCGAAGATTTCGAAGAACTCGTCCCACTCGATGGCTTCAAGATTGTCCTCGGGCTTGCCGAAATCGATGCGCAGGATGCCGCCTTCGCCGCCGGTATCGACCTTGACGGGATGGCCGTCGCGGGCTTCGGCCCATTCGCGGATTTCGTCCTGATCGGTGGTGGTGTTTGAACTGCTCATGAGATGCTCCTTGAGGTTTGGTCAGGCTGGGGAGGCGGCAACGGCAAGACCGGCAACAGTGCCCTGCCCGCGCGCTTTGGCCTTGGGCAAGACATCTGGGCGACCGATAGCGTGGTAGTGGAGACCGACGCGCGCAGCCTGCTCGGCCGAGAGGATGTTGCGGAAGTCAAACAGATGATGGCCATGCATGGTTTCGGCCATGCGCTTCAGGTTAAGCGAGCGGTATTCATCCCACTCGGTGAGGATGACGGTTACGTCCGCATCGCGGCAGGCGGCGAGTGGATCGTCGTGCCAATCGACATCGGTGAGCTGGCGCTTGGCGGCTTCGGGCTGCGGATCGTGCGCGTGTACTTCGAGGCCGGCCTGCTGCAGCAGCGGGATTATGGCGAGGGAGGCAGATTCGCGCACGTCGTCGGTGTTTGCCTTGAAACTCGTGCCAAGGATGGCGACGCGGCCGCGGGACGGGGCAGCGGCGATGATGCGCTGGGCGAGATCGGCCTTGCGCTGGTCATTGCCTTGGATCAGTGCCTCGACGAGGGGCTGCGGCGCGCCGTGGCGGCGGCCGATGCTGGCAAAGGCGCGGGTATCCTTGGGGAAGCAGGAGCCACCGAAGCCGGGACCGGCGGCGAGAAATGCGGAGCCAATCCGCGCGTCGCGGCCAATGCCGTCGGCGACGGCGGTGACATCGCCGCCAACGGCTTCGCAGAGATTGGCGACGTCGTTGATGAAGCCGATCTTGAGCGCCAGCAGCGCATTGGCGGCATATTTGATCAGCTCGGCATTAACTGTCTTGCCGGCGACCAGGGGAACGCCGCGGCGGGTGAGCGGGCGGTAGATTTCGCGCAGCACGGCCTCGGAGCGGGCATCGTCGGCGCCGATGACGATGCGATCGGCTTCCATGAAATCGCCGATGGCGGAGCCTTCCCGCAAAAATTCAGGATTTGATGCAACCGCAATCGCGCTGTCGCCGCGAACGGCGTCGACGAGCTCCTTGAGCTGGCGAGCGGTGCCGGCGACGACGGTGGATTTGACCACAAGCAGGGTGTCAGGGCGGAGACTCGGGCCGATGCCGGCGACAGCGGCTTCGACATAGGTCAGGTCGATATTGCCGTCTTCGTCCGAGGGCGTGCCGACAGCGAGGAAGACGGCATCGGCGCGGCCGGCATGGGTCTGCGCATCGGTGGAAAACTTGAGGCGTCCAGCCGCCACCTGTTTGCCGACGAGTTCGGAAAGGCCAGGCTCGAAAATTGGAATCTGAGCGCGGTTTAATGCTTCGACACGGGCGTCATCAATATCGCAGCAGACGAGGTCATGACCCAGTTCGGCGAGGCAGGCGCTGGTGGTGAGGCCAACGTAACCTGCACCCAACACGACAATCTTCATTAGTTCCGCCCTTTCGATCAGCGTGTGGCTGCAATCGAGCAATCGTGAGCTTTGTTCCTGCATTCGAGTTTGAACCCAAGCGTTAGCTTCGTCCACTGCCGGTTTTTTGGAGCTCTATGGCCCTAGGCGCGGGCAGATCAGTGGTTGCCTGAGAGGGTTCAAAGCTCCGGCACCGCGTCCTAATCTTTAACCTGAGATAAATTATAGCGAGGCTGGATAGCAGCCGGAATAAGTGGATGATCGGAATTATCGAGCCGCGCAGGGCTGAAACAAAGGCTTTGTTGCGCCTTAGGTTCCCGATTGCGGTTCCGGCGAATTTTGCTTCTGGAACCCGATATGCGAGGGATGGTTGGCTGAGCAGCTACTTACCTTGCAGGGGCACTTATGAAACAGATACTGATCACCGGCGGCTGCGGCTTTATCGGACGGTATGTCACCGAGGAATTGCTGGCGCAGGGCTATTCCGTGCGCATCCTCGACAGTCTGATCGACCAGGTGCACGGCGATGCCGCAGCGGCGACACCGGATGGTGTCGAGCTGATCCGCGCCGATGTGCGCGACAAGGCGGCGGTATCTGAAGCACTAAAGGGCATTGACGGTGTGGTGCACCTGGCGGCGGAAGTCGGTGTTGGTCAATCGATGTACGAGATCGCGCGATATGTGGGCGGCAATGATCTGGGCACGGCGGTGCTGCTGGAAGCCATGATCGACCTGCCGATCAAGCGCATTGTCGTAGCGTCCTCGATGAGCGTCTATGGCGAGGGGCTGTACCAGACCGCGGACGGCACCCATTCGGGTTCGATCCGTCGCAAGGGCGCCGACATCAAGGCCGGTCGCTGGGATCCGGTGGCGCCGGATGGCTCGGCACTGACCCCCTTCCCGACCGACGAGCAGAAGCCGGTGGATCTCGCCTCGATCTATGCGCTGACCAAGTATGCGCAGGAAAAGTCGGTGCTGATCTTTGGCGAAGCTTATGGCGTCGATGCCGTGGCGCTGCGCTTGTTCAACGTTTTCGGCCCCGGTCAGGCGCTGTCCAACCCTTATACCGGCGTCTTGGCGAACTTCGCGTCGCGTTTGATCAACGGTCAGCCGCCGACGATTTTCGAAGACGGCAAGCAGAAGCGCGATTTCGTGCATGTGCGCGATGTGGCACGCGCGTTCCGGCTGGCGCTGGAGCAGAAATCGGCTGCTGGCCATGTCATCAATATCGGCAGCGGCAATGCCTATGCCATCGCCGACATCGCAAATATGTTGGCGCGCGCCATGGGCGTGCCGGAGCTCCAGCCCGAGATCATGAACAAGGCGCGCTCGGGCGATATTCGCAATTGCTTTGCCGATATTTCCAAGGCGCGCGAGCTGCTCGGCTTTGAGCCACAGTATCGGCTGGAAGACTCGCTGGACGAACTGGCAGAGTGGGTGCGCGAAGCACAGGCGGTTGATCGCGGCGCCGAGATGCGGCGGCAGCTGGAAGAACGAGGCCTTGTGTCATGACAACTGTTATTACCGGCGGGGCCGGTTTTATCGGAAGCAACCTCGCCGATGCGCTGCTCAGCGATGGCGAGAGCGTCACTATCCTCGACAATCTCAGCCGTAATGGCGTCAGCCAGAACCTAGATTGGCTCAAGGGCCAGTATGGCGACCAGTTGCAGGTGGTGGTGGCCGATATCCGTGATCCGGCTGCGATCGAGCCGGTGCTGGCTAAGGCCGACGCCGTATTCCATTTTGCGGCGCAAACGGCGGTGACGACGAGCCTTGTCGATCCGATCGATGATTTCGACGTCAATGCGCGCGGCACGATCAATGTGCTCGAGGCAGTACGTAAGGCCGGCCGCAAGGCACCGGTGATCTTTTCGAGCACCAACAAGGTCTATGGCGGCCTTGACGATCTGCGGCTCTATGAGTTGCACGGGCAGCATGTGCCAGCCGACGAGCTGATCC